>CAMJJL010000003.1 GCA_946406145.1 uncultured Clostridia bacterium | reverse complement strand
CCTTGCAGGAACGGCAACCCTTTTGGGCTTTGCCCATTTCCCCTAACAGGGGAATTTCCTCAAGGGGAAGGCTATTTACTTCTTCACTACAAATCTCGTACATACGGCGACGCCGTCCATGATATCATACAGGATATCCGGATCCTTGCCGTTGGCGATCACGACCTCGATGCCGTTCTCTGTCGCTTGCTTCGCCGCCTTGAGCTTGGTCACCATTCCGCCGGTGCCGAGCTTGGAGCCTGCCGCTCCGGCGAGCGCCTCGATCTCGGGAGTGATCTCCTCAATAACCTCTAACCGCTTTGCGTCGGGGTCAACGGCAGGATTCGCGGTGTACAATCCGTCGATATCCGAGAGGATAATCAAGAGCTGTGCGTCCACGCGTTCGGCGATAATCGCGCCGAGTGTATCGTTATCGCCGATCACGATCTCATCGGTCGTGACGGTATCGTTCTCGTTGACGATCGGGATCACGCCCAGCTCCAACAGGCGGTACAGCGTGTTGTCGAGATTCTTGCCGTAGTCGTCGATTGCGACAAACGCACCGGTCATCAGGATCTGTGCGACGGTGTGATTATACTCGCCGAACAGCTTGTCATACACATACATCAGCTCGCACTGACCGATCGCCGCGCCTGCCTGCAGGGTCGAAATATCATCGGGGCGGCTGTGGATGCCGACCTTGCTCAGCCCCATACCGATCGCGCCGGACGATACCAACACGATCTCGTTACCGGCGTTCTTTAAATCGGAGATGACCTTGCACATCTTCTCAACGCGCTTGATATTCAAAAGTCCCGTAGAATGGGTGAGCGTCGAGGTGCCCACCTTAATCACGATTCTCATATTTTCCCCCCAAATACTTTTCCGATATTATTATATCATAGTAAACACTTTTGTCAATCAAAAGTAAATATAACTAAGCTAACGGATAACATTTTACGACGGGCGTTTTCTTTCTCATTGAAAAATTTAACGCTCGCAGCTTTTCTGAAGCTACGAGCGTAATTGACAGTATACGTTATTCAAATTCAAAAGCCATTTGGCTTTCCGGGAACCGTTATCCGTTATCCGTTATCCGTTATCTATTAAGACAGTCTTCCCATGATCTCGGCATAAGCGTCCTCTACGCCGCCGAGGTCACGACGGAAGCGATCCTTGTCGAGCTTTTCCTTGGTCTCGGCATCCCAGAAGCGGCAGGTATCGGGGCTGATCTCGTCAGCCAGCACGATGGTGCCGTCGGAGAGTCTGCCGAACTCGAGCTTGAAATCGACGAGGATAACGCCGCGCTCTTTCCAGTAGGCCTTCAAATAATCGTTAACGGCAAAAGCATACTTCTTGATGGTCTCGATCTCCTCAGGGGTTGCGAGCTTGAGCGCCAGCGCGTGATAATCGTTGATCAGCGGATCGCCGAGATCGTCGTTCTTGTAAGAGAACTCGATGGTGGGCTGATCAAAGACAACGCCCTCTTCTACACCGTAGTTCTTGGAGAAAGAGCCTGCGGCGATATTGCGGATGATGACCTCGAGAGGTACGATGGAAACCTTCTTGACCACGGTCTCACGGTCGCTGAGTTCCTCGACAAAGTGAGTGGGGATGCCGGCTTCTTTCTCAAGCTTCTGCATCAGCAGGTTGCTCATCTTATTGTTGATGACGCCCTTGCCGACGATAGTACCCTTCTTCAGACCGTTGAACGCGGTCGCATCATCCTTATAGGATACGATATAGCATTCGGGGTCGTCGGTCAAAAATACTTTCTTTGCCTTACCTTCATAAAGCTGTTCACGTTTTTCCATAATTACCTCCCGGATTTAGTTGCCTCAGCCTCCCTTTGGTAAAGGGAGCCTTTTACACTATGCTTTATACACCTATTGATTGATGATGTCAATAATCCCGACGAGATTTCGGATATTTGTACAGACGGGGTGCTTTTTCGTGCAAAGTTTTTGAGAAAATAATAAACACGGCGGTTGACATCGCAGAAGAAAAGTAGGATAATGAGCAACATGAAAGCTATACTAATGTTAATCACATACATAAAGGAATGATACGATGAACCGATCTGAACTCGGCGCTTCTCTCAAGCGCTCCCACAACTGCTGTCAGGCGGTACTGCTCGCCTTTGAGGACAAGCTCCCCTATGACAAAGAAGCCCTCCTGATGCTCAGCTCGACCTTCGGCTCGGGCATGGGCGGTATGATGGGCACCTGCGGCGCGCTGATCGGCGCGGAAATGGTGCTCGGCATCCTCAGCAAGCAGACACGCGGCATGAACCCGATCAGCCGCAAGCTGTTCCAAACCTTTGAAGAGAAATGCGGCGCGTCACGCTGTATCGACCTCAAGGGCGTGGTGACAGGACACATGCTCTGCTCCTGCGAGGACTGCGTAAAGAACGCGATCGAAGCGGTTGAAGATCAGTTAGGCTCCCTTTCCTAAGGGAGCTGTCATCTGACGCTTGCGTCATGATGACTGAGGGTTGAAAACTTTTTATTTATATAACATCTTAAACCACATCAAAACAAACGTAACAACCCTCCGACCAAATCGGCAAGCCGATTTACCCACCTCCCTTAGGAAAGGGAGGCTTGAAAGGAGATTTATATGAAATACAACATTGGTGATACCATCCACGGCTTTGTGGTGGAACAGCGTCGTCATGTCAAGGAGATCGGCGGCGACCTGTATATCCTGCGCCACACCCACAGCGGCGCACTCTTATGCTATGTCGATAACGACGACCGCAACATGACCTACTCGATCACCTTCGCGACTCCGTCGCATGATTCGACCGGTGTGTTCCATATCCTCGAACACAGCGTCTTATGCGGTTCACGGAAATATCCCGTTGACGATCCCTTTGTCGAGCTGATGAAAAGCTCGCTGTACACCTTCCTCAACGCGATGACCTTCCCCGACAAGACGATGTACCCCGTGTCGAGCATGAACGACAAGGATCTGATGAACCTGATGTCGGTCTACACCGACGCGGTGTTCCGTCCGCTGATCTATGATAACGAGAACGCCTTTCGTCAGGAGGGCTGGCACATCGAGCGCGACGAGAACGGCAAGCCCTACTATCAGGGCGTCGTCTACAACGAGATGAAGGGCGCTTTGGGCGATCCCGAAGAGACCTTGTATCAGGCGGTATTCAACGAGAGCTACGAGCCGTGTCAGTACACCACCGTATCGGGCGGTCATCCCGACCACATCGTCAAGCTCACGTATGAGGATTTCATCGCCAATCACCAAAAATACTACCATCCGTCCAACGCAAGATTTTACCTCTACGGTAAGATGGAGATAGAAGAGAAGCTTCGCTTCCTCGATGAGGAGTACCTGAGCAAGGTCGAGCCGCAGGAGGCGGTCAAGGAGCCGAAGATCACGGTCAAAAAGCAGGAGAAGCCCTTCTACTGTACCTATACCGCCAACGGCGACAAGGCAAATGAGGATTATATCGCATTCACCTATCCGATCTGTGAAATGCCTGCCTTCACCACCTATCTCGGACTGTCCGTTCTCACCGATATCCTCGCCGATACCAACTACGATCCGCTCAAAAAGCGCATCCTCGACAAGGGCTTAGCGGTGGAATGTGAGTGCGAGATGATCGAGGACATCGCCTATCCCCTCTTTACAATCAAGCTCCGTCATTGTGACGCAAGCCGCCTCGACGAGATCGAGCGTGAGGTCACCGCGTGCCTCACGGAATGTGCCGCGAGACTGGACAAAGAAGCGGTGCGCGCTAAGCTGAGCACCACCGAATTCAATCTGCGCGAGGGCAGCGCCGCCGGACTGACCAAGGGACTGTACTATAATATCCAGATCGCCGACACATGGCTGTACGGTTACGAGCCGTGGCGCTATCTCGAATATGAGGAATCGCTCGAAACCATCAAATCCATTATCGACAAAGGCTATTTTGAGGATCTGATACGGGTATTCTTACTGTGGAACAAAGAGCGGAATATCGTCGTGATGACGCCCACCGCGACTGAGAAGAAATATAACGAGCCCGACGAGGATGCCGCTGTCACCGCGAACGACAGCAGCCCCTCCGATCTAAAAGCCGAAAAAGACGCGCGTATCCCGCACTTGAATATCGGTGACATTGATAAAAAAGCAGTTCCCTTCCTGACAGAAGTAAAAAGGAAAGAAGCTTCGTTTCTGTATCATCCGCTGAAAACGGACGGTATCGTCTATGCCGATCTGTTCTTTGATATCGGACAGGCGAATGATGACGAGCTCTTCGATATCAGCATCCTGTCCTCTCTGCTCGGCAACATCGCCACCGAAATGACCGACGGCAAGACCCTGCAAACCAAGCTCGGGCTCTATACAGGCTCGCTGAGTATGTCAGGCTCCGTATCGAGCTGTGACAGCAGAGTGATCTCCTCCGCTGCTCTGCGCTTCAAGGCGCTCACCGACAACTACGCACAGGCGGTTTCCCTTGCCGAAGAGATCCTCACACAGACCGTTTTTATCGATCAAAAAGCGATCTGCGATCTGATTGACCAGATGGTGACCGAGCTGCAGCTGGGCTTCATCAACAACTCCAGCCAGATTGCCGCGACCCGTGCCGCCGCGACCCACAATACGCGTGACGCGATCCTCGACAAGACAGGCGGCATCAGCTTCTATCAGCGTCTCAAGGCGCTCAGGGAAAAGCTGAGCTCCGATCCCGAGAGCTTCTCGGCACTCAAAACACGCCTTGAGAACGCCTACGAAAGATTTATCAAAAAAGGCAGGGCGGTATTCTCCCTTGCGTGTGATGAAGAAAGCTATGAGAAGATCAAAGATATCCCCCTGCCGATGCGGAGCGCCCTGACCGATACGCTCAGTCAGGCAGAAAGCACCCTGCTGTCCGGCAATATCGCGCTGTGCGCACCCTGCGACATCGTGTTCAACGGATACAGCTTCAACGCGGATAACGACATCAGCGGCGGCGCTTTGCTGCTCGCCAAAAAGATCCTCTCCCTCGAATACCTGTGGCAGAAGATCCGCGTCGAAAACGGCGCCTACGGCTGCGGCACGATCCCGAATTCCGCCAAGCGGCTCGATATGTGGAGCTACCGCGATCCGCAGATCGGGATCACGCTGAACACCTTCCAAAACGCCGCGGCTTTCCTCAGCGATCTGCAACTCAGCGACCGCGCCTTAGAGGATTATATCATCAGCGTCGTGCGATCACTCGATAATCCGCAGCTGCCGCGCGCGACCGCGTACCTGAGCACTGTCTATCATCTGCTCGGCAGAGATAACGCCGCGATCCAAAAGGAGCGTGACGAGCTGTTGTCCACGACCCTCGGCGATCTCAACGCAATCGGCAGCAAATTGAATAATTATGCAAATAATGCCGCTTTTTGCACCGTCGGCAGTACCGAATATATCGAAGCGAACAAAGACCTGTACGACGATATTTTGAAGCTGTGATCCGCCTGTGACCGTTAATATCGTGATAAGAGCGTTAAATATTTAACGCTCTTTTATCATGGCGCTTCTTTCTCAAAAATAATAAAAAAGTTTGCAAATATCTGTTGACTAATTGCGGATTTTATATTATAATCACGCCATAATCATACAAAAATTGCATTATCTTTCGATTCATCCCGATGTTTCCGACCACAAGAAAGAGGTATGTTATGATGACAAAAAGCGAGAAGCAAATCATGGATCTGCTGTGGAGCGTAGACGAGCCGCTTTCCTGCACGGAGATCATCCAAATGTCCGGCGACAAAACATGGAAGGACAGCTATGTGCACTCCCTGATCAAATCTTTGATGAAGAAGGATCTGGTCGAGGTCGTGTCGTTTGAGTTGGTCTCGCGCAGCTATGCGCGCAAATTTGTGCCCAAGCTGAGCAAGGAGAGCTATTGCCTGCGTGAGTATCTGAACGAAAATCCCGATAACAGCTTCCTCAAGTTGTTCACCGCTTACATGGACGAGTGCGAAAGCGCCGATGAGGTGCATCAGCTCGAGGATGTGATCGCACAGTGGAAAACCGACCGACCGTAAGTAAAACAACTATACAGAAAAAGGAGAGAAGCGGCTGCTTCTCTCCTTACTTTTTTGTTTTTATTCCAACCAACCGAGGTTGGTATCGGTCGCCAGATTGTCGATGGAGTAAACCACCAGCACGCGATCGATCCCCTCTTTCTCAATCAACTTGCTCACCGGCTCGGAATAGTAGCGCAGATCGACCATGATGATCTCGCTGTAATGATCGGCGAGATACGGTACCATCGAGTGGGCAAAGCTGTCCTTGATGACCAACAGCTTTTCATTCGAGCTCGCTGCGGAATTCCTGATCACCGTATAGGGGTGATTGCCGTCCAGATAGATGGGATATTTGTCGTCATCCTCCAGATGATTCAAATAGAACATATCCTTCTGCTCGGTCACATTGCCGTTATCGGTGATAGCGGTGATGACCGTGCTGTCATTCTCAGGGTTATCCCACACCTCCACCGTATCGGGCTCAGTCAACCAGAAGCCGGAGGACGAGTAGGTCGTTCCGTAGAAGCCCGGATACGAGGTCACGGTATAATCCTCTTTTGCGTGAGGGGTATAGCCGAGCGCATCGCCGAGCTCCCGATACGCGGTATACGCGCCGTAAGCCGTCCAGTGATGATCGGTCTTGTAGTAGATCTGATTGCCGTCGGCATATTCCTTTTTGAACGTCTCGCGTATATCGATGAACTTCGCGGAGTCAAGCTCTGCTTTCATGTTCTCAAAATGCTCGTCATCGCGATACTGCTTGTGGACATCCGGCAGGATATCATCACAGATATAGCCCGTAGAGGGCGCGACCAGCACGGTGGTTTCCACGGGGCATCTCGCGGCGAACTCATTGATATAGCCGATGTTGCGGCTCAGATCATCCATCTTCTCGGGATCGTTGACGAGGTAACCGTCCTTTCCCAGATAAATGCCGGTCGAGCCGTTGTTGCCGATGGCGTAGTTGTAATAAGCGGATAAGCCAACCCAGAAATTACGTCCCACGGTCTGGTCGGACAGGAATTTTTCAAAATCCTCGCCGAACTTACCGGACAGCAGGCTGTCAACGGTAAACTTCGGCGCCTGCTCCAGATAGCGCTTCTCGGAGGAGCTGTATTCTTTTTTCGGCAGCACAAAGAACAATACCATCATCCCGACGATGAAGATCAAAAAGATCGCCGCCGGCAGGAATTTATATGCCTTTTTCATCATGCTCCTCCTTTCATGCTTTTTGTAGGGGAGGGTCTTGACCCTCCCGACTGAAAATCAATGTTGATTTTCAGAGGATACTATCAAAAGTTTCGTTCTATATCGCCTTTGGCGAACGGGAGGGTAAGACCCTCCCCTACATTATGTTTCATCAGAAACGGAAGTACAAAAACGGATTATAGCTCTGGGATACCAGCAGCGCGGTCGCGATACCCAACACCACGCAGCAGAACAGCGCTTGCAGCACCGGAGCCGCCTTGGTGTTCTCTACCTTTTTGTAGAGCTTTGCCATCAGCGGAGTGGACGCCAGCGCCGCCACCAGCAGCATCGGCAAATAAGAGAGCGTCAATGCGCCTGCGTCGGGTGTGATTGCCGCGCCGCCGAAGCTGAACATCGACTTAAAGAACGCGCCCATCTCGCCGAGATCGCTGAAGTAGAACAGCACCCATCCGATAATGATAAAGAACAGCGCGTAGATATGCCGGATCACGGCAGGAGCTTTGTCAAGCCACTTTTTGAGCACGAATTTTTCGAGTATCAGCAACAGACCGAAATACAGTCCCCAGAAGATGAAGTTGAAGTCGGCGCCGTGCCAGAAGCCGGTCAAAAACCAGACGATCAGCAGGTTGAGTATCTGTCGCGGCACCCCCATGCGATTGCCGCCCAAGGGAATATAGACATACTCCCTGAACCATGTGCCCAGCGAGATATGCCATCTGCGCCAGAACTCGGTGATACTCTTACTGATATAGGGATAGTTGAAGTTCTTAAGGAACTCAAAGCCGAACATGTTGCCCAGACCGCACGCCATATCCGAGTAACCGGAAAAGTCAAAGTAGATCTGGAAGGTATAGGCGATGATACCGACCCATGAGCCGAGCCAGCCCATCTCACCCGTCTCGCGGATGTTATCCCATAATGCGCCCATCTGGTTGGCAATCAGAACCTTCTTGCCGAGGCCCACACAGAACAGGCACACACCCTTGGTGAATTGATCGAGGGTCTCACGACGGTGATCGAGCTGATAGGCAACGTCCTTATAGCGGACGATCGGACCGGCGATCAGCTGCGGAAACAGCGATACATAGGTGCCGAAGGTGATGATGTTCTTCTGCATCGGCGCGTCGCCGCGATAGACGTCGATCGAATAGGACATCGTCTGGAAGGTGTAGAAGCTGATACCGATCGGCAGGGGGATCTTGAGTGCGGGGATATTCAGGAACGGCAGGTAATTGAGCGTGTTCGTCAAGAATCCTGCGTACTTGAAGAAGCCCAGCAGACTGAGGTTGATACAAACCGAGGCAATCAAAAATCCCTTGGCTTTTTTCTTGTTCGTCTCGCGGTATTTGTTGATGAAATAACCGCAGGTGTAGTCCACGATCGTGGAGAAGATCATCAGGGTGACAAAGATCGGCTCACCCCAGCCGTAGAAGATGAGGTTGACGATAAAGAGCAGGAGGTTACGCCAGCGGCGAGGGCATATGTAATAGAGTATCAGCACAATCGGCAAATACATAAACAAAAATAACAGTGATGAAAAGACCATATGCGAACCTCCTTTCTTTTTCGGTGAACGGTGAATGGTGAATGGTGAACGGTTATGGGAGGACTCCGTCCTCACCTGATTCCTATATCCCGTTATCAACTATGTGCGGTTTCTTTATACAAAACGGGTGTGGGTTGAGGAGTTGTCCAAATCTGCGATTTGGCTTACAATTCCCATGCAACAGCGCTCCGAGAACGAAGTGAACGGTATAGCGCAACTGCTGTCCCACCCTTCACCGTTAACCGTTATCTGTTAACCGTTCTCCTAAAATAAGATATTTTTCTTAAAATCTTTGTCGCATTTCGGGCAATGGATCTGTTGTATGCCGGTGCGCTTTTTCAGCCTTAACTGCGCCTTACAGTAGGGACAGGTCACATAGCGATGGGTCTTGAAATCCCTGATCTTCATAAATTGGCGCTTGAAAAAGCCCGCGACAACGTTATAAATGCTGAGAAAGCGGTTGTTCTCATACAAGCGCTTGGTAATGTTGGTGGACAGCGCGCGAAAGATCGCCAGCGCTCCCAACAGCAAAACAACGATCATCAAAATCGGGTTGCGGACAAACAGATTGATCACATACAACCCACCGGCAACGATCCAGATGAAGGTATTCAATTTATCGTTTCCGTAACGACCCTGCATGAATTCAGCGACTTTTGTCAAAAAATTACGCAAAATATCACCGTAGCCTTTTTATCTCAATAGTGTTATACTTATCAAAGCCTCCCTTTTCTAAGGGAGGTGTCACAAAGTGACGGAGGGTTGCTGAATCAATCAGTCAACCAGCGTTCGCTAATTTTCATATTAACATACGCAAAATGGTTTTTCAAGAAAATAATTCCCCTTTGATATTGAATATTACCGAAAAATGAGGTATACTTTTAGGCAGATTGACGATATAGATAGAAGTTAGGAGTGAGGAGTTAGGAGTGAGGAGTTTATGGCGGACTATATCGCGTCCCTTTGTGCCGGAGTACGCCATACAACTGATTGAATATGATCGCAATGACGCTCAAGCCCTCACTGAAAACGAAAAAATGGACCATTTCAAACAAACCGTGCGGCATGACGCGGTGCGCGTCAAACAATACATCATCTCATTCTTCAAATGGTCGCTGATCGCGATCGTCACGGGTGGTATCGGCGGCGCGCTGGGCGCAGGCTTCCGCTGGGCGATCACCTACGTTACCGACATCCGCACACAGAATCCGTGGCTGTGCTATTTGCTGCCCGTGGGCGGCGTGATCATCGCCTTTTTGTACCGCGTCACCAAACTCAGCGGTCACGCGGACACCAACCTTATCATCAACTCGGTGCGCTCCGAGGACAAGGTGCCCATTACCCTCGCGCCCGTGATCTTCCTGTCTACCGTCATCACCCACCTGTTCGGCGGCTCGGCGGGTCGAGAGGGCGCGGCACTGCAGCTCGGCGGCTGTATCGGCAGCTTCATCGGCAGAGTCGTCAAGCTCAATGAAAAGGATATGCCCATCGCCCTGATGTGCGGTATGAGCGGACTGTTCTCCGCCTTGTTCGGTACGCCCCTGACCGCTACCGTGTTCGCGATGGAGGTCATCTCAGTCGGCATCATCTACTACAGCGCCTTTCTGCCGTGTATTGTCGCGGCATTAACAGCGTTCGGCATCACCAACCTCTTCGGACTGGCTCCGACCAAATACGTACTCGAGGACATCCCTGAGCTGAATATCGTGAATATCCTTACCGTCGCCGTGATCGGACTCGCGGCGGCAGTAACGAGCATCGCCTTTTGTGTGTTGCTGGAAAAGACACACGCGTGTGCGGTGAGGTTCTTCAAGAACGAATACCTGCGCACCGCCGTGGGCGGTACGGCGATCGCCCTCTTGACGCTGTTGATCGGCACACGCTACAACGGCATCGGCGGCGAAGTGATCGAAGCCGCTGTCACACAGGGCAAGGCGCTGCCCTACGACTTTATCCTCAAGATGGTGTTCACCGTGATCACCATCGGCTTCGGCTACAAGGGCGGTGAGATCATCCCCACCTTCTTCATCGGCGACGCAATGGGCGCGACGATCGCACCCCTGCTGGGATTGCCTGCTTCGTTCGGCGCGGCGGTCGGACTGATCGCCCTGTTCTGCGCCGTGGTCAACTGCCCCATCGCCTCCATCATCCTCTCGATCGAGCTGTTCGGGAGCCGTGGACTTATTTTCTTTGCGGTCGCACTGTGCATCAGCTATATGCTGTCGGGCTACTACAGCCTGTACTCGGGACAGAAGATCATGTACTCCAAGCGCAGGGCAAGATATATCAATAAACAAGCGAAATAATATCCATCAGGAGAATACCATGCCACATACGCTTTTTCAAAAAATCCTATCCGTGTTCTGTATCCTCGCACTGCTGTTCAGCTTTACAGCCTGCGGTAAAACCAACACATCCGATACCGGCGGTGTCACGCCGGCGGACACCGTCTCGCCCGATACTGACTCACCACCCCTCAAGGATCCGGACGTCCCCACCGTCACTTTGAGCGCCGATACCGACTGGCAGAGCCTGTACTACGAGCATTTGAACGCCCTCGACAGCGAAATCTATCCCCGGTGCGCCCTGATCTATCTCAACAACGACGATGTGCCCGAGCTCTTTCTCGATACCGACGACGAGAGCCGTTATGATCTGTTGACATATGTCACCGATGACGGTCTGTTCGTCACCGCACAGGAGATCATGGAAAAAGAGACAAGCGATTTCACCTATCTGGAAAAACAGGGCAGATTCCTGCTCAATGACAAAGACAGCCAAATCATCAACAATGTTACGGACAAAACGACGAGGAAAGCTACCACCCAAAAAACACACAGCGCACAGCTGTACTACTTTACCGGTGAATCACTGGATATCTCGTATTGTCTGACGGAAGACCGCCTCGGCGACGGCGATCCCTACACAAAAGTCGCGGATTCCTCCGATAACCCTGTCATCTCCGTAACAGCAGATCTTTCCTCGACGATCAAGGATTACTATGACGCAGATAAGGCAAAGGCTCCTGAATGTATGTCGATCAACGGATTGATCGATCAGATCAAGGATAACCGGAAGAACCCGAATATCAAGGCAGGCAGCTACAGCGGCGACGTTAACGCTCTTGTAAGCACCTTCAAGGATGCGAGCGGCAAGGTGACTGTTTTAGGCAAGGAAAAGACCCTGCATTACCGTATCCCTCAGATCGATCTGAAGAGCGATGAGATCGATCATATCAACGAAGAGATTATCGACCTGTTCAATGACGGGATCGATCTGCTCGAGAATACCGGCAGTCAGCAGGCAGGCGCCCCGAGGTATCAGACCGTCGATTATTCGGTATACGGTTACGCAGGTGTACTGTCGCTGGTGATCAGCGCGATCGGCTTCGGCGGAACGGATTCACCCGATCAGCATTATATCTATCATATCGACATCCCTGCCAAAAAGGAGATCGGCAACCTCTGTCTGCTCAACAGCTATGGTGTTGATCCGCAACTTATCAAACCCTCCTTTGCGAAGCAGGTCAAGCCATTTTTTACAAAAGACCGATATTCCTCCGAAGTGTCCGAGGACTACATCGATGATCTATACAACAGCACGGTAGAGGACTTCTCCCCTGTTAACGACTTCAACCGCATGTATTTTGATGAAAACGGTAATCCGACGGTGCTGTATCGCCACTATCAGCTCGCCGGTGCATCCTATGTCGAGAAGGCGATGACCCTCTATCCGTGATCCGTACCATTCAGCCCAATCAAAAAGCTCCCTCTGTCGGCGACAGGGGGAGCAGTTTTATACTTTTCGCGAGCCTTTACAAATTCAGCAGCGCTCTGGCGATCTGGAAGTAGACGAACAGTGAGATCGCATCCACGATGGTGGTGATAAACGGCGACGCCATGACGGCAGGGTCAAAGCCGATCTTTGCCGCGATCATCGGCAAGGTACAGCCGACGAGCTTGGCGATAAAGATGGTGACGACCATCGTCAGACATACCACCAGCGCCACCTCTACGGTGATGCCGGTATTGCCGAGCACAAGGCGGTCGAACAGCATGATCTTGGCGAAGTTCGCCGCGGCGAGCGTAACGCCGCACAACAGCGCTACACGCGCTTCCTTAAAGACGACCTTGAAAATATCCTTGAACTCGATCTCGTCCAGCGAGAGCGCACGAATAACGGTGACGGACGCCTGTGATCCGGAGTTACCGCCGGTATCCATCAGCATCGGGATGAAAGCGGACAGTACCAGCGAACCTGCCAGCGCGTCCTCAAAGCCGGTGATGATCATACCGGTGAAGGTGGCGGAGATCATCAGGATCAGCAGCCACGGGATACGCGCGAGATAGGTCTCAAACACACCGATACGGTCATAGGGCTTGTCGGTGGTCGGCGTGATAGCCGCCATCTTCTGGATATCCTCGGTCGCCTCTTCTTCCATGACGTCGATCGCGTCATCGACCGTGACGATACCGACCAGGCGGTTCTCTTTATCGACAACAGGCAGAGCGAGGAAATTGTATTTGTTGAACATCTGGGCGACCTCTTCCTGGTCGTCGAGGGTGTTGACGGAGATGACGTTGGTCTCCATGATGTTCTCGATGACCTCGTCATCATCACTGAGCAGAAGCGTCTTGATGGTGACGATACCGATCAGCGTGGAGGAGGAATCCGACACATAGCAGGTGTAGATGGTCTCCTTGTCGATACCGGTGCGGCGGATACGCTTGATCGCCTCTTCCGCAGTCATCTTGGGACGGAGAATCACGCACTCGGTCGTCATGATCGACCCGGCGCTGTCCTCGGGATATTTCAATATTTCGTTGATCTCTTTTCTTGTCTGGGGATCAGCCTGTCGGAGAATTCGCTTGACCACATTCGCGGGCATCTCCTCGATCAGGTCGACCGCGTCATCGACATACAGCTCATCGATGACTTCTTTGAGCTCCGTATCCGAAAAGCCGTGGATCAAGAGCTGCTGGGTCTCCTCGTCCATCTCGACGAAGGTCTCGGCAGCCGTTTCCTTGGGCAGCAGTCGGAACAGCAGAGCCGTCTTCTCACTCTGCAGATCCTCGAATACCGCCGCGATATCGACGGGATTCATCGTGTTGAGGATGTCGCGCAGGGTGGAATAGCGCTTGTTATCGAGCAGGGTCTGGATCGTCTCGAACAAGCTCACTGAATTCCTTTCCATAAAATAACCTCCTACGTTTTGGGATCGCGGAGGCACTGTTGAAGGGAGTATTGCGGACACAGCCGATTTTCAGTGAAAAACAGATAAGTCGTGTAAAAGCGCCGCGGATCGGGCGTTCATTCAAAATGCCCGTCAGCTCGCTGTTTATCTGCTTTTAACTGAAAACCGTACCCCCTCGTCATTCGTACCGCAATACTTGACACATCGTCGCCCTCCTGCAGTGCCGCTCGTACTTCCGGTGTCCATTCTCTCGCCTCTTTCATTAAGTGGATTCTGTCACATACAGGGTTACACCCTCTCTCAACAGTAATACTATTTTACTCCCCTGTCACTAATAAGTCAATCAAAAAATCGACGAATTTTAGGTAATATTTATCTTGATTTTATGAAATTGATAATCTATAATTAAAGCTACTAAAAAACAGAACCAAAAACCTAGGATGAAGAGAGTTGAACCCCAATTGGTTGATAGCGGTATATTTCCGCCTGCTCTTCGTCAAAAATCCTCGTGAATACGCCAGTATTCACTCCGGTTTTTCCTCGATCAGACAAAAAACTACTCGCTATCAACTGCTTCGCACCGAGAATGAGATCATTTTCATGGATTTCTCGGTGCAGAGGAGTCAATGGGGTCCCCAAAAAGTCATCTTTTTGGGGAGAGGAGGAATCGCCACACGAGTACGAGAGCGGTCACACTTGAACGCTCTCAACGAGTACGGCGCGTGACGACGATCTGACGGGTTGCGATCGACGATAAGCCGATAAAGACTGAAAATGACTCATTATCGGCAATTGAGTTCAATTCCCTTCATCCTATATCACTACGGAGAAAAAATGAACGACAAACTTGAAAAAGCGCTCAAAGAGTTGATCCCATATATCATTATCATCGGCATCATCTTCCTGCTGCTGCCCCTGCTGATGGGCAAAACCGCTTCAGCCATGACCTACATCATCCAGATCGGAATCTTTCCGCTCACCTCCTTTGGCTGCGGCGCGTTCTATAAAATGCAAAAAAAACAGAGCAACTTCTATCTCTGCCTGATCGCGCCGATCTTCTACGCGATCTCCGCGCTGCTCTACGGCATGTGGAGAACCTCGTGGTATACGGTGCTGATCTATATCGTCGCCTACTTTTTGTGCGGCTATCTGGGACAGCTGCTCGGCGAATGGCTGCCCTTCGGCAAAAGGGAAGACACTAATCAGGAGGGTGCTCCGCGCCGCCGTTCTCTGCGTGCGCGCCGCGTGAATGTCAAGGAAAAAGAAAAGCCGACAGAGGATTTTCAGGCGGAGGATCCCAACGAGGATACACAGCTCGATACCTCCACCACACAGGATGACATCGAAGCGATCCTCAACGATATCCATAACCGTAAATGAAAAAGCTCCCGAAAGGGAGCTTTTTCGACTTTATGACAGAATCTTTTGCACAAATTATTGACACCGCTCTCCCTTTTCATATATAATGGAAATGAAGAGAAATCGGTTGAGATTGCCATGGGGCTAACACGCGTGTTTGCCCCTCGCAATGACTATTTGAATCATTACGGAGCATACTATGTTTCATAAACTGCGTGAGCTGGACGAGCGCGTAGTCAAGCGGATGTCCGAGATCCACCGTCCCGTGTTGGACAGGATCATGGTGCTGTTCACCTACGCCGGTACCGGCGGATTCATCTGGCTGGTCGCCTTTGTGATTCCCTTTTTGATCACACGCCGCTTCCGCGAGACCAGCGTGATCATGACCGCGGCATTAGGCGTGAACTATCTGATCGGTGAAGTGCTGATCAAAAAGTCTGTCGGTCGCAACCGCCCGTCCACATGGATCTCTGACGAAGATATGAAAATCAATAAACCCAAGGATCACTCCTTCCCCTCGGGACACAGCGCCTCGTCCTTTTGCGCCTTTACGGTCACGGCATGGTGCTGTCCTCCCTGGATCTGGATTCCGGCACTGCTGTTGGCGAGTGCGATCGCGTTCTCGCGCATGTACCTGAGGGTACATTACCTGACCGACGTGTTGGGCGGCATCGTGCTGGGGGTCATCGACGGCAGCCTGGTCACGCTGCTCTTCAGGGCGTTCATCTTCAAGGGTTAACAGCAAACATCCTGTTGCAAAACGGGATGTTTTTTTCTTTGCGGAAATATCATACAGAGGAAATTTTTTCTTATTTTTCCATATGGTAATTGACAAGCACTATATTACAATTTGTAAAAGAAAAACACCTTTATTCACAAAAAGAAGATAGGATAATTCTGTTAAAAAAATTATGGAAAACTATGAAAACTCAAAAAAACATTGGATTTATTAGTCGATTTGAGCCTTTTGAACCTCGAGTTATTCCACTTATCCACAGAGTTATCAACATTTTTATTGAAAAATACGAATAATACAGACTGTATAATTTCTTTAAATAATTATTATTTATCATTATAAGTCGCCCCCTCCTGACGAGGAATAGTGTACAAGACGGCTCTCATATCATATTACCGACTGTTCATCACTTTTGATCTGCAAAGGATGATGGAATGAGAACGCCGCAGGGGTTGGCATGCCGACTCCTGCGCGATGACTGCTTGATAAATGGGGGATCATATGGACAAGAGGGCTGTCGCTCTGTCGGAGGCGGCAGGGTGCGTCGTTATCTACTGTGCCGCCGTGCTGCTGCACTTCGTCTATCCGTTGAGCAGGGGCGCCGCATTGAGCATCGTGTTCGGCGCTGTCAACGAGAGCGTATGGGAGCACACCAAGATCTTTGCCGCACCCTATATCGGCTGGGCACTGCTGCAGCTGTGCTGGCTCAAAGTACATTTTCGGCAGTATGTGGTCGCCAAGGTGATCGGGCTCTACCTGATGGCAGGCATGATCATCGGCGCGTCATATTTCCTCTCGCTGTTCACGGAGCAAAATATCTTTTGGCTGGATATCGTCGCTTCTCTGATTGCCGTAATCACGGCACAAGCGGTGTCATACCGTTTGGAAACCGCAGACAATCGGATCTCGGAATACTTCCTGCCGGCATTGATGCTGTTGACGCTGTACTATCTGATGTTCTTCTCCTTCACGATTTTTCCGCCGAAAACCGATTTGTTCCGCGACCCTGTCACTGGCGGATTCGGGATCGTGGAGAGGATTGCCGAAAAAGAGTAAGGGTATCTCATACTAATTTCTAATTAAACCCTTTACATCTATTGCGTATATTTTCGCATAGCTTTGTTGTCGTCCTTGATAGGCGCCAGCCTATCTGCGTCCTCCGCCTCGCTCTGCGAAAATCTCCGCTAATATCTTTTTAAACCTTTTTATTGCTACTTAGTATCAAATAAATTATCCTTCATTTTTCGCTTTTATTCTTGCGAAGAAGCAAAGCCACATACTATATATGGTATACTGTATTGGTATAAGTATGATTATGATGTGTAGGTATGCCTATGAATAATGAAAAGAATCAGCCGTATCAGAACGACGAGCTGTTGATTGGGCGCAACCCCGTAGCCGAAGCGCTCAGTGCAGGGCGCTCGATCATCAAGGTAATGGTCGCCAAGGGCAACCAATCGGGCGCCGCAGTGGAGATCACTGCCAAAGCGAAGAAAGCCGGTATCCCCGTGCAGGAGGTTGAGCGCAAAAAGCTGGACTTCATGACGGGCGGCGCGGCGCATCAGGGGATCGCGGCGCTGTGCGCGATGAAGGAGTATGCCGATGTGGAGGACATCCTCTCCCTCGCTGAAGAACGCGGTGAACAACCCTTCATCATCATCCTCGATGAGATCGAGGATCCGCACAACCTCGGCGCGATCATCCGCTCGGCGGAGTGTGTCGGCGCACACGGCGTCATCATAAAAAAGCGCCGTAACGCAGGGCTGACCTATACCGCCTATAAGGCATCCGCAGGCGCGCTGGAATACCTGCCCGTCGCCAGAGTAACCAACATCGCGGACACCATCGACGACCTAAAGCGCCGCAACATCTGGATCTACGGAGCGGACATGAACGGCGAGGATTACCGCAAAACCAATTTCAGCGGCGGCGCGGCGCTGGTCATCGGCAACGAGGGCAAGGGCATCTCCCGACTCGTGCGCGAGAAATGCGACGTCATCGTATCCTTGCCGATGAAGGGAAAAATCAACTCCCTCAACGCCTCGGTTGCCGCGGGCATTTTGATGTATAAGGTAGCCGAAAATCGATAACAAAAAACACTGACACGTTTCAGGAATCCATATAATTCGGGTGAGGGCAAAGCCCTCCCGCAACTTTCCGTAAGGCAAATCTCACTAACCACACGCAACGCGCACATCACTTTGCCGTCAGGCAAACCATCACTGTCACGCGCTGCGTGACGCTGAAAGGAGATGAGAAACATGAGCATATTCCGCTGGGACAGAGGAGATAACAAGGATAAATCCGACGGTATCATCGAGCTTCCTATTGATAACGCGGCAGAGGACGAGCTGACCGACATCAACGAAGCGGCATACGACTCATCCTCACAGTCTCTCGACAACAAGATGGAGGAGATCTACTCCACAAAAGATAAACAGGTGAAATTCCGCCGTCATCAGCCGCTTGAGGAAGAAGCGGCGGCACGGCGCAAGGAGGTCACCAAGGACGAGCTGATCCGCGGCAAGCTGGAGTTCAGTATGCCCGAGAAGGTCAATACACCCGAGGTACAGCTCGAGCCGGAGCTCGACCCCAACGCCACCATCGCCGAGGATATCATCGAGGATGTCGTGGACGTCAAGAAGCTGCGCAACATCTATGTGCAGGACATCGATGACATCGACGTCAGCCTTGACCCGGCACAGGCGCCCGAAAAGCCCGAACAGGCTGAGGAGCATCATGGATCCCATCCTCCCAAAAAGCAGTCGAAGCCCTATACTCCCTCGGGCGATACGGTCGTGGAAACCATCCCCATCTATCAGCACGAGGAGAGCGTGGATAAGCTCTACCTCAAGGCAGGGCGTTTCACCGATGTGGTCGAAAGCGAATACGACGAATACCTCAAATCCACCGACCCCACGATATCGGGGAATTATCACGCGACAAAGCCGATGGTCAGACCGCACCAGAGCCTGCTGTATACCCTTACGCAGATCGCCGCGCGTCACAAGACAGAATCGGCACAAAAGCAGAAGAACAAAGAGATCATGCGGAACAACTTTGACGAAGAAGCGCCCAAGCCCAAGAAAAAGAAGCGCTCGCGTGTCGTCAAATTCTTCCGCGTACTGGGTGCTGTGATCTCATCGGGTATCACAACGCCGTCCGAGGACGAGCAGATGCGCGCGATGGACTACAGCAACAACGAGGACGAGCAGTACATCTTTGACACCATCCGCCAGAACATCAAGCGTCAGCTCACCCATCTGCTGCTCGCGCTGCTGATCGGTATCGGCATGCTCGGGCTGACGATCTGGGAGCGCATGGCAGGCGCGGCGACGGTCGCCGCGAACGGCGCAGGTAGCGCCTTTACCTTCTGCGGACTGTATCTGATCCTCACCTTTGCGTTGGGACTGGTCGCGCGTCACACCCTGATCGACGGGCTCAAACCATTGGCTCACTTTAAATTCAACTGCGGCACTGTGATCTCACTCTCATATATCGCGTGCTTTTTGCAGTGCCTTGTCTCCCTCTTCACCTGCACCTCCTTTGTCGGAGGCGATCATCACCTGTACAGCTTTGTCGTCGCGTTCGCGCTGATTCTGAACGCTACGGGCAGACTGCTGATGGCATTAAGGGTCAAGAGCAACTTTAAATTCATCAGCGCGCACTCTCCTGCCTATGCGGCAAAGATATATGACGACGTTGAAACAGCGCGCAGGCTGGTCAGCGGCACGACCTCCTCCAAGGGGATCATCGCCTATCAGCATGTCACACGGTTTTTATCGGACTTCTTGAAGATCTCTTACGCACCCGACCCGAGTGAGGAGCTCACCGGCAAGATGGCGCCGATCGCGATCATCAGCTCCCTCGTCGTCACCATCCTTTACGCGATCATCTTCAAAAGCGTGCAGGGCGCGGTATCGGCGCTGACAGTCATGCTGTGCATCGGCATCCCCTTCACGGGTATGCTCGCAGGCAACCTGCCCATGCTGCTGTTCAGCCGCAAGATGCTGCGCGAGGACGCAATGGTAGCCGGCTATCCGTCGGTACGCCAGTTCTGCGATACCAACGCCGTGATGTTCAACGCCACCGACCTCTTCCCCAACGGATCGGTCAGGCTCGAGGAGATGTACCCCCTGCAGCAGTACAGGATCAGCGAGAACCTGTTGCTCGCCACCGCGGTACTGCGTGAGGCGAATTCTCCCATTGCGCCTGTCTTTGACGAGCTGGTGATGGAGAACAACAACGTCCTGCCCTCCGTCGAGAGCGTCATGTATGAGGACAAGAGCGGCGTGGTCGGCTGGATCAAGGGTGAACGCATCCTCATCGGCAACATGAAGCTGATGAACCGCTACCACATTACCATCCCCACTACCGATATCCCCTTCAAGAAGCGCGGCGGCAATCTCGAGATCGCGTATGTCGCGGTCGCAGGACAGGCGGTCGCGGTGCTGGGACTGTCCTATGAAGCGGCCGATCCGCTCAAAACGCAGATCCAGCGCGCCGAGAAAACCGGCCTTTCGTTTATCGTGAGCACCACCGACGCCAACATCACGCCCGAGCTGATCGCGACACGCTATGAGATCTTCTACCGTTCGGTCAAGGTCACCGCGCCGGGCTATTCCAACGTCATCGATGAAGCCACCGAAAAGGTGGAGGAAGCCTCGCGCGCCTATGTCGCAACACGCGGACGCATCGGCTCACTGGCACGCGCCGTGGGCGGATGTATCAGCGTTAAATCCAACATCAGCCTGGGCATCGTGATCGAAGTATTCGGCATGATACTGGGTATCCTGCTGTGCGCGACCCTTGCGCTGTACGCCTCTGTGGCGAGGCTGTCGATTGTCGAGCTGCTGATCTACATCGGCTTCTGGGTCGGCGCGACCCTCATTGCCGAATTGGTCAGGCGACCATAGGGCACGTATGCCTTTTTCTCTTAACCAATACGGTTGCGCCCCTGTAGGGGCGTGATCATCGCATAACCGGTCAAACAACCGTAAGAAATGAATACTGAATCATGGAAGCATCATAACAAGACGATTATTTCAATATAGGTTTTCGGGAGGGTCAAGACCCTCCCCTGCACAATCTCTTAAGGAGTTTCATTATGTTAATTGCACCATCCCTGTTATCCTGTGATTTTTCCGTATTCCGCGACGAGATCGTCCGCATCGATCAAGGTGGCGCGGACATCATGCATCTCGACGTCATGGACGGGCATTTCGTGCCGAACCTCACCTTCGGCGCACCGGTCATCAAAAAACTCAGAAAAGCGACTGAAAAGCCATTTGACGTCCATCTGATGATCAGTGAACCGCACCGCTATATCAATGATTTTGCCGATGCAGGCGCGGATATCATCTCCTTCCACACCGAGTCCGACAGCGACATCGACGAGACCCTGAAGCTGATCGAAGCGCGCGGCGTCAAGCCCGCCCTCGCCATCAAGCCGGGTACCTCGCCGCATGTTATCCTGCCGTATCTCGACAGGCTGTACATGGTACTGGTGATGACGGTGGAGCCGGGCTTCGGCGGACAGAGCTTTATGCCCGACATGATGGAGAAGGTCACCTTCCTCAAGGAGGAGATCAAAAAGCGCGGAATCTCTACCCTGATCGAGGTAGACGGCGGTATCGCCAAGGACACCATCGCCACTGCCGCAAAAGCAGGCGTAGATATCTGCGTTGCGGGCACGGCGGTATTCGGCGCGCCCGACGCAAAGGAAGCGATCACCGAGCTGCGCGGACTGTGCGAATAAGCGTATCCATCTTTTCATAAAACAAAAGAAAACGGATATAATAAAAAGCAGGAGCATGAACTCCTGCTTCTTTTTTTTGCTTTACTGCTATTATTTGATCTCTTTGCCGTTCGCGTCAAACTTCGTGCGAGTGGTGGTACCGTCCTCATGATAGGTAGTCACTACGCTGGACTGCACCTTGCCCTGCGCGTCCATGGTGGTTCGCTTGGTCTCAAAGCCGTTCTCGTTGTGCTCAAGAACGATCTGAGAGGTGACCTGACCCTGAGCATCATAGTGGATCTCCTTCGACACAAAGCCGTTATCGTCGTACTCATAGCCGATCGATCCCTGCAGCTTACCGAGCGAATCATAGGTATAGTTACGCACGACACGATCCTTTTCGTCCTTATCAAACTTCGTGTATCCGGTCGCTTTGCCCTCGGCGGTGGTGGCGATCGGCACAGCACCCTCGGGGACCGATGCCGCACTCAGTGCGCTCGACACGGTGTCGGTATCAGCTTTCTTCTCCGTCTTCTTGTTACAGCCTGTCATTGCGGCGACAGACAGTATGAGCATCACAGCAAGCAATAATGAAATGATCCGTTTCATAAAACCTCTCCTTATACATAGCGGTCGCGCCATAGCGCGAAACGCTCTTTATGGTCGTGATTTGACATCTGCTATTATAGCACAAATTACGATTTAGTCAACACGATGGAGGGTATTATGATCATCAAACCCGATAAAAAGGAATGGCTGCTGCGCTATATGATCTCGGATTCACCTCGTCAAACTGTCCTGCAAAGGGTCACGGCAGATCACGATTTTCTGCCGCAGAACAGTTGTTTTTTCAATCCGACAGCCTGCTGTGTCGCGGCAGCGCTGAGCATGAGCGCCGATAATGAAAAGCTCTTGCGCGATAATCTGAGCGCCTTAGGCTACGGCGACATCATCACGATTGCGTACCAAAACACCGAGCGAGATAAGGTCGGCATGTGTATCGCGAGCCGCGTGAGAGAAAACCGCCTGCAGATCGCCGTGATACTGCGCGGCACAAGCGGCAACGAATGGTACTCCAACTTTGAAGTCGGCTACTCGGCGGAGCACAGCGGCTTTGCGAAGGCGGCTGACTTTGCGGAGCTGAAGCTCGGGGACTATGTATTCACCCATGCCATCGGGATGGAGCCGGAGTTTTTTGTAATGGGCTACAGCCGCGGCGGCGCCGTCGCCAATATCCTCGCAAAGCGATTATGCGACCGCTACGGGCTTGAACGCGTCTGCGCCTATACCTTCGCGTCCCCCTCCACCACGCTCAGCCGCCGCACCAACCGCTACAACTGTATCTTTAATCTCGTGCGGCAGGAGGATCTGTTCACCCGTGTACCGCCCGAAGGCTGGGGCTACACCAAGTACGGCAAGAACATCTCACTGTCGAACGCGGGCGATATGACCGCGCGTTATCGTCAGCTCACGGGTGAGGATTACATCGGCTTCACTCGTCAAAGAGCCGTGGACAACTTTATCGGCGCTGTCTATGACCTTGCACCGAACGTCAATGCCTACTATCGACGCCGCAGAGAGGTCGGCAGCCGCAAACTCAGCCTCTATGAATTCATGACCTCAGTCGCGGACATGCTGTCACAGAACATGGATGACGCCGCCGCGGACATCTTCCTCTCGGCGATGATGTCCGACTACGCCGATCTGCTCAACTTTTTATCAAGCGGCGCCGATCTGAACGACCTGATCGCATCCGCGGATGCGATCCCACGGTGCAGTGTCGCGGACAGCCACTCACCTGCCGCCTATATGGCTTCTCTGGACACGGTCATCGGCTGTTCAGCAGGATAGTGCCGTGCTCCCGGATCCGCGCGAAAACGGCGTCGCTCACAGGATACAGCTCGCCGTATTCACTCAGTCGCGCTATCGGTTCTGCCGTTGCCGAACCACAAGGCAGGAGGATAAATCTGCCCTCGTATTCATAAACGGCATAGCCGCCCTGCGGTCGCGACCGCCAAAAATCGAGCATGGCGTCAGCGTCGAAGAACACGCAAAGCTCATGCGCCTGTGTCCGCTTGATACGGAACTTCCTGCGATGCTTGACGGTATGCACCGAGATGATCAGTAGGCAGCCCTTGTTCGAGGGGAGCGCCTCGATCAGATAGCTCTTGCCGCGGTGATCCAGTCCGCAGATCTCCCCCACGCGACAGAGCAGGTCTTTCAGCCCCGATTGCACCTTGTCGGCGTTACCGTCCAATGTGAGTGAGTACCGCCGCATATCCCCCTCGCAAAGGGACACCAATATCGTCTTTTCCCCGATCATCTCAACCGTCATACGCACACCTCAACTCTTAGGATGAAGAGAGTTCAACTCCCTTCATCCTAACCCATGATAAATCATCCGCCATCCACAGGCAAGTGAAGATCACTGGATGGAAATCATTGGCATTCTTATTCTATGCGAAGATGTACGGAGCGGTGACGGCAATTCCTAATTCCGCGCTATTAATTCCTAATTATTCTTGACACTCCCTGTCGCATATTGTAATATTTTGGTATAGGCAATGATCCACCCCATCATATACCATACATAGGAGTGAATGACATGAGTACAAGCTGGCTGAAAAATTCCGTTTTCTATGAGATCTACCCTCAGAGCTTTTGCGACAGCAACTCGGACGGTATCGGCGATCTGCGCGGTATCGTGACCAAGCTCGATTATATCAAGAATCTCGGCTGTAACGCGATCTGGATCAACCCCATCTATGACTCACCGTTCATGGACGCAGGCTACGATGTGCGCGATTATAAGAAGATCGCCCCACGCTACGGCACAATGGAGGACTTTGAGCATCTGTTGGAGCAGGCTCATAGGCGTGATATGAAGATCCTGCTTGATTTGGTGCCCGGTCACACCAGCGATACGCATGAATGGTTCCAAAGCGCCAAGACGGGCTTTCCGACGCCGCACGACGATCGCTATATCTTCACCAAATGCGTATGGGACGCGCCCACAGAATACCGCATGATGTGCGGCATATGTGAGCGCGACGGCAACTATCTTGTCAACTACTTCTCCTCTCAGCCAGCGCTTAACTACGGCTTCTATGAGGTCACCCATCCCGAGTGGCAATTCTCATCCGACTCTCCCGAAGCATGGGAGACTGTTGACGCACTCAAGGATATCATGCGCTTCTGGCTTGACAAGGGCATCGACGGCTTCCGTGTCGACATGGCGGATTCGCTGGTCAAGAACGATGATGACAAGGTTGCGACCGCTAAGATCTGGCGCAATATCCGTGAAATGATGGACAGCGATTACCCCGACGCGGTGCTGGTGAGCGAATGGAGCAATCCCCTGCGCGCGATCGTCAACGCTGGCTTCCACGCGGATTTTTACCTTGATCATCAGGGCAACGGCTACAATGAGCTCTTCCGCAAAAGAGCCACCCCCGACGGCGACAATCAGAGCTTCTTTGCCGACGGCGCGCACGGTGACATCACCGCCTTTTTAGCCGACTATGTGCCCGCCTATATGTGCTCAAAGAACCACGGCTATATCAGCTTCATCACCAACAACCACGATATGCCCAGAGCGCCGTTCTACATGAGCGAGTGGATGATACAGCTCAGCCACGCCTTCATCATGACGTTGCCGGGCGTGCCCTTCGTCTACTACGGCGACGAGATCGGCATGCGTTACCGCACCGACCTGATCTCTAAGGAAGGCGGCTTCTCGCGCACCGGCTCGCGCACCCCGATGCAGTGGAACCATGAGAAGAACCTCGGCTTCTCCGACGCAGACGAGGATATGCTCTATCTGCCGCTCGACTACAGCGAAGGCTACCCCACCGTCGAGGAGCAAATCGGCGTGGGCGGCAGTATTTATGAGAACCTCAAATCCCTGATCGCCTTGAGAAAAGCAAATCCCGAGCTGATGAACGAAAGCGATTTTGAGATCGTGTACGCCAAGGAGAAGGAGTATCCCTTTGTCTACAAGAGGGGGAGCTTTACGGCATTCATCAATCCGAGCGACGAAGACAAGACCATCGAATTCGACGCAGACGGCATGAAGGAATATTACTTCCTCGGCGGCTATGAGATCGGCGAGGATCATGTCACCATCCGCAGCCGCAGCTTCCTGCTGCTGCGATCAGAAGGATAATTATCAATCAAGGAGGGCGGTCCATACCGTCCTTCTGTCTGTATGGAGGTATTTATGAAACACGCAGGAACCGCTCCGCTCGAGACCGAACGCCTGCTCCTGCGGCGGTTCACATTGGATGACGCGCAGCAGGCATTTGACAACTGGATGTCGCGTGAGAAGGTCACGCGCTATATGACATGGCAGCCCTACCAAAACGTTGAGGATGTCAAAGGCTATCTACAATACATTATCGATACCTATGAAAAACCCGACGCCTACTATTGGGCGATCGAGGAAAAGAACAGCGGACAGGTCATCGGCAGTATCAGTGTGATATGGCTTAATGAAGAGGTTGCGTCTGCCGAGGTCGGCTACTGTCTGAGCGACGATTTTTGGGGTAGGGGCTATATGCCCGAGGCGCTCAGCGTCGTCATCCGTTATCTGTTTGACACTGTCGGGCTGAATCGTATCCAGGCAGGCCATGACGTGAACAATCCGAACTCGGGCAGAGTAATGGAGAAGTGCGGTATGCGGTATGAGGGCACCATGCGTCAGGCGGGCCACAATAATCAGGGTATATGTGATACCGCCTTGCACGCGATCCTCAGGAACGAATTTCAAACATAATCGACTACAAAAGCCTTCCTTTTCGGGAGGCTTTTGTCATATTTCTCCTGTGATTGTACATCAACAATTTTAGCTCCCTACTCTTGACCGATTCGACAAAAACTGCTATTATATAATATTATGCAGCTATCATCAGAATTCTTTGATGCGAAATTTTCAACGGAAGTGAATGATTACATGCTCTTAAAACGAATCCTTTCGATCCTGTTGGCGGCGGTCATCATGATCGGACTGTTTGCCGCGATGCCTACTTCTACCTCTGCCGCACAGTCCTCTTATGTGCCGTCTTTCAGCAGTATCGAGGTTATTGACGGCGGCGTGCGGTTCACATGGGAGCCGTATATCGACAGCAGTTATCCCAACGGCGTATTCTACCGCGTCTATTACAAAAGCGCCTCGGGCGACTGGGTGAGGATGATCACAACCGCCTCCACACGATTTGTCGATCTCGATATCCATATCGGTCAGTCGTACACCTATACGATCCGCTGCGTCACACCCGATGAGAGCGAATTTGCCTCGAGCTTCAACGAGACAGGCTGGACAGTTACCTACTATGACGCTCCCTCGCTCTCTGCAGAAGTCGGACGAAGCGTCACAACAAATAACAGCGTGAACCAAGCCAAACAAACGCTTGCAAAAACTGCGGATGACGGACAGGACGAAGTTGATACCGATCATGGTATGACCGACACACAAGAGTCCTTTGACGACATGGAGGAAGAGGAATTGCCCATCAGATCTAAGGGCGATTCCGATCTTGCCCCTACAGCGGAAACTACCCCTGTCATCAAGCAGGATACCCTCTCATGGACGGGCGACGCGCCTGCTTATCGCGTCTATCGCAAGCGCATGGCTTCCGACGACCTAGAGGTGATCTGCGACTCAACCGCCGATCATTCCTTTACCTATGAGTATGGGCAGGACGACTCTGTCTACGCCTACAAGGTGTGCGCGCTCGATCGCTACGGCGAGGTCGCGAGCGCCTGCGGTGTGACGCCCTATTTCACCGAGGGTGACTTATACTGCACTCGTAACCGCTGGATCTATGAACTGCTGTGCACCAAATACGATAACATTGCCGCAAAAGATTTTGCGGATTACACCTACGAGGAGCTCAGCGATCTGGCGCATGAATACGGCGCATTGACGCCGATGGGCTACTTCAACGACGGCGCCGGTCTGAATCGACGCTTCACCGCCGATACCCTGATCAACCTGTATCAATACGAGCCGCATGCGCTCGGCAACACCTACAACATCCCCGGCAACAACACAGAGGACTTCATCAAATGGAATAACAACCTCTACTATGCCGCAGACACCTCCTACTCCAACATCAACACGGTCGCCTACTACGGCTGGTTCAATCCCGATTATCACAACCAGCTCCACCTCTTTGACGAGGTCAACGCCGACGAATGGGATCATCTGATGGACGAGCTTGCGCTCTACCATACATGGCACGGCAAGACCGTGATCTCCTTCGGCGACAGCGGTATGCAGGGCAGAGGCAATATCGTCAAGGTCAACGGTGCGAGTTTCGAAGACTCTTATCGCGATTTCAACCGCAAGGATTTTGTCAACAAGCGTTTTCCTCGCTTGAATGAGGAAATGATGGAGGGTCCCGTCGAAATCATCGGCGAAAAATACGGCATGAACCACCGTGATTACTCCTGGTCGGGTGCGTCGATGGGCACTGAGCTGGAGAAATCGGGCGTCTATTACATCTTCGCCAACTATGCTTCCTATAAATGCCATATCGCCAATCAGGTGCGTACCGCGATCAAAGAGAATCAAGACGCGGATCTGGTCATCCTTAACGGCGGCGACAACGACGTCTATTATCCGTCGATCCCGTTTTCTGACGCTACTCCGTCCCGATATGTGCATGACTGGGGCTACAGCGCACCCGATTGGTTCAGCATCCCTATTCACCGAGATTTTCACTATGCCCACCCCGAGTATTTCCACTATAAAGACAGCAAGGTCATCGAAAACTACTCCAACGAGACCTCCTTTGTTGACGGCACGAGGATGACCTTTGACCTGATCAAGAAGAACTATTCTTCAGCTCCCGTCATCTATGTCCGCTCCCACCAGATCGATTACGGTGCATTGGAATATCAAAGGATCTATCAGGAAAAGGTGCTCCGTATCGCCGCCGAAATGAACATTCGCACGGTCGATCTGTTCAACATCTCCGACCTCGACGGCTTCAACAAGCGCATGGTCGCAAAATTCTGCTATGATGGCTACTGGTCGGACGACAGCGTTGATGATTCGGGCGTACACCCGAACGGCCGGGGCTACTCCATGCACTACCTGCCGTACATCGAAAAGGTGATGGGTGAGCTGTAACAGTGAGGAGTGAGGAGTTAACGGTGGGCTTTGCCCACACCTGTTTTAAAACTGAACATGATAAGGGTCATCAGACACGATTGTCCGATGACCCTTGTTTTATATGCTATCATTACCAAACGCAAAGCAAATGTAACATTGCATTATAATAATAACTCCTCACTCCTAACTCCTCACTCCTCACTGTCATCCATTCTCCACCACCCTCATCGCGATTGCGGTGATGTCGTCATCATGGTCGTTCTTTCTGCGCTTTTGCGCCTCCTTGACGATTTGAGCGGCGAGCTGTTCGGCACTTCCCTCACGCCATGTCAGAATCAGCCGCTCGATCCATTCGAGAGAGCCGATCATCACGCCGTCCGACACCATCACGATCCAGTCATCCTTGGTCAACACGGCGTCCTCCTTGCTGAATCGGGCTTCATTCAGGATCCCGAGCGGCAGGGAGGGCATTTCCTTTTGCAGGAGCTTGCCGTTCTTCTTGATATAGGTCGTGCAGGCGCCTGCCTTCATCAGCCTGACCCTGCCCGTAAAGCAGTTGAAGTCCATCAGATCCATCGTCGCGAGTGACTCCTCCTCACTCTTGATCATCAGCGAGGAATTTGTCACCGCTAAAGCGCAGTCGTAGCTCAATCCTGCCTTGCAGAGCTTGGACATGATGCTGACCGCCATGTTCGCGTCCACAGCCGCTCTGCCGCCGCAGCCCATGCCGTCCGAAATCAACGCCACGGCACTGCCTGAACCGTTGACAAAATAGTTCAGACAGTCGCCGCATAATTCGCCGTCATCGCACACATGCTGTGCCGAGCCGATCTCAAGATCAAAGAGCGGCATCTCGCACATCACCACCCTTGCACGATCGCCCTCAAAACTCAGCTCGGGGCTCTCAAAATACCGTCCGCAGGCACGGTTGACCACACGCAGCAACAGCGTCTTGGACAATGCGGTCTTTTTGCCGACGATGATCTCGATCTCCACGGTCATGCCGCTGATCTCACCCATGCGGCAGGAGCAGTCCGCTACCGTCAGCCCCTCCGCCGTGAGCGCCTCGATCACGCGTTCGGCGCGCGCCTCATCGTAGCCCTCGACCGCCGCGAATTCCTGCGACAGATCGTGCAGGATGTCGCTCAGCCCGGCAAACTGTCCTGCCACCACACTGCGCACCGCGGTGATCCGATGGCGTGCAGCCTCCAGCGATTGGTATTCACGATAACTGCGGTTGACGCTGTGCGTAAGCTCCGACGACTTACAGCATCGCTTGATGAAGTTGTCCTCGATATCCTTCTCCCTGACATAGCCGCGCTCCTTTAACGCGTCGGTCAGGCGGTGGAAGTCATCCATTGTCAGTCCGCGCTCTTTCTCCCAGCAATAAGCACGCAGTCCGCAGCTCTTGCAGGTGTAGTCGGCGGCACGCTCATAGATCTTGTCCGCGTTCGGCTCATAGAGCTTAGAGAGCCTGTCCGACACCGCGTTGACGCAGGAGCTGACGTTATCGAGCGCCTTGGAGCAGTGCTCCAGACGCATCGTCACATTGCGGCGGATCGCTTCCTCAGAGGTACGTGAACCGTCATCTGTGAACACCGTTGAGAGGAAGTTGCCTGCGTCCTTCGGGATCAGCAGGAAGATTCCCGACGCCACGGCGCTCTCGATCGCGACCGACAGCACCATCGCCCGATCGGGTGACGCGAACGCGAACATCGTGTTGCAGATCACCGCGGCGAAGATCACCGCCGCCTTCCCCATCGGTGCAAGCAGTCCGCCGATCAAACCGGACAGCGAGTAGCCGGCCGCCAAAAAAAGGAGTCCCCTGTCCGACAGTGCGAATACCGCGCCTGTCGCGATCCCGGCGATACTGCCGCCCTTGACCATCCCGTAGCGTGCGAATAATAATACCAACAGTACGGCGAGGATCCTGCCGACCGACACCGTGCCGATCATCACGCGTGACAGCGACAACAACAGGATACAGCCGCTCATTGACAGACAGCTCAACTCCTGCTGAGAGAAACCCGACAGCGCTCTTTTTGACGAAAACAGTTGAGCGGTTCGGCTCATAAAGTACGCCCCTGCCGCCGCGATCAGCCCCTCGATCACACATTCGACCACTTCGGTTATCTCGCTTTTCGCCGAAAAGGTGAGCGCGATCCCCGTCGCAAAGATCGGGATAAAGGCGACCACCGGCGCGAAGAAGCGGCTGTCGGAGAGCTTTTTGATCTCATTCAGCACCCAGCGGATCGCCCCGATAGACACTACCACCGCGATGTACCGAAAGGACGATACCGGCGACGCAAACAAATAGCTCAGCGCCGCACCAAGCATTCCCGCGGGCATGTAAGTAAACGGCAATGCCGCCACCACCGACGCGCCGAACGGCGACAGCTCACCCAAGGTCGCGCCGCGTGACACTACGCCGCCCATTAAGAAACAAGAGATATGGATGACCACCTCCCGCGCCACATTCCGCGCGGAACGTTCCTTTCCACGGGTACGACTCCCCCGAACAGCTTGTACAACAGACATTTTATCATTCCTTTTCTTGAATAGTCACCGGTTATCAAAAGCCTTCCCCTTGGGGGGAAGGTGTCACCAAAGGTGACGGATGAGGGGATTACTCTTCCTATTGATGTCGGACTCGCTAAGGCTGTATGTTTACCGAGGATAAAGGAAAAGATTCACACTCTTTGTTTAGATGATCTTTCAACTAAGTCAGCCCCTCATCCGACTCAGCTTACGCTGAGCCACCTTCCCCCCGAGGTGAAGGCTTTTTTTACCTACCACGCACATCTGATCTGTTCAGCGAATAATTATAGTGATATAGAAAAGACGTACGTGTCCCCGAGAGGAAGGCTTTTTCGTTCACCATTCATATTGATCTTGTCCTAAGTATAGCGGATATGACTGCGCGCGTTTGTCGGGGTGTGGATGGATTTTTCGGTAATGTTTTCACGGATTATCGAAAGACAAAACGGAAATCATCCCATCCTACGGAAGATTGGCGCAGGGTACGAAACACTGGCGCAAGGCTGAGAAATACGGAAGATATTTGCGCATACATGTAAAAAGACTCCTTATACAAAGGAGCCTTTTGTCTTATTTGTTGTTGTCGGTGATATCATCGTCGATCAAGGTCAGAGCGGTCGGGATTCCGTTCTCATACTCGATTCGATAGCAGGATGCCAGATAATCACCCTTCTTCCCATCAAATCCCATCGTCCAAAGATATGATCCGTCGGAATAGATATCCCAAACGTGACGTTCCTCCGCTCTGTCCCATTTCAGCTTGAACTTCTCATTATCGCTGACGCGTACCGCGAGAATATCCTGTCCGTCATCCATATCCTTGACGGTAAAGAAGAACTTCTCGTTACCCGGTACAGACGGAACATTGACCACGCGATTGGTGCCATCGGGAGAAACGATCACATAGCCGTTCAGGTCATTGCCGAGGTTATTGCCGCCGCGCCCAACGGTAAACACCAGACTGTCGCCCACCGTCCGCACATCATACGGCTCGACATAGCCGTTAAAGAGCGTTCTGCCGTTTTCGGTCAGGCGGTAGGTGTAGTCGAACCAATCTTTTCCCTCTTCCAATGCAAGCTCCAGCGTTCTTTTTCCTACAGTGTAAGTTATCTTCTTCGCAAAGGCAGGTGTATGTTTGTTCAATTGATCCAATGATTTATTATAGGCGTCGGATCCGGGTTCTTCGTTTCGCAACACATTGCGAATCGCGCCGATCTCTTCCTGATTCACATATTCATCGATGATGGTCACTTTGCGATCACCGATAATACCGTCTATGATAAACAATTCATTATGAAAACCCACATTTTTATCATCATAATGTACCTCCACCGCAATATCGCTTGCTCCGGCAGGGTAAAGATAAATATTGCCCACTTTAGCTTCATAACGATAGAGCTTTTCGCTTTTTGTTTCGCCGTGCTTAATACGATAGATCCAATCGCCCTTGGAGTAGTAGAAGCCGTAGTCATTCGCTGTTATGGAATACCGCGTGTTTTTCCATCGGTCAAAGACGCCCCCCTTTACCAAGCAAACCGCTCCTTTCTCAGGTGTATAACGGAAAACATCTCCATCTCTTGTTTGATGAAAATAGTATCCTCCTGCGGCAAGCCCCTCCGCTGAAAAGCCTCCGCCCCTCGATCCGAGACCGCCGCCGAGCATCACAGCGAACTGCACCACGACGCCCGCAATCAGGATCACACACGCGGCGAGTAATCCGCGCTTCCACATCCGCCTGTGGCGCACGCGCTTTATGCGGCTGTCGATCTCCTGCAAATACTCATCCTTGACCTCGCCGATCACATCGAGCAGGAGTTCGTTCTTCTTCACAGCAATCCCTCCTCTTTGAGAGAATCGCGCAGGCTGTCACGCGTGCGCTTGAGGGCCATCTTGACCTTGCTTTGCGAGTAGCCGAGCTCCTTTGAAATCACGGCGACAGGGTGCATATGCCAGTACCGCATCAAAAAGATCATGCGCTGATCGCTCGGCAGGCTCGCCAAGAACACCTGTATCATCCGTATCAACTCCCTGCGTTCCGCTTCACTCTCAGCCGTTTCGGTATCGGCGACGACCTCTGAGAGCTCGTCCAGCGCCAGTTCCGTTTCACCGCCGTATCGCTTTTCAGCGTGCAGATAGCGGTAGCGCTTGAGCGAAAGATTGCGCGTGATCCTGCCCAGATAGGTGCGCAGGACAACGGGCTTGTGCGGCGGAATAGAATTCCACGCGCCGACATAGGTATCGCTCACACTCTCCTCCGCGTCCTGTAGGGAAGCGAGGATATTGAGGGCGATCGTATACAGATAGTGTTCATATTTTTCTTTGCTGAGCGTGATCGCACGCTCGTCACGCGCCCAGTACAGCGCGACGATTTTTTCATCCTCCATGTTATCACCTCTATCTGTATACTACCGCTATTTTGTATTTGGTCACATTATAACAGAGAAAATGATAAATGAAAAGCTACTGTACCGAAATACAGCAGCTTTTGTATCAATGATTACGCCAGCGTCGCGGCGATGACCGCCTTGATGGTGTGCATGCGGTTCTCCGCCTCGTCAAAGACGATGGACTGCTCGCTCTCGAACACCTCGTCGGTGACCTCCATGCAGTCGATACCGAACTTATCGTGGATCTGCTTGCCGATGGTGGTGTTCAGGTCATGGAACGCAGGCAGACAGTGCATAAAGCGGCACCCTTCCCCGGCGTTGTCCATCAGCGCCTTGTTCACCTGATAGGGGCTGAGGTCACGGATGCGTTCCTCCCAGACTGCGTCCGGCTCGCCCATACTGACCCACACGTCTGTGTAGATCACGTCGGCATTTTTGGTCGCTGTCATCGGATCCTCAATGAATTCGATGACAGCGCCCGTGTCCTCTGCGATCGTCTGACACTGTGCGACCAGCTCCGCGTTCGGGAAGTATTTCGAAGGTGCGCAGGCAACAAAGTGCATGCCCATCTTCGCGCAGCCGACCATCAGGGAATTTCCCATATTATAGCGCGCGTCGCCCATATAGACGAGCTTTTTTCCCTGCAAAGAACCGAAATGCTCACGGATGGTGAGGAAGTCGGCGAGGATCTGAGTCGGGTGGAACTCGTTGGTCAGTCCGTTATAAACGGGGACGCCTGCGTATTTCGCAAGTTCCTCGACGATCGCCTGACCGTAGCCGCGGTACTCGATCGCGGCATACATCCTGCCCAGCACACGGGCGGTGTCGGCGATGCTCTCCTTCTTGCCGATCTGCGAGCCCGAGGGATCGAGGTAAGTCGGGTGCATACCGAGGTCAGCCGCCGCGACCTCAAATGCGCAGCGCGTACGAGTCGAGGTTTTTTCAAAGATCAGCGCAATGCTTTTACCCTCGCACAGACGATGGGGCGTGCCTTCCTTTTTCTTCGCCTTTAACTCAGCGGCAAGATCGATCAGACCACCGATCTCGTCGGGAGTCAGGTCTAATAGTTTCAGGAAATGTTGATTTTTCAGGTTCATGTTGACACCTCGGTATTTTCGTAGGGCGAGGGCTTGCTCCCGCCGAAACACTTCTGTTAATTCAATGATTTGTACCTTTGCTTTGCAAACATCCCTGCGGGATGCGGTACGTCGCAAGCGCCGTACCCTACAAAATGTTATTTCAACGCCTCTATGATCACATCCACCGCTTTGGTGAGCTGTTCCATCGGGATATTCAGCGGCGGTAATAATCTCAGTTTTTCTTTGGCGGACAGGCATAAGACGCCATTGTCCATGCACGCGGCGATTACCTCGGACACAGGCTTCTTTGTTTCGATACCGATCATCAAGCCCATACCGCTGACGGCAAAGCCTGCCGCCTCGATACGCTCCTTGACATACTGTCCCTTTGCGGCGACATCAGCGAGGAACGCCTCATCCATGCGGTTCACCACCGAGATCGCGGCGGCGGCGCAAACCGGGTTGCCGCCGAAGGTGGAGCCGTGATCGCCATAGCCGAGCACTTCGCCGACCTTTTCACTCATCAGGGTCGCGCCCATCGGCAGACCTGCCGCCAGTCCCTTTGCGGTTGAAACCACGTCGGGACGCACGCCGTAGTGCATATAGGAATAGAGCTTGCCGGTACGTCCGTTGCCGGTCTGTACCTCGTCGACCATAAAGACGATGTCGTTCTCCTTGCAGATCGCGTCAACCGCCTTGACAAAGTCCGCATCAAGCGTATTGACGCCGCCCTCACCCTGTACGATCTCGATCAGGATACCGGCGACCTTGTTCTCGTTGACGAGCTGCTGCAGTCCCTCGGTATCATTCGGCTCAGCGTAAAGGAAGCCGTCGGTCAGCGGCAGAAAATCATGGTGGAAGTTATCCTGACCTGTCGCCGCGAGCGTCGTCAGCGTTCTGCCGTGAAAGCTCTTTTGCAGTGTGATGATATTGTAATACTCCGCGCCCTTATGCTGTGCGGCATATTTACGCGCGACCTTGACCGCGCACTCGTTCGCCTCGGCGCCGGAGTTCGAGAAAAACACCTTGCTCATCCCGGTACGGGTGCAGAGGATCTCCGCCAACTCCGCGCAGGGAGAGGTATAGTACAGGTTGGAGGTATGCTGTAACAGCTTCGCCTGATTTGCGACAGCGTCCGCCCACACAGGGTCGGAATAGCCGAAGGCATTGACGCCGATGCCCGACGTCATGTCGATATACTCCTTGCCGTTGTCGTCATAGCAAAGGCAGCCCTTGCCCTTGACGATCGCGAGATCGAAGCGTTTATAGGTATGCGCGATATAGCGCTCATCGGTCTGTTTGATACTCAATATAAATCCTCCTTATAGGCTTCTCCTTGAGGGGAAGGCATTGGGTTATTTCTCATCCCCGAGCACCATTGTGCCGGCGCCCTCGTCGGTCATCAGCTCCATCAGGATGGAATGCGGCACTCTGCCGTCCATGATGATGACCTTCTGCACACCCTTATAGATCGCCTCGATACAGCAGCCGACCTTGGGGATCATGCCGCCGGAGATCACGCCGTCGCGATAGAGGGTCTGTGCCTCGCTGACCGTGATCTGCGGAATCAGGCTGTCGGGGTCGTTCTTATCCTTCAGAATACCTGCGATATCGGTCATCATAATCAAACGCTCCGCCTTGATCGCGCCGGCGATATATGCCGCGGCGGTATCACCGTTGATGTTATAGGCGTTGCCGTCGTTGTCACATCCGATAGTGGACACGACGGGGATATAGCCCTTTTCGAGCAGATCCATGATGGGCTCGGGACGGATATTGGTGACGTTGCCGACAAAACCGAGTCGGGGATCCTTTTGCTCCGCTTCGATCAGTCTGCCGTCCATGCCGGAGATACCCATCGCCTTGCCGCCCTTGCTCTCAATCAGGTTGACGAGCGTCTTATTGACCTTGCCGGACAGCACCATCTGGACGATGTCGATGGTCTCCTGATCGGTCACGCGCAAGCCGTCGACGAACTCAGGCTTCTTGCCCACGCGCTCCATCACCTCGTTGATCGCGGGGCCGCCGCCGTGCACCAGCACGACCTTGACGCCGATCAGCCACAAGAGGACGATATCCTGCATGACCTGCTGTTTAAGCTCTTCGTTGATCATCGCGTTGCCGCCGTATTTGACGACGACGATCTTTCCGTTATATTTTTTGATGTACGGCAAAGCGGCGGTCAGTACCTCCGCACGCTCCGCGTTTGAGATTTCGTTGTTCATGGTTACCTCAATAGCAATTTATATGTGAGCTGTAGGGTACGGCGCTTGTCGACGTACCGCTGTAGCCCTCAATTCCTATCACACGCTACTACTGTTAATAAAGCCTGTCTCTGCGGTACGTCATAAATGCCGTACCCTACAATAAGCGTTTCTGCTTAGCTTTTACGTCCTGTAATCGCCGTTGATCTTGACGTAATCATAGGTCAGATCACAGCCCCACGCGGTGGAATCGTACTCACCGTCGTTGAGGGAGACAAGGATCTCGATCTCCTTTTCGAGCAGGATCTCCTTCGCCTTTTCCTCGCTGAACGCGATACCTGCGCCGTTTTTGCAAACATCGATCGTGCCTTTAGCGCTCTTAAAAGATACATCGATCTTACTCACATCCACATCCGCGCCGGAGTAACCGATCGCGCACAGTACACGACCCCAGTTTGCGTCCGCACCGAACATCGCCGCTTTGAGCAGGCTCGAGCAGATGACGGATTTGGCGACCGTCTTGGCGATAGCGAGCGTCTTGGCTCCGCTGACCTGACATTCAAGCAGTTTGGTCGCGCCCTCGCCGTCACCGGCGATCATGCGGCACAGTCCCACGGTGACCGTGTTGAGCGCCTGCATGAAGGCGGTATAATCCTCGCCCTCAGCGGTAATCTCGGCGTTACCTGCCACACCGTTCGCGAGCACCACGACCATGTCGTTCGTAGAAGTGTCGCCGTCGATAGAGATCATATTGAATGTATTTTGGATGTCGCCCGAGAGCGCCCTTTGGAGCAGTGCGGGAGCGATCGCGCAGTCAGTGGTAATGAACACCAGCATGGTCGCCATGTTCGGGTGGATCATGCCGCTGCCCTTGGCGATGCCGCCGATACGGCAGGTCTTGCCGCCGCATGTAAACTCCACCGCGACCTCTTTAGGCACGGTGTCGGTGGTCATGATACCCAGCGCCGCATCACGGCTGCCGGTTTCGGACAGCTTGTCGACCAGCTCGTCCATTCCGTTTTGAATGGGCTCAAGGCTCAGTGGCTGACCGATGACGCCTGTTGAAGCTACCACCACGTCAGAGGGATCTAACACAAGCGCACTTGCTGCCAGCTGCGCCATACCCTCGGCAATCTCAATGCCGTCGGCGTTGCAGGTATTGGCGTTGCCGGAGTTGCAGATGATCACCTGCGCCTTGCCGTCGGCGATATGCGCCTTGGTGACGGTCAGGGGAGCACCCTTGACGAGGTTGGTCGTATAGACCGCCGCCGCCGAGGCAGGGGTACTGCTGACGATCAGCGACAGATCGTTTTTCGATGTATTCCTGCGGATACCGCAATGGACGCCCGATGCCTTGAAGCCCTGAGCCGCGGTCACACCGCCTTCAATCAATTTCATATTCATATTCCTTCTTTCGGAAAACTTAGCCTCCCTTTGGTAAAGGGAGGTGGGCTTGCCCAAAGGCAAGCTCGGAGGGATTGTATGAATCGCCAATTACCATGGCAACCTTATTATAAAATGGTTACTCGCTAACGCTCAAACAATTATCCAATCCCTCAGCCTCCGTTCGGAGACAGCCTCCTCGCCGGAAGCGGCTCCCCCTCTGTCGCTTCGCGACGTCTCCCCAACGGGGAGCACCTTTACCAAAGGGAGCCTTTTTTTGAGAGACAGCATGTCGCACGCGACCCATTACCAATGGGAGCCTATACGATCAAGCCCTCTGCTTCATCCAGACCCAGACGGATGTTCATGTTCTGGATCGCGGCGCCGGAAGCGCCCTTGCCGAGGTTATCAAAACGCGCGATCAGGGTGATACGGTCATCGTTGCCGTATGCCGCGACCACCATATCATCACGGCCGCTGAATGCCGAGGCGCTGATCAGGCCGCCCTCTGTGCTGTCGTCATAGCGGATCAATCCGCTCTTGTAATAATCTCGATATGCCGTTTGGATATCTTTCAGCGAAGCGGATAAAATGTCACGCGTGACAGGCACGCTGACCTCCATACCGCTGTAATAATCCGCGACGACGGGGCTGAATACAGGGTCCTTGTCGAGTCCGCATATCCGCTTCATCTCGGGCAGATGCTTATGCGACTGAGTAAGCGCGTAGATGCGCGGCGCGTCAAACAGCGGATCACGATCCTCAGCTTCATATTCGGCGATCATCTTCTTGCCGCCGCCGGAATAGCCCGTCAGCGAGAAACACGCCAGCGCGCTGTCTTTTTGGATGATTCCCAACTCAACGAGAGGGCGAACGAGCGCGATAAAGCCGCTCGCGTGACAGCCGGGGTTAGCGATACGGGTCGCTGTTTTGAGCTGTTCACGCAGACCTGTCAGCTCGGGCATGCCGTATGTCCAGCCGTCCTCCGTGCGGTGGGCGGTGGAGGTGTCGATCACGACCGTGTCAGGGTTCTCGATCAACGATACCGCTTCTATCGCCGCCTGATCGGGCAGGCAGAGAAAGCTGATATCGCTTTTGTTAAGCATTTCACGGCGTGCGGCGGTATCCTTGCGGAGCTCGTCGGGCAGGATCATCAGCTCAAGATCCCGGCGCTCGGATAAGCGCTCGCGGATCCGCAGTCCCGTGGTACCGGCACTGCCGTCGATAAATATTTTGTGCATTTTCATATTCCTTCCGGGTAGAGTAAATCAGATCCTTCCCCTCAAGGGGAAGGCTATTTACAACTTCTCTCTCACAAATTTGATCTGCTGTTCGATCGACTGCACCGAGGTGCCGCCGACGGAATTGCGCTTGTTGACGCAGGTGAACAGATCGATATCCTCATACAGATCCTGCTCAAACAGGTCTGAATACTCTTTATATTTCTCCAAGGGCAGGGTCTCGAGCACCTCGCCGTTCTCGATGCAATAGGCGACGATGGAGCCGGAGATCTTATATGCCGAACGGAAGGGCATACCCTTCTTGGTGAGGTAATCGGCGAGATCGGTCGCATTGATAAATCCGCGCTGCGCCGCCTTCTTCATATTCTCGGTCTTGACCTTCATGGTAGAGATCATGCCGATGAAGATCTTTACAGACATGGAAGCGGTATCGACCGCGTCGAACACGCCCTCCTTATCCTCCTGCATATCCTTGTTGTAGGCGAGAGGCAAACCCTTAAGCACCGTCAAAGCGCCTATCAGATCGCCGTAGACACGACCCGTCTTGCCGCGTACCAGCTCCGCCATATCGGAGTTCTTCTTCTGCGGCATGATGGACGAACCGGTGGTGTAGGCGTCGGACAGCTCCACAAAGCCGAATTCCCAACTTGACCAGAGGATGATCTCCTCACTCAGGCGCGAGAGGTGCATCATTAAAATTGCGATATCGGACAGCAGCTCGATGACAAAATCACGATCGGACACACCGTCGAGCGAGTTCATCGCAATACCGTCAAAGCCGAGCTGCTCCGCCTCAAAGTAACGGTCGGTGTCATAAGTAGTGCCTGCCAGAGCACAGCAGCCGATCGGAGAGATATTCATCCTTCGCTTGCAGTCGGTCATGCGGTCGACGTCACGCAGGAGCATCATCGCGTAAGCGAGCAAATGATGACCGAACATGATGGGCTGTGCGCGCTGCAAGTGGGTGTAGCCGGGCATGATCGCCTCTTTGTATGTTTCCGCCTTATCGGCAAGGGCGGCGATCAGGTGCTTTACATCGGCACACAGCTCATCCACACGGTTCATCAGATACATGCGCAGATCGAGCGCGACCTGATCGTTTCTGGAACGCGCGGTATGGAGCTTCTTGCCCACATCGCCGACGCGCTTTGTCAGCTCTTCCTCGATGAACATGTGGATGTCCTCGGCGTTCATATCGATCGAAAGCTTGCCCGAGGTGATGTCCTCGAGGATCTTTAACAGCTCGTCGCAGAGGGTATCAGCCTCTTTGCGCTCGATGATGCCCTGCTTCGCGAGCATCTGCGCGTGCGCGATGGAGCCCGTGATGTCCTCCTTGAACATCCGCGAATCAAAGCCGATGGAGCTGTTGAATTCGTCAGCCAGTTTACTGGTATCTCCTGCGGTACGTCCCGCCCACATTTTAGCCATAATAATACATCCTTTATATACGCCGTGAGGGTCGGGGGTATCGATAGACTTCCCCGACCCGTAAACGTTGATCTTTGAATTGAAAGTTGAAAGTGGAAAGTTGAAAATGAAGGAACCTCGCTTCGCTCGAACAATTTTCCGATTGATGCTGAAACAATTTTCCATTATCCATTTTCCACTGACGAGAAAAATTATTTATTTTTCTCGTCCACGACCGCCTGCACCTTGATGGGCAAACCGTAGAGGTTGATGAAGCCGGCACTATCGGTCTGATCGTAATCGGACTCGCCGAAGGTTGCGATCTCCTCACTGTACAGGCTGTAGGGGCTGTCAACGCCGGCCTTGATGATGTTGCCCTTATAGAGCTTTAATTTGACATAACCGGTGACCTTCTCCTGCGTCTTGTCGACGAAGGCGGAGAGGGCTTCTCTCAGCGGAGTGAACCACTGACCGTTATAGACCAGCTCAGCGAAGGTGATGGACAGGCGCTGTTTCTCGTGCATGGTCATCTTGTCGAGGCAGATGGATTCTAGGGTCTCATGCGCCTTGTAGAGGATGGTGCCGCCGGGGGTCTCGTAGACGCCGCGGCACTTCATGCCGACCAGACGATTCTCGACGATATCGAGCAGACCGATACCGTTCTTGCCGCCCAGCTCGTTGAGCTTGAGGATGATATTCTTCGCGGACATCTTCTCGCCGTCGAGCGCGACGGGCGTGCCCTGTTCAAATTCGATGGTAACATAAGTCGGCTCATCGGGGGCGTCGATCGGGGATACGCCCATCTCGAGGAAGCCGGGCTTCTCATAAGTCGGCTCGTTGTTGGTATCCTCGAGGTCAAGACCCTCATGGCTCAGATGCCACAGGTTCTTATCCTTACTGTAGTTGGTCTCACGGTTGATCTTGAGGGGGATGTTATGCGCCTCGGCATACTCGATCTCTTCCTCACGGGACTTGATATCCCAGATTCGCCACGGAGCGATGATGGGCATATTGGGCGCAAAGTGCTTGATCGCCAGCTCAAAACGAACCTGATCGTTGCCCTTGCCGGTACAGCCGTGGCAGATCGCGTCGGCGCCTTCCTTGAGTGCGATCTCAACAAGACCCTTCGCAATGCAGGGACGAGCGGTAGAGGTGCCCAGCAGGTATTCCTCGTATACTGCGCCGGCCTTCATGGTGGGGATGATGAAATCATCGACATACTCCTCGGTCTGGTCGAGGACATAGAGCTTGGAAGCGCCGGTTTTGAGCGCCTTTTCCTCCAGCCCCTCGAGCTCGTCGTTCTGACCGACATTGCCGGATACCGCGATGACCTCGCAGTTATTGTAGTTCTCTTTGAGCCACGGGATGATGATGGATGTGTCCAGACCGCCCGAATAAGCGAGAACGACCTTCTTGATGGTTTCCTTGTTGATAGCTTGCATGGTAATACCTCCGAATGAATATGCGTTAAAATTGAAGTTTATGCATTAATTATACACCGTTTTGCATATTTGTCAAGGGCGTTTTGCATATTTTTTCATTTTTCTGCATTTTCAGTCACTCTCGACAAAATCCGTATACTATTATAGCGAACTTTCCGTCATTTATCAAGTCAAATAATCACGGTATTATGCGCATAAATATAGGTATAATCACGAGGAATGATCAATCAAAACGCAAAAGTCTTCCCCTCGGGGGGGCGCGTGCGCCTTTTTCTGTGTTACTGAAACGTTTCGTTGAAAATAAAAAGCCTTCCCCTCGGGGGGAAGGTGGCTCGGCGCAAGCCGAGTCGGATGAGGGGCTGAGTTAGCCGAAAGATCATCTTAACAAAGAGAGTAAGGCTTTTTCACGATTCTCGGTAATCATTCAGCCCACTGAATCCTACATCTATAGGAAAGGTTGTCCCCTCATCCGTCTCCCGTTGGTCGACACCTTCCCCCCGAGGGGAAGGCTCTCCTGATTCCGATTAGCCGCTTCCTCAACTCCTCACTCAAATACGTGCGCTTTTATTGACAAAAAGGGCTTGTATATGGTATGATGTATAGTTGAAAAGGAGCGTATGAACGCTCCTGTGAAAGGGGAAAGAATATGTCAGTCTCCGTTATCGTTCCATATATCGAGAGCTCAGACCTGATCCTGAAAACAGCTGATTCCGTCAAGAATCAGAGAAGCGTCAATACCGGAGAGATCGAACTGCTGGTCATCGATACTTCCGCCGAGCAGAACGCCGCCGATAAGCTCAGCGCTTATCATAATGTGCGCGTCATCAACAAGCCCGGCGCAGGCGGTGAGGCGACAGCCTACAACATCGCGCTCGAGAACCTGAGCGCCGATTACGCTGTTGTTGCACGACCGGGTGATGTGTTCGGCAGTCACTACTTTATGAATGCCCTTACATCGGTAGGCGAAAAGAAGCCGTGGTGCTTTGCGGCGCCGAACCGTTTTTGCATTAATCCCGTCTACACACGCTACAAATATATCAGCCGCACCAATGTGCCGCTTATTATGCTCAACAAGGAGGCGGATATCCGCAACTATCCCAACCTCCTGCAAATGGAGATCGACGGTAACCTGATCGAGAGCAAGGTGCTCAGGCAGTATCCTGCCGACGTCTCGCTGAAATTCGAATACTTTCACGATGTGATGCTCCGTCTGCAACAAGATCATCCCACCTATTTCGCGATGGAGAAGGCGAACTTCAACACCTTCATGCCGCTGAGCGACGACTCGGCGTACTTCGTCCCCTCCAACGACATCGACTGGTACCGCGACAGCATCGAGCGCTTCCTGCTGCCGCTGGCGGATCGCTTCAAAAACAGCGACGGCACCCTCCCCATCTTCATCCAATACTACCTGATGTATGCCGTGTCCGCGCGATTCCTCGCCAATATGAACAACCGCAACAAGCGCAATATGAGTGAAGAAGAGCTGGAGCTGTTTCTGCAAGCGTGCAAGAAGGTGCTCGATCTGCTCGACGACACCATCATCCTCAACGCGGGTAAGTACAAATCTCTCGGCTACAGTGAAGAAGCCGCCGAGATGTTCTATATGCTCAAATACGATACCGACCTCTACCAAATGCCGCAGCATTTGAGCGAGGGCAACGAGGACGTCACCCTCGACTGCAGCGACGTCGTCATCGCGCGTATGCAGGGGCAGAGAGTCGGTCTGCATGTGCTCGACTACACTGACGGCAAGCTGCTGCTCGACGGCTCCTTCCGTCAGGTATTCAACCTCAAAAACATTGAGCTGTATGCCGAGTGGAACGGCGAGCGGATCGACCTTGAGGATAACGATCGCTACTCGCTCACCAAGTATTTCGGCATCAGCGCCTATAAAAAATTCACCTTCCATTTGGAGCTTTCATTCGACAACAGTCGCCCCACACAGAGACTGAGCTTCTACGCAAAGTACAAGAATACCCGCGTATCGCTGCAATTCTCCTACCTGCATCACTGGGCTAAGTTCGCGGCAGCTCCCGAGGGCGGCTACTGGCGCTTCAACAAATACATGGCGACTATCAACAATAACCGTGAGCTGGTGATCGAGCACGCCTCCGCAGGCAAGGCCCTCAAGCGCGAGCTGAAATACCTGCCGCGCGTATTCAGGGAGAGCAAGCGCACCTTCATCACCCGACTGGAATACTGGTTGACTCGCCCATTCTACAAGAACAAGCGCATCTGGCTGATGTACGACAAGCTCTACAAGGGCGGCGACAGCAGCGAGTATATGTACCGCTACTGCAAGGATAAAAAGGACGGCGTCACACGCTACTACATCATCGACAAGAACACCTCTGACTACCGTCAGATGAAAAAGGACGGTCTGCACCCCGTCAAGACGGGTTCGATCAAGCACAAGATGGCGTTCCTCAACGCGGATATCGCGCTGATCACCAACTCCCAGACCTTCCCGTTCAACGGCTACAGTCTGGACAAGAGCCGCTTTATCCGCGACCTGTGCAATTTCCCGACCATGTGCCTGCAGCACGGTCTGTCGGTACAAAAATGCGCGATGGCACAGCAGCGTATCATCGATAACACACGCATGTATTTCATCGCCTCCAAGTATGAAGAAAAGAACCTGAATAACCACGCCTACGGCTACAAGGACACCGGTATCATCAAGATGACCGGTATCGGCAGGTATGACGGACTGATCAACAACGATCAAAAGCAGATCCTCATCACTCCGACCTGGCGTATGTACAACGCGATGCCCGTCACCACCAGCGAGGGCGAACAGCGCTCGTACAACCCCGACTTCAAGAACACGGTCTATTATCGCATCTACAACGACCTGATCAATAACCAAAAACTCATCGAGACCGCTAAGCGCACCGGCTACAAGATCAAGTATCTGCTGCACCCGATCCTCTCTGCGCAGGTAAATGACTACACGCCTGACCCGTATGTGGACGTCATTTCCTCGGTCGGCGATATGAGCTACGAGAAGATCCTCACCGAATCCAGCCTGATGGTCACCGACTACTCCGGCGTACAGTTCGACTTTGCGTACATGAAAAAGCCGCTGGTCTACTTCCACCCCGACGAGCTGCCTGCGCATTACGATGACGGCGGATTTTTCTACGACACGATGGGCTTCGGCGAGATCTGCACCACCTCCGATATGCTGGTCGATACCCTGTGTGAATACATGGAAAACGGCTGCAAGATGAAGCCCGAGTACATCGCGAGGGTCGATGACTTCTACCACTACGACGATCACAACAACTGTGAACGTATCTACAACGAGATCATGCAGTTCCAGCAGCAGGTGGACAAGGATAAGCTAAGGTGAACGGCGAATAGTGAATGATTGATGGAGGGCGCTGCCCTCACCCAAATGATAATTATTTTCAAGAATCGGCGATCAATACAATGACATAGTCATTCCAAAAAATAATGCTCACGGCTGACAAAGAGTCGTGAGCATTTCTGTTTATATGCTGTTATTGAATCCAAAAGCCGTCAGGCTTTCCCAACACTATTCACTATTCACCATTCACTGTTCACCAAAAACAACCGTCCCTGCATTTCCTTTTACCGCGTCGCCTGCCTGATCCAGCGCGGCGATGATCGCCTTTCTGCCGGAGGCGCCTTTGACGAATGTCGCGCAGGCTTCGACCTTGGGCAGCATACTGCCGGCGGCGAACTCGCCGCGGTCGCTATAGCGCTGAATATCGTCGAGGCTCATACAGTCAAGACTGCGTTCATCGGGCTTGCCGTAACGGATCTTCACCTTGTCGACCGCGGTGAGGATCATCAGGATATCGGCGTTGAGGTTCTCCGCCAACAGCGCCGAGCAAGTATCCTTGTCGATGACGGCGGCACAGCCCTTGAGATAATCGCCCTTTCGGCGCACGGGGATACCGCCGCCTCCGCAGCATACCACGACAGAGCCCTCTCGCAGAGAGGCGCGGATGGCGTCGATCTCGATGATATACTGTGGCTGAGGGGACGCGACCACACGCCGCCAGCCCCTGCCGGAGTCCTCTGCGATCGTATAGCCATACTGCTCCTTGAGGCGTTGCGCCTGTTCATACGTCATGAACTTGCCGATCGGCTTTGTCGGGTGTTTCATCGCAGGATCGTCGCTGCTCACCTCGACCTGTGTGATGATGGTGACGACAGGCTTGTACATGCCGCGCAGCATGAGCTCCTTGCGCAGGGCATTCTGAATATCGTACCCTATATACGCCTGACTCATGGCAACGCACATCGAGAGCGAGGTTTTTTCCTCGGTGGGATCCTCGAGCAGCAGGGCGTTCATCGCGGCGTCGATCTTGCCGACCTGAGGACCGTTGCCGTGGGTGATGACGACCTCGTTGCCGTCCTCGATCAGATCGGCAATTGCCTTAGCGGTATGCTCCACCGCCTGTAATTGTTCGGTTAAGGTTTTGCCCAAAGCATTTCCGCCCAGGGCGACGACAATTTTACGTTTCATTCTCTCTCATAATAATCAGAAAAACTCAAATGGAATTCCCTAAATAACTGTCTGTTCAGTGAGGAGTGAGGAGTGAGAAGTGAGGAGTTGAGGGAAACGCTTCGCGTTTTGATTCTTATAAACAGGTGTGGGCAGCGCCCACCCACAACTCCTAACTCCTAACTCCTAACTCCTAACTATCAATACTTCTTCCGTTCCTTCCCCTTCGCTTCCAGCTCCTCCAGCGCCTTAGCAGGGTCTTTGACCTTAGCGAGGAAGATCATGGCGGCAATGACATAGGGCTTGTAGGACGCTTCTTTATACAGCGGCGCGCGATAGCGGTCGAATACGGACGCGGCTACCTCGCCCTCTTTGCAACTTACGTCGGTGATATCGGCAGGCAGGCAGTGCAGATACAGCGCCTTGCCGTCCTTGGTGAGCTGCATCATCTCTTCGGTACACTCCCAGTCTTTATGGGTCGCGTTCTCGGCGAGGAGCTCTTTTTCGAGCTGATCAATGCCGTTAAAATCGCCCTTGCCGTAGAGCTCGGTGCGCTTCTCCATCGCGGCGAACGACGCCCAGCTCTTGGGATAGACAATGTCGGCGTCTTGGAACGCTTCTTTCATATCGTTGGTTTTGGTAAAGCTACCGCCGTTCTTCGCGGCATTCGACTTGGCGACCTCCTCGACCTCGGGCATCACATCATAGCCCTCGGGATGGGCAAGGACGACGTCCATGCCGAATCGTGTGAACAGACCGATCACACCCTGCGGCACAGAGAGAGGCTTGCCGTAAGACGGCGAATACGCCCATGTCATAGCGATCTTCTTACCCTTGAGGTTCTCTACGCCGCCGAAATAATGGATGACATGATCGAGATCGGCGAGCGTCTGGGTCGGATGATCGATGTCACACTGCAGGTTGACGAGAGTGGGTTTTTGCTCGAGAACGCCGTCCTCATAACCCTCCTTGAGTGCGTCGGCTACCTCCTTTTGATAAGTGTGACCCTTGCCGATATACATATCGTCGCGAATACCGACGACGTCCGCCATGAACGAGATCATGTTGGCGGTCTCACGGACGGTCTCGCCGTGGGCGATCTGGCTCTTGCCCTCATCCAGATCCTGCACCTCCAAGCCGAGCAGATTGCAGGCGGAGGCAAAGGAAAAGCGCGTACGGGTGGAATTGTCGCGGAAGTTGCTGATACCCAGACCCGAATCGAAGATCTTAGTGGAGATATTGCGTTCTCTGAGGTCGCGCAGCGCGTCCGCGACCGCGAACACGGCGGCGATCTCGTCATCCGACTTGTCCCATGTCAGGAAAAAGTCGTTTTCATACATCTCTTTGATATTGAGGCCGCGTAGCTTTGCGGCGAGTTCAGCTGTTTTGGTCATAATAGATTCCTTTCCTTTTTGGTGAACGGTGAATGACTAATGGTGAATGGTGGTGGGAAACGCTTCGCGTTTTTGATTCCTATCAATGCAAAACGCAACGTTCTGTTATGATTATCAATCGGGTGCGGGTGTCCCGCCCTCAACCATTCACCATTCACTATTCACCATTCACCGCATCGTAATTCATCGGCACGGCGGCGTATACGGCGGCACATCGCACCAGATCCGCCTTCCATGTGATCTCATTGGGCGCGTGCGCCTGCGCCTCGGCGCCGGGTCCGAAGCCGATGCACGGGATGCCGTAGCGTCCCATGATGGACACGCCGTTGGTCGAGAACGTCCACTTGTCGACCCTGGGCTCTCCGTACATGCCCTTGTGGGCGGCGACCATCGCTTTGCAGGCAGGATGGTCCTCGGGGATGACCCATGTCGGGAAGAAGCACTCGGTCGGATAGACCAGCCCCGTCCACGACGGACGCTCGTATTTATACATGCTGACCTCCGCGCCGTACTTCTTGACGGACGGCAGGTTCCGTACTTCTTCCAGAGCACTCTCCCATGTCTCGCCGTCGGTCAGCCGACGGTCGAGTGATATCGCCGCGAAATCCGCTACCGCACAGCGTGACGGAGAATTGTAGAACTGCTGGGTGACGGTGACGGTGCCTTTGCCGAGGAAAGGATCAAAATGCAGATGCTCGTTGAGATCTCTGACCTCCAGCACGATCTGCGCCATCTTATAGATCGCGTTATCGCCGCGCTCGGGAGCGGAGCCGTGGCAGGAGACGCCCTTGACCTCGACGCGGATCTCCATACGTCCGCGATGGCCGCGATAGATGCCCTGATCGGTCGGCTCGGTGATGACAACGAATTCGGGAGTGACGTCCATTTCGTTATGGATGAACTGCCAACACAGACCGTCGCAGTCCTCTTCCTGCACGGTACCGGTAACCAGCACCTTGTAGCCCTCGGGGATCAGCCCGAGATCCTTCATAATCTTGGCGCCGTAGACAGCGGATACCACGCCGCCTGTCTGGTCACTTCCACCGCGACCTCCGATCTCAGTGTCATTCTCATAGCCCTTGTACGGATCGAACTTCCAGTTGGAGAGCTCGCCCAGTCCGACGGTGTCGATGTGGCCGTCAAAGGCGATGATCTTCTCTCCCTTGCCCATCACGCCGTGGACGTTGCCCATCTTGTCGATGAACGCCTCGTCAAAGCCGAGCTGCTCCATCTCTTTGACAATACGCTTGGCGACGCCCTCTTCCTCGGCAGACTCGCTGGGAATGGCAATCAGCTCGCGCAGAAAAGCGGTCATGTCCTTCTCATAGTTTTCGGCTGCTTTTTTGATCGCGGTATAATCAATCATAGTGATCCTCCTTTTCTTGGCTCATTCAATTCATGCCGCAGGCAATCCACGCGCCGCGGCGCAATCATTGATACACTTTTATTATACTACATCACGGGCTTGTGTCAAATAAAATTTTCGGTTTTCTGAAAGATTTTTAGGTGTTTTTCAGGCTCTTCAATCTTTCGTAGAATTCATAGGGGATCCGCAGGTTGCCGTATCCCTTTCCGAGTGAGATCTTCGGCTTGTTCGCACCGTGAAAATCACTGCCGCCGCTCTCGCAGATGCCGAACCGCCGGCATACCTCTTTTGCCTTTTTTGTCGTTGCGTCATCATAGGTGCTGTAGATCGTTTCCATCCCCTGTAACCCGGCGGCTACCGCGCGCGGCAAAAACTCCTCCGCCTGATCGAAGGTCATGTGAAAATACGGGTGTGCCCAAACCGCGACAGCGCCGATCTCACGGATAAAGCGGATCGTCTCGATCGATGACAACCTCTCGGGCGGCTCATACAACCCGTAGTCCTTGTGCAGGATGTTTTTGAACGCCCAGTCGATGCTTTCGATATACCCCTTCCTGAGCAGCTCAGCAGCAATGTTAGCGCGGTTGACGTGACCCTTGGAATGATCGAGAATATCCACATAGGTAATGTCGTATCCGTGCTCGCGCAAGCGATTGACAAGTCGATAATTGCTCTGTTCCTTCAGCGTCGCCGCCTTATCGATATAGCTGTTGATCGTGTAATGGCTCTCGGGCGGAATGAACAGCCCGAGGATATGCAGCTCGGTGCCGTTATCGGCGGTGGAGAACTCCACGCCGGGAACCAACTCGATGGGCTTCCCCTGTCCTGCCTCGATGAATGAATCCAGTCCCGAAACGGTGTTGTGGTCGGTCAAGGCGACCGCGGACAGTCCAGCGCCGACCGCTGTGTCGATCAGCTCGGCAGGCGTATAGGTACCGTCGGAGTAGACGGAGTGTGTATGTAGATCACAGGTTTTCAAAAGAGCACACCCTTTCATCATCGCTTCTGCTTTATTATAACACTATCGGGTGTATTTTGAAAGTTCTATCCCCCGATATCCATACAAAAATTCTCAAAAAAACTTCACTTAACCATTGATAAACACAAGCAAATGTATTACAATATAAATAGTTTTTAGATTTGCTAAAAATTTGTATGAAAACCGGTAGAAACGGGGCTTGCTATGCTCAACGAACAACTCAAGAACACCCTGTGCTCCTTGGCGCACGCCATCGCCCTGCACTACGGCAAAGACTGTGAGGTCGCCATCCACGATCTGACAGTCAAGAACGCCGCCGACAGCTCCATCATCTACATCGAAAACGGTGAGGTAACGGGTCGCAGCGTCGGAGACGGCGCTTCGGCTGTGGTGCTCGAGGAGCTCAGTCAGGCGGAACAGTCGCGTGAGGATCGCATCGGCTACTTCACCAAGACCACCGACGGTAAGGTGCTCAAATCCACCACCGTCTACATCCGCGACGACAAGGGCAAGGCGATCGCGATCTTCTCCATCAACCACGACATCACCGCCCTGAGCGTCGCCGCCGCGTCGCTGACGGAACTGACCGCTCCGGCGACCGCGTCCGAGCCCGAGAAGATCACGCCGCACGTCGGCGAGCTGCTCGACGAGCTGTTGTGGAAATCCACCGAGCTGATCGGCAAGCCCGTCGCTCTGATGAACAAGGATGACAAGCAGCGCGCGATCCGCTATCTGAACAGCAAAGGCGCGCTCCTGATCACCAAATCCGGCGACAAGATCGCGACCTACTTCGGTATCTCAAAGTTTACGCTTTATTCGTACCTGACGGATGAGGATACCGAATCAAATTAACGAGGGCAACGCCCTCCCTCAATTTTCCACTTTCCATTTTCCATTTTCAACTTTCCATTAAAATATAAGGAGGAACCCTATGATCGACTTTACCGTTAACAAAGAAGGATTACATCACAATATCGAAAAAGCACGTGAAAACGGCATCATCATCCCGACTATCAAACAGATGCAGCACCCCGAGCTGATCCCCGAGAAGATCAAAGAGAAGCTCAGCCACACGGGTTTATGGGACGTCGATCCCGTCAACCTGTTCCGCATCACATGGAAGAATGAACCAAAGGAAAGCGGCGGTCTGTTCCGTGAGATCCCGAACATCATCGAGCTGCCCTCCGCTCTCACCGGCGTGAAGGCGCGGATCTTCGCGATCGTCGGCAAGTGGTTCCCCACCGGCTGTCATAAGGTCGGCGCGTCGTTCGGATGCTTAGCGCCGCGACTGGTGACCGGTCAGTTCGACGCGACCAGGCACAAGGCGGTATGGCCGTCCACCGGCAACTACTGCCGCGGCGGCGCGTTCAACTCAAAGCTGCTGTCCTGCGACAGTATCGCGATCCTGCCGGCGGAAATGAGCCGCGAGCGTTTTGACTGGCTCAGTAAAATCGCAGGCGAGGTCATCGCGACCCCGGGGTGCGAATCTAACGTCAAAGAGATCTTCGACAAAACATGGGAGCTCAAGCAACGCCCCGAGGTGATGATCTTCAACCAGTTTGAAGAGATGGGCAACCCCCTGTGGCACTACAACGTCACCGGTCACGCGTTAGCGGACGCGTTTGAATCGATCAAGGGTGAGAAGGATCGATTTGCGGGCGCGTGCTTTACCTCCGGTTCGGCAGGCACGATGAGCGCGGGCGACTACCTCAAGGAGCAATACCCGAATCTTAAGCTCGGCGTCGGCGAAGCCCTGCAGTGTCCTACCATTCTGGACAACGGCTTCGGCGGTCACCGCATCGAGGGAATCGGCGACAAGCATATCCCGTGGATCCACAACGTTAAGAACACCGATATGGTCATTGACATCGACGATGAGGACAGCCAGCGACTGCTCCGACTGTTCAACACGCCTGAGGGTATCGATTATCTGGTATCCGTCGGCGTTGAGCGCGAGCTTGCCGAACAGCTCAATCTGCTTGGCATTTCTGGTATCGCGAATCTTCTGTGCTGTATCAAAATGGCGAAGTATTATGAATTTACCGAAAATGATGTGCTCGGCACTGTGCTGACCGACTCAGCCGTAATGTATCAGAGCCGCATCAAGGAGCTCGAAGAGATGTACGGCGACTACGACGTGCACAAGGCAGAGCTCGACCACAACCTGCACATCCTCAACCTCAAGGATGACAATATGCTGGAGCTGACCTACAAGGAGCGCAAGCGTGTGCACAACCTCAAGTATTACACATGGGTCGAACAGCAGGGTCGCACCGCCGAGGAGCTCAACGCCCTGTGGTATGACACCGAGAACACCTGGGACGCCGTGCACAAGCAGGCGGAACAGCTCGATGAATACATCGAGGCGTTCAACGCTGAGGTTGGACTGATCTAAAGGCTTCCCCCCGAGTAACCGTCGAATAAATCGACGTAACAATAACAGTGTCATTGCGAAGCCCGAAGCCTCCCTTCAGGGAGGTGCCGTAAAACGGCAGGCTGTGGCAATCCCCTTGTCATTCATGGCTTTAACAGTGAGCTTCTACCCTTATCAGGGGGATTCCCACGTCGGGGCTTTGCCCCTCCTCGGAATGACGACGAATACGAAAACCGCATTAATCGGCACTTACTCAAGAGCAAGGCTGAATGGAGATACTATGAAGCATATTATTCACTGCAAATGCGTCAGATGCGGCAGGACATACGCTCCCGCGGCGGATATCACCACCTGCGAGTGCGGCGGTATTCTCGACGTGATCTACGACTACGAATTCATTAAAACCAGATTCAATAAAGAAGTGCTGGCGCAGCGTGACGAGCCCACCATGTGGCGCTATCGCGAGCTGTTGCCGATCGAAGAGGATACCGTACCCAAGGGACTGAGGGTCGGAATGTCGCCGCTGTATGAAGCGCCGAATATCGCCGAGGATCTCGGCATCAGGAAGCTGTACATCAAGGATGACGGCGTCAACCCCACCGCGTCCCTCAAGGATCGCGCCTCCGCGATGGCGGTGACCAAAGCAATCGAAGCCGGCTACGATACCATCGCCTGCTCCTCCACCGGCAACGCCGCCTCATCCCTTGCCGGCAACGCGGCAAAGGCAGGGCTCAAAACCTACATCTTTGTCCCGTCACGCGCGCCGAAGGGCAAGATCGCCCAGCTGATGATGTTCGGCGCGAACCTGACCGCCGTGGACGGCAGTTATGAAGAGACGTTTGAATTATCCAAAGCCGCCATTGACAAATACGGCTGGTACAACCGCAACGCCGCGATCAACCCCTATCTCAGCGAGGGCAAAAAGACCGTCGCGCATGAGATATGCGAACAGCTCAATTTCCATGCACCCGACTATGTCGCGGTATCAGTCGGCGACGGCTGTACCGTGGCAGGCGTGTACAAGGGTCTGTACGACATGTACATGGTCGGGCTGATCGATCATATTCCACGCATCATCAGCGTGCAGGCGCAGGGTTGCTGCCCGATCAACACCGCCGTGATGACGGGTCAGGCTTGGCAGCCGCAGGAGGAGAACACCTACGCCGACTCGATTGCCGTGGGCGTACCGCGCAATCCGGATAAGGCGATCAACGCCATCAAAGACAGCGACGGCATCTGCGTCAATGTCACCGACGACGAGATAAGAGAAGCGCAGAAATATCTGGCGAAGAACGCCGGTGTGTTCGGCGAGCCTGCAGGTGTGACCGCTACGGCAGGGCTGATAAAGCTCAGCCGAGAAAACAAGCTGCCGCGTAACGCGACCATCGTCTCCATCGTCACGGGCAACGGCTTGAAGGACATCGACTCCGCGATCCGAGCCGTGGGCGAGCCTATCCATTGCAACAACGATCTGGCGGAGTTTGAGGAGAAGTTCGGGTTATAAAGTAACTTTGTAGGGTACGGCGCTTGCGACGTACCGAACGTGTGAATCATGATCCTCTTTACACAAAGCAACTGTCCTGTAAACGGGAGGAGCAAGCCCCTCCCCTACAGCAGAACATTGATCAAACCTACAACATGATATTCCTGACTTTTGGGTATATAAAACGACATCCCGAGGGAGCTTTCTCTCGGGATGTCGTTTTACACTAATATTCAATAAAAAGTAGTATTTTATTTCTCAATTTTCTTCCGAAAATTCCAGCAGATCGCCGGGTTGACAGTGCAGCGTTTCACAGATCGCGATCAAGGTCGAAAACCGTATCGCGCTGATATGACCGTTTTTGAGCTTGCTGAGGTTCACATTTGAAATGCCGACCTTCTCGCTGAGTTCATTCAATCCGATTTTTCGATCTGCCATCACACGGTCGAGCCTTACGATAATCTTTCCCATATGCTCACCTTACACCGTTTCGTCGTGCTCTTTTTGCAGCTCTGTACCGTATTTGAAGATCATCGTCAAGATGAAGATAATAATGACAAACGCAACCGAGATCAAATCGATATCGAAGCTAAAGGAACCGCTGATCTTTGCGGAGATCGCCGATTTCATGATCTGCACAGCCGCTATGCAGGGAATCAGCGCGATCGCGAACGCGCGCATTTTCTTGACGACTTCCTCGCTGAACGGACTGTCGCACACCATAAACTGCTTCATCAAAGCGCGGAAGAAGAACAGCGCCACGACGATTGCCGCGACATATACCATTCCGTATACGAGCATCAGCATACCGTCATTCAGATCAAAGTGAAGCTGCCTGAAGTCGCCGTTGACATTCAGATTACCATTCTCGTTTTTGACGTCCAAGCTGCCGGTGCTGATCTCACCGAGCGCAAGGTGTCCGCTGCCGGTGTTCACATAGAACCTCTCGCCCTCCAAACCGAAATACTCGGTGTTCACATTCACATCGATCGTTCCCGTTCCGTCGACCGTCACACTGTTCTTCGGAACACAGGCAATAATGATACCGCCGGCAAGCATAAAGCCTTCCGTGACGAGCAAGCATACGATGATGATCATTGTGATGATCTTGGCGACCTTGCCGAAAATATTGATCTTTTTCTTGATTGAATTTCCCATGATTTTCTCCTTTTCATCAAAAAATTGATTTAACAGACAAATTATTTAACGTTTATCGTTAACTGTATTATAGCATGGTTTTTTCATTTGTCAATAGATTTTTAACGAAAAACGATAATTTTTTTATTTTTTTCAAATCTTCTCTACACATAAGCGCACAGCGTCTATATGAGTGAGAGCTATATACCCTCTTAACCCTATCTGTGAAAAGCAAAAACACCCGCTTCACAGCAGGTGTCTTTAACATCAATATATTATGCCAGCTTCAAATCGCCGTCCTTGACCCATCCGACCTTGCGCAGGATCAGGTTGATCAGCGGCGTGATTACGGCAGGGAGTACGATACAGATCAGGATCAGTCCGATCCAGTCCATCACGCCGGGTGTGATTGTTGCAGCGCCTTTCGCGATTGCTTCCTCAGACGGATTGAACCATCCGGTAATCACGCCGATCTGACCGCACAATCCGCAGGTGCCCATGCCCGAGTTGATCGGCGCGCCGTTCATCTGGAGCTTGAACACACAGGTCGCGATCGGCCCGGTGATCGCGGAGGTCACGATGGGCGCGATCCAGATACGCGGATTCTTGACGATGTTCGGCATCTGGAGCATCGAGGTGCCCAGCCCTTGGCTGACCAGTCCGCCCCAACGGTTCTCACGGAAGGACATCACCGCAAAACCGACCATCTGCGCGCAGCAGCCTGCCACGGCAGCACCACCGGCAAGTCCCGTGAGCGCGAGCACCGAGCAGATCGCCGCCGAACTGATCGGCAGGGTCAGTGCGATACCGACCAGCACAGATACCACGACGCCCATCAGGAAGGGTTGGAGCTTTGTTGCCGAGTCGATCAGCAAGCCGAACCAGCTTGCCGCCGTACCGATCGGGGGCGCGATCAATTTCGCCAGCGCCACGCCGACGAGGATCGTCACCGCAGGAGTCACGAGGATATCGACCTTGGTTTCCTTACTGACCGCCTTGCCGCATTCGGCGGCGATGATCGCGATGACCAGAACCGCCAACGGACCGCCTGCGCCGCCCTCGGCATTTGCCGCCCAACCGACTGCCGCCAGTGAGAACAGCACCATGGGATCGGCCTTGAGCGCATAGCCGATGGCGACCGCCATTGCAGGACCCGACACCGCCATCGCGTAGGTACCGATATCGGTAAAGAACTGCCAGCCCGACAGTACGCCGATAGTCTTGATGATCGTACCGATCAACAGGGAACAGAACAAACCCTGTGCCATTGCGCCGAGCGCGTCGATACCGTAGCGCTTCCACGAGATCTCAATATTCTTGCGTTTTAAAAACTCTTTAAATTTTTCCAAATTATTCCCCTCCGATAAAGTGTCATTCCGAGGAGGGATTGCTCCCGACGTGGGAATCCCACACCGCTGTACTCCTGCTTTGTGGGATTGCCACGTCGTCGTCGTTCGCTTTGCGCGGTAGGCATATCCGGTTGGTATGCCTTGACCTTGCTCCGCGACTCCTCCTCTCCCCAACACGCGGGGCGTGTCGGGGAACCCGGTTAAAGGGCTTCGCAATGACAATTATTATTGATGGATTATTCCAAGGTACAATATAAACAACAAAATGCCGAAAGTCAACGGACAATCGGCATTTACTCTGTTTTCACCAAATATAAGATTTGATATGGATGGTTTATTGCGCACTTTTCAACGATTTAATACACTAAACCGCATGTGCGGTGGCGACGACGTCCACACCGGTGCCGGCGACGTCCGCGATCAGCACCTCGCCAATCACGACGGGCGCCTGTGCCTGAGCCGCGTTGATCGCCTCCATCACCGCGCCGATCTTATCCTTGGGGATGTCGTACTGCGTTTTGCAAGCGACGCGATCCTTCTTGCCGCCTGTGACCTTGATCGTCGAGGTGACGACACGGGTGGGGTTGGTGACCTCTTTTTCGGCATAGGTCTTGCCGCGCGGACAGGTGTAGCCGCTGATATCCCTGATCTCTTCGCCGTCCATCTCGACGGTCAGCAGACAGCCCATCGGACAGTTGATACAGGTGAGTTCTTTGATTTCCATTGTTGTTCCTTTCTGAGCCTTCCCCTTAAGGGGAAGGTGCTGAACGAAGTGAAGCGGATGAGGTGGATGCGTTTCCGCCTCACCGCGTGAATTGTTATATCGGAAGGCGACCGGGGGTTGCAACCCTCCGCCCTTCGGGCCACCTCCCTTAGGAAAGGGAGGCTATGGCTCTATCTTCACCGTGATCGTTTTCAGATCAGGGATCTCATCCAGTTGTTTCTTCAGGATGACGACCTGTTCCATCTCGCCGGGCGCTAAGATACGCTTCTTTTGATGGCGGACGCGGGTATCGTCAAAATACACGCTGACATAGGAATCCTTGTACACATCTCCTACGCGAAAACGGATCGTCAGATTTTCCTCAACATGATCGGGACGAACGGTAACAGGCACAGTGTAGCGCACGCCGCCCTCAGTCTTGACGGCGATCTCTCTGCCGCTGTCAGCGGAGCGTTCACCGCGCGCAAAACGTGACGCGGTCACGCCTGCTTTTGCCGCTTCTTCCGATACAAAGTCCACAAGGTCGTGCACATGCAGGACATTGCCGCAGGCAAAAACGCCCTCGATGTTGGTCTCCAGACTTTCGTTGACGACAGGACCGCCCGTCACGGGACTGAGTGCTACACCGGCGGCGGTGCTCAGCTCATTTTCGGGGATCAGACCGCAGGACAGGAGCAGGGTATCACAGGTATAACGTTCCTCCGTGCCCTTGATCGGCTTGCAGTCGGCGCCGACCTCGGCGATGGTCACGGCGGTGATATGCTCCTTGCCCTCGATATCCACGACCGTGTGCGATAATCGCAGAGGGATATCGAAATCATCCAGACACTGGACGATATTGCGCTTCAAGCCGCCCGAGTACGGCATCAGCTCTGCGACGAGCTTCACCTTTGCGCCCTCTAAGGTCATGCGGCGCGCCATGATCAGTCCGATATCGCCCGAGCCGAGGATGACGACCTCTTTGCCGGGCATATAGCCCTCGATGTTGACCAATCTCTGTGCCGTTCCTGCCGAAAAAATGCCGGCGGGTCGGTAGCCGGGGATATTCAAAGCCCCACGGGGCCGTTCACGACAGCCCATCGCGAGGATGACCGCCTTTGCCTTGATCTGAAACATGCCGTCCTCACGGTTCATAGCGGTCACGACCCTGTCGGGTGAGATCTCCATGACCATGGTGTTCAGCAGGAAAGGAATCTTGCGTTCGCTCACTTGCCGGATAAAGCGATCGGCGTACTCGGGGCCTGTCAGTTCCTCCTTGAAGGTGTGCAGACCGAAGCCGTTGTGGATGCACTGGTTGAGAATGCCGCCGAGCTGCTCGTCACGCTCTAAGATCAAAATGCTTTTTGCGCCGTCGTCATATGCCGCGACAGCCGCCGCCAGTCCCGCGGGACCTCCGCCGACGATGACGATATCTACTTTATTCATTACTGTCACCGTCCTTTGTACGCGCGTTGACGATCGTGGATTTGCCGCCGCTCTTTGTGACCTGTGTGAGGTCGATGTCCAGCTCACGGCGCAAAATCTCCATCACCTTGGGGCTGCAAAAACCAGCCTGACAGCGACCCATACCTGCACGTGTGCGGCGCTTGACGCCGTCGAGTGAGCGTGCGCCGACAGGGCGGCGGATCGCGTCGAGGATCTCGCCCTCGGTGACAGATTCACATCGGCAGATGATGGTGCCGTATGCAGGTTCACGTTTGATCAGCTCGTTACGCTCCTCGAGCGATAAGGTCGAGGGATTCAATATATCCTTGCGCTGAGCGATGAAATCCGCTTTCTCGCTCAGGCTGTATTTTTTCTGTATCAAATCGGCGATATACACGCCGATGGCAGGCGACGCGGTCAAGCCGGGGCTTTCGATACCGGCGCAGTCAAAGAAGCCGGGCGCGTCATCCGGCTCGCCGAGGATGAAATCGCCTCCGTCCTCATGCGCGCGTAAGCCCGCAAAGGAGGTAATGACCTGACGAATAGGGAGATTCTTGACGCTCAGTGCCGACTTTTCGATCACGCTGTCGATACCGCCGGCAGAGGTGGCGGTACACTCCTTGTCGTCCATATCCACAGCGGTGGGACCGACGATGGTGTTGCCGTGGACGGTGGGTGTGACCAACACACCCTTACCGAGCTTGGTGGGCAGCTGGAAGATGGTATGGTTCACAAAGCCCCCTACCGCACGGTCAAGCAGGATATAATCACCGCGGCGCGGCGTGATGCGGAGCTTCTTTTCGGATACCATATTGTGGAACACATCCGCGTAAACGCCTGCCGCATTGACGACGACCGCGGCCGTATATTCTTCGTCATCGGTCACAACGTGCCAAATCCCGTTATCACAATATACCTTTTTTACCTCGGTATCAAAGCGGAATTCTGTGCCGTTGACGGCGGCGTTTTCGGCAAAAGCAATGGTCAGCTTGAACGGACATATCACGCCTGCCGTGGGCGCGTAGAGCGCGGCAACGACCTCATCGCCGATATGCGGCTCCACTTTGAGCAGATCTTCACGACTGAGGATCGTGAGACCCTCTACCCCGTTCTTCTCTCCCCTCTCTTTGAGCGCTTCGAGATCGGAGATATTCTTTTCATCCGTGCAGACGGTCAGCGAACCGATACGGTCGAAGGGAACGTCCAGCTCATTGCAGACGTCGCCCATCATGCGGTTGCCCTCGATATTGAACCTTGCCTTGAGGGTACCGTTGTGCGCGTCATAGCCCGAGTGGACAATGCCGCTGTTCGCCTTGCTGGTGCCGGAGCATACGTCCTCGTTTTTCTCGAGCACCAGTATCTTGGCGTTGTATTTGCTGAGTTCTCTCGCCACGGCGCAACCGATCACGCCTGCGCCGAGGATGATAATGTCGTACATAAATCTTGTTCCTCACTTATTGGATCAATAGCCTTCCCCTCGGGGGGAAGGTGTCAACAACGTTGACGGATGAGGGGCTCACCTTGCATCCAAATGCTTTATACAAAGAGTTTTCTTCCTTTCATCGAACTCTCAATTTGACGCCCGATGTCATGACATACATTGTCAAACTCTTTATGTATTTGTCGATTGGTATATCGCAACACTTTAACCCCGATTCTTCTGAAATAATCATCACGTTCTCTATCGTGGTGTTCTCCGGCTTCTGAATAATGTTGTGAACCGTCGAGTTCAATTATTATTCTTGCTTCGGCGACATAAAAATCAACGATATATTCTCCGATTACCTTTTGACGATTCACAGTAACAGGTAATCGTTTCAGATAATCATACCAAAGGTGTCTTTCTTCTTTTGTCATATTCTTACGGAGCTTTTGTGAAAAACCGGTTAGTTTATTCTGCATCGTTCACCACTCTTTGAAAAACAGATTGAAAGAATAGGTTATCCCCTCATCAGTCAGACATGTCTGTCTGACAGCTTCCCCCCGAGGGGAAGCCTTTTTAGCTCCTCACTCTACTTCGCCCATCCTTTGGTGGCGGCGACTGCCTTGTTCCAACCGTTGATCTCTTTTTCACGCCACTCATCATCGCGCTCGGGCAGGAACTGCCGCTCCATGCGCCACTGGCGTTTGACGTCCTCTTTATCCGTCCAGAAGCCGACTGCCAGACCCGCGAGGTACGACGCGCCCATTGCGGTAGTCTCAACGCAGGCAGGACGATGCACGGGAGCGTTCATCACATCCGCCTGAAACTGCATCAGAAAGTTATTCATACTTGCGCCGCCGTCGACCTTCAGCGAATCCAGACGGATACCCGAATCCAGCTCCATCGCGTGGAGCACATCGTTGGTCTGGAAGGCGAGCGATTCCAAGGTCGCGCGGATCAGGTGATATTTGTTCACGCCGCGGGTCAGTCCCATGATCGCGCCGCGTGCGTAGGGATCCCAGTGCGGCGCGCCCAAGCCCGTGAACGCCGGCACGACATAACATCCTGCAGTATCGCTCACACGAGTGGCGAAGTATTCGCTGTCGGGTGAGCCATCGATCAGCTTGAGCTCGTCACGGAGCCACTGGATCGCAGCGCCGGCAACATAGACGGAGCCTTCGAGCGCGTAATTCACCTTGCCGTCCAGCCCCCATGCGATAGTGGTGAGCAATCCGTTCTCGGAATAGACAGGCTTCTCGCCCGTGTTCATCAGCATGAAACAGCCGGTGCCGTAGGTGTTCTTTGCCTCACCCTCATGAAAGCACGTTTGTCCGAACAGCGCCGCCTGCTGATCACCGGCGGCGCCTGCGATCGGGATCTCGCCGCCGAAGAATTCAGGATCGGACACGCCGTAGACACAACTCGATGGCTTGACCTCGGGCAGCATGGCAGCAGGGATATCGAGCTCCCTGAGAATATCTTCATCCCACTTGAGAGTATTGATGTTGAACAGCATGGTGCGCGAAGCGTTGGAGTAGTCGGTGACATGGATCCTGCCCTTACTGAGCTTATACATCAGCCATGTGTCGACCGTGCCGAAGAGCAGTTCACCGCGCTCGGCGCGTTCACGCGCGCCCTCGACATTCTCTAAAATCCAGCGCAGCTTGGTCGCGGAAAAGTAAGGGTCGATGACCAGACCCGTCTTTTCACGAAAGCTCTCGGTCAAGCCCTTTTCAACGAGCTGATCGGAATAATCGGCGGTTCGTCTGCACTGCCAGACGATCGCGTGACTGACCGGCTGACCCGTCGCCTTGTCCCATACGATGGTGGTCTCGCGCTGATTGGTGATGCCGATCGCGGCGATCTCGTCATAGGTCGCGCCGATCTTGCGCATTGCCTCACGCGCGACGCTGAGCTGCGTCTGCCAGATCTCGTTGGCGTCATGCTCGACCCATCCGGGCTGCGGAAAATACTGGGTGAATTCCTTTTGCGCTACCGAACACATATTGCCCTCGCGGTCAAAGAGGATACAGCGGTTCGAGGTCGTGCCGGAATCCAGCGCCATGATATATTGCTTCATAGGTTCCTCCTGGGAATTCTTTTTGATTCAACCCTCCGAGCGCGCAAGCGCGCCCACCTCCCTTAGGAAAGGGAGACTATCATTTATATTATACCAGTATTGTCGACGTTTTTTCTATCCTCATAGCATACAAGATTCTGACCGGAAAACTGTACAATATTACCTTAGTATGGTATACTGATATCAGGATCAATTGCTTGGTTGAGATTACCGCGGGGCGCATTTCAGATTGCCATTGCGAGGAGGAACATCGTTCCGACGCGGCAATCTCCATCTTATCCTTTGCAATAACGATCAGAATATGGAGGTGCGATATGGTCAAGATATTATTCGTCTGTCACGGGAACATCTGCCGCAGTCCGATGGCGGAATTCGTGATGAAAGATTATGTCAAAAAGGCGGGACTGGAAAAGGATTTTGAGATTGCCTCCGCCGCCACCAGCCGCGAGGAGCTGGGCAATCCCGTCTATCCTCCCGCGCGCAGAGAGCTTCAAAAGCACGGTCTGTCCTGCTCCGGCAAATACGCCCGTCAGATGACCGCCGCCGACTATGAGCGCTACGATTACATCCCGATCATGGATCGAAATAATCAGCGCAACATCATGCGGATCATCGGCAGTGATCCCGAGAACAAGGTGCGCCTACTGATGGAATACGCCGACAGCACGCGCGACGTCGCCGACCCGTGGTATACGGGCGACTTTGCGGCGACATGGGATGATATCACAAAAGGATGTCGGGCGCTGCTGGAGTATATCATCAAAAGGAGGATCTAATGAACAGAAAACTTTATGTGATCGATTCGATCACCTTTGTGTTCGGACTGATACTTTTATTCGCCGCAAAAGGCTTTGGCAATCTGAGCGCGGAAAGCGGCTATGCTCCTTTGAAATGGGGATTTCTCGCGGTATTGGTACTCTTCGCTGTCGTCAGCAACATCTTCTATTACCGCAATACAAATGAAGCGGAAATCGCTATCGGCAATGTTATTCTGCCGCTTGTGTTCAGTCTTGCGTTTGTCGGTATCTTCTTCAATCCGCTCATCATCTTCAATCGTTTTCCGAACGCACCGATGACGGCAAACATGCTGATTCTGTCGGGTATCTTTTGTATCTTCGGTGCGCATTACTTCTACTGCCTCGGTATCCATCTCGATAACATCGGGCTGATCAAATCCGACGGTGATCCACATTCAAATCATGTCTTTTGTCGCATCGGCGCATTATTAAATCGTGTATCGCCGCTGTTCTATGTCGTCGGCGGTCTGATCACACTCACCATTACCATCAACACGCATTAAAGCAAGGCTGTCTGATTATCAGGCAGCCTTGTTTGTTGGTTGTTTTATTTTACTGTGCGGTACTATGCTGTTTCATTTATGCGTAGATCAATCTTGCAGAGGTGTCGAAGTCATAGTGCAGGTTCACCATGCTGACCGCCTCGCCGAGCTTGCGGGTCAAGCTACGCTCGATGGCGGCGATGGGATAATCATCGTCGAGGGTGATGTACTTGAGCAGCCAGCCTCTCTCACTGCGCTGCGCGCGCATAATGCGCATATCGCGCATGGAAGAGGTCTCCTGAGCGGCGGCGTCCATAATGTTCTCGGGTTTGACAAAAGTTCTTTCAAATAACATGGTCATTCTCCTTTTTAAATAAGCATTGTTCGTTCCTACAATCTGATAATGACAATAAACGGGACTCTGAATATGTGCGTCCACCCGTTAATTGTAAAAGTAAACGCAAGTAATACCCACTGTTTCTTCTGCACAACCGTTCTTTCAGGTGCTTTTATAATTGCTGAACGAGTGTGCCTCGCCATCGTTGCAATTCGGCACGCCGTTTTTCTGCAATAATTCAATGCTGACAGATTCTTCCTGTATTGGTTCTGTATGAAAAAATCATCTCTGCATACAATAGTGTTGCAAGAATTTGTGTACCATTTTAAGGAGATTCAGATATGAAAGCAACAGGAATTGTCAGACGCATCGATGACCTCGGCCGCGTCGTTATCCCCAAAGAGATCCGCCGCACCCTGCGTATCCGCGAGGGTGACCCGTCACAGACAACATTGACACCGTGGCTGAAATTTACCATTTCCTTATTCAACATTGACAAAAGACTGAGCCTTACATAGTGCAGGTTGACGATGGTTCGTCTGCTGATCAGCCCTGACCATTGCATCCGAGAGGGGTGCCGGTGAACAGAATATAGGATTTTGTGATGGTAGCAGCTTGATGTATTTGTAATTTTGTGAACAGGCATCTTAATAGTGTTGGATTTTTGTGATATACGCATTGTTAGGATGAAGGGAGTTGAACACCACACAAAAAGACTGAACCCACTGATAGTAAGGTTCAGTCTTTTTATGTGCATATCACACCGGATCAAAGAACGTATCCGGATGGTTGGGATCGAACAGCTCGTTCGCCCACATGAGGGTGACGAGGTTCTCAGTGTCGCTGAGATTGATGATATTATGCGTCCAGCCCGGGATCATGTGGACGGCTTCGATCTTGTCGCCGCTGACCTCAAAGCTGATTTTTTCGTTTGTGCAAATATTACGTTCTTCTATCAAAGCACGTCCGCTGACGACAACGAAGAATTCCCACTTTGAATTGTGCCAGTGCTGACCCTTGGTGATACCGGGCTTGCTGATATTCACGCTGAACTGCCCGTGATCGGCGGTCTTCAATAGCTCGGTGAATGACCCGCGGTCGTCGCAGTTCATCTTGAGCGCGAACTTGAAGTCCTTTGTCGGCAGATAGCTCAGATAAAGACTGTAGAGCTTCTTAGCAAAGCTGCCGTCGGGGATAGGCGGCACGATCAGGGTATCATGCTGCGCCTTGAACTGTTCCAATAAATCGACGATCTCGCCGAGGGTAACGGTATACGTCAACGGAACATAACAATACCGACCCTGTGGGTCCTCGACCGGCTTCAAGCCGTCATACTCACAGCGCTTTTCCTTTCCCTCGAGCAGGTCGAACATCGCTTCAACCAGATCGTCGATGTAGAGCAGCTCAACGGTCGCGTTACGATCGTTGACGGTAAACGGCAGATCGTTCGCGACAGCGTTGCAGAAGGTCGACACCGCGCTGTTATAATTCGGTCGGCTGTGACCCATGAGATTCGGGAAGCGATAGATAGCTACCTTTACCCCATTCTCTTCGCCGTATTGGAAGAACAGTTCTTCTCCGGCAAGCTTGCTTTTCCCGTAATCGCTCTCACCGTAGCGACCGATCAGGGTCGCTTGAATCGAGCTTGACAGCATCACGGGGGCTTTGTTATCATACTTCTTCAAGGTATCGAGCAGCTTTGAGCCGAAGCCGAAATTGCCCTGCATGAACTCCGCGTTATCCTTCGGACGATTCACGCCGGCAAGGTTAAAGACAAAGTCCGCCTTTTGGCAATACTCGTCCAACTGAGCCTCGGTACTGTCAATATCATATTCAAAGATCTCTTCGATTTTAAGCGCGGGTCTGGTGCGGTTCTTACCGTCACGGATATTCTTCAGATTTGCAACCAAAGCCTGTCCGACCATGCCCTTCGCGCCGGTGACTAATATGTTCATGTAATATTTCCTTTTCTCTTCATAATATAACGATCGTGCAGACGATACAGCAGATATCCGATCAGCAATCCCAGTGTATTGAAAATCACATCATCCGCGTCCGCCTGTCCGAGGACAAATAAATATTGCATACTCTCGATCAAAAACGAGAACGCGATCCCCGACGCGATAAAGATCAGCCCCGACTTATTGGAATGACATCGGAACAGACTGCATCCGAACATCGGCAGAGGAATAAACAGTACAACATTCATCCCCATTGATTTGAATAGACCCCGGCTATTGTTCGATCCATAAACAAAATCAAAAGGGATCAAAGAAACTCTCTGATAGTCATCTGGTATTCTGACCAGCAGCGTAATACTAAGGATGAAAAAAAGACTGACGGCAAGCAGAACGGCATTGACGATCGTATACAGCTTGGCGTTACGCCGCAACCGGTATTCTAGCAGACCCCATCCGAGGGTAAATACGGCAACTACTGCGATAATCAGCCACATAGAGCTGGTACTAAAGAATTGGATGATAGAATAGAAAAAATCTCTGATCAATACTTTCTCCAAACCATTTTATTCACCACACCGGTGTAGGACTGGATGATCTTGATGACCTTATCGGACACATTCTCGTCCGTGTAATCGGGGACGGGGATGCCGAGGTCGCCGCTTTTGTTCATCTCAACGGCGGTATCGACCGCCTGGAGCAGGCTCTTATCATCGATGCCGGCGAGGATAAAGCAGGCTTTGTCGAGCGCCTCGGGACGTTCGGTAGAGGTGCGGATGCAAACAGCAGGGAACGGCTTACCGATGCTCGTAAAGAACGAGCTTTCCTCAGGAAGCGTACCGCTGTCGGACACGACCGCAAAGGCGTTCATCTGCAGGCAGTTATAGTCATGGAAGCCTAACGGCTCATGCTGAAGGACACGTGTGTCCAGTTTAAAACCACTCTCTTTAAGTCGTTTTGCTGAGCGCGGATGGCACGAATACAGAATCGGCAGATCGTACTTTTCTGCCATTTTATTGATCGCCGTGAACAGGCTGATAAAATTCTTTTCGGTGTCGATATTTTCCTCACGGTGAGCGGAGAGCAGGATGTACCTGCCCTTCTCCAAACCAAGTCGCGCATGGATATCGCTTGCTTCGATCTGCGCGAGGTTGTTATGCAGCACCTCCGCCATCGGGGAGCCTGTCACATAGGTGCGTTCCTTCGGAAGCCCTGTATCGGCAAGATATCTTCTTGCGTGCTCGCTGTAGGCGAGGTTGACGTCGCTGATGATGTCGACGATACGGCGGTTGGTTTCCTCGGGCAGACACTCGTCCTTACAGCGGTTACCGGCTTCCATGTGGAAGATCGGGATGTGCAGGCGCTTTGCGCCGATGACGCTCAGACAAGAGTTGGTATCGCCCAAGACCAGAACCGCGTCGGGCTTTATCTCAGCCATCAGCTGATAGCTTTTCGCGATGATATTGCCCATCGTCTCGCCGAGATCAGCGCCGACCGCGTCGAGGTAGACGTCGGGATCGTCAAGAGACAGATCCTTGAAGAAAACGCCGTTGAGGTTGTAATCATAGTTCTGACCCGTATGCGCGAGGATGGTATCAAAATACCTGCGCGCTTTATGGATCACGGCGGCAAGGCGGATGATCTCGGGTCGTGTCCCGACAATGATCAGGAGCTTGAGCTTGCCGTTATCTTTCCATTTAACGTTTGAATAATCGCTCATTTCAACGCCTCTTTTACATAATCGGTGGTGAGGATCTTTTCAACCGTGCCGTCGACGTCCAGCAGATTAGTGTTGTGACTGGTATAGGACTCGTCCGCCTCAGTGGCAACTTCGCCCTTGACGACAAATTTATCATAGTTCAGATCACGGCTGTCTGCCGCTACACGGTAGTAATCACCCATATCCTCGGAACGGAGTCGCTCCTCACGAGTCATCAAAGTTTCATACAATTTCTCGCCGTGACGAGTGCCGATGATCTTGGTACCGGTATCACCGAAGAGCTTTTGCACCGCCTGCGCAAGCACCCCAATCGTGGAGGCGTCCGCCTTTTGGATGAAGAGATCGCCCGGGTTGGCGTGCTCAAAGGCGAACTTGACGAGATCGACCGCCTCATCGAGATTCATGAGGAAACGCGTCATATCGGGGTTGGTGATCGTGATCGGATTACCCGCCTTGATCTGGTCGATGAACAGCGGGATGACCGAGCCGCGAGAGCACATGACGTTGCCGTAGCGTGTACAGCAGATGACCGTGGCGCCTCGCTCCGCCGCTACGCGAGCGTTTGCCGAAACAACGTGCTCCATCATCGCTTTGGAGATACCCATCGCGTTGATCGGATACGCTGCCTTGTCGGTCGACAGGCAGACGACACGCTTGACGCCGCAGTCAATCGCCGCATGGAGCATATTGTCGGTACCCTCCACGTTAGTCCGGACAGCCTCCATCGGGAAGAACTCGCATGACGGAACCTGCTTCAATGCCGCCGCGTGGAACACATAGTCAACGCCCCACATCGCGTCCTTGATGGACTGCGCGTTGCGGACGTCGCCGATGTGGAACTTCACCTTATTGGCGAATTCGGGAAAACGCGCCTGCAAATCATGGCGCATATCGTCCTGCTTCTTCTCGTCGCGCGAGAAAATGCGGATCTCTCCGATATCGCTGGCTAAAAAATGCTTTAGAACAGTGTTTCCGAATGAACCCGTACCTCCTGTAATCATCAGGGTAGCTCCTGCAAAACTGCTCATCATATCTCATCCTTCGTCAAGTGATTGGTAAATACTTGTTTTTTATTGTATTATATATCCTTATTGCCAAAGTGTCAAATACAATAGCACAGCTCAGCGCAAAGTGAATACTGTCATATCCTCGGCATAAATAAAAGAGAGCTTACCTCATTCGATATGCTCTCTTCATAACAATGTGAAAATTAATAGAAATCTTTTATAATCTCCAGTAACTCATACCGGATGCTTTCAAATCGGGAACGCTGTAGAGACCTTTTACGTCCAACAGCACCTTTTCGTCATCGGAAAGATCTGCGCGATACAACGCTTTGATCTCATCAAGCGACAAAGCCTTGAACTCATCATGAGCTACAGCAGCGATAACGCAGTCGGCGTCTTTGACTTTCTCGAGCTTTGTCAAGGTCACACCGTACTCGTGCATAGCATCACGCTCGCTCGCCCAAGGATCGACAACGATCGGTGTGATACCGTACTCATTCAGGCTCTTGATGATATCATCGACCTTGCTGTTGCGCGTATCGGGACAATTCTCCTTGAAAGTAAGCCCTAAAATCACGACATTAGAATTCTTCGGAGCCTGTCCTGCCTTAATCATTTCTTTGACAGCAGATTCGGCAACATATCTGCCCATGCCGTCGTTGACGATTCTGCCGTTTAATATGATCTGGCTGTGATAGCCGAGTTTTTCTGCTTCGTACGTAAAGTAATAGGGATCCACTCCGATACAATGACCGCCGACCAGACCGGGACGGAAGCCGAGTGCGTTCCATTTCGTATTCATGCCGTCAACGACCTCGTTGGTATCAATGCCCATGCGATCAAACACCATCGCCAATTCGTTCATGAACGCGATATTGATATCGCGCTGGCTGTTCTCTACTACCTTGACAGCCTCGGCGGTTTTGATTGTGCTGACAGGATAGGTGCCGACCTCGATGACAGTATCATAGACCGCCTTGATGATCGCTAAACTCTCTTCATCCATGCCGGAAACGATCTTACGGATGTTCTCCAGACGATGAACCTTATCGCCGGGATTGATGCGCTCGGGAGAGTAACCGATCTTGAAATCAACGCCGCATTGCATGCCGGATTCTCGTTCCAAAATCGGGATACAGACATCTTCCGTCACGCCCGGATAAACGGTCGATTCGTAAACAACGATACTGCCTTTTGTCAGATTTCTGCCGACGATTTCACTCGCGCCGATCACGGGAGAAAGATCGGGCGTATGATCGGTATTGACCGGCGTAGGAACCGCAACGATATGGAACTTCGCCTCTTTGAGCTTTGTTTCATCCGCGGTAAATTCAACAGATGAAGCCTTGATCGCCTCGTCACCTACCTCGTTGGTCGGATCGACGCCGTTTTGATACAGCTCAATCTTCGCCTTGTTCAGATCGAAACCGATAACGTCGATCCCTTTGTTCGCAAATGCGACCGCGATCGGCATACCGACATAACCTAGCCCGATCAATGAGAGCTTTTCTTCTTTATTCTTCAGTCTTTCATAAAGATTGGCATCCATTTTCTTTCACCTGCAATAGATTTCTCGATCAGCTTTCTCTGTCTATCAGAAAGCCCATTTCAGTTATATTATATTATGATATCGCAGTTGTGTCAAATAGGAAACAAATCACATTAATCAATTCTCGGGTTATACTCCCTAAGACAAACATCGCCACCGGCGTTTTTTCTCTATATTCGTTTTTTGAATTGATCTCTGTCTAATTCTTTGTATAGCGTCATAATCATTGACAATACTAATTTACCTCTTTTTACCATCCATAATTATCCATTATATCGACCCCTCACATACAACATTGACACAGTGGCTAAAAATAGCCATTTCCTTATTCAACATCAACAAAAGATTGAATCTTACATAGTGCAGGTCGACGAGGGGGATCTTTGACGAATAAGCAAAAAAGCCCGCTGACGGTGTATATGAACCGCAGCGGGTATGTTATACCACTTGACAATTGATATAACATTTTTAGTAAGTATATGGAGGGGTTGCTTCAAAAGAATAGCCGATAACAGAAAAGAATCACCCTAATATGCCGTCACTCATGTATGTCGAATTGCCGTATGAGTGACGGCTTTCATTAGACTTTTCAGTTGAACATCTCGGAATGTGGGTCAACAAATACTATTTCTTTTTGCCGCCCTTTTTGAAACTATCGGAAATCTGCTGCTTCATCTCCGGTGTTTTCATCAGCTCAGAAAAAAGCGTATTGACGACACTTTCTCCCATAGCGTTCTGCATCTCCTTATCCTTTAGCTCTAATTCGTGTTGATACTGCAGCTGTAATCGCTCTGTTTCCAGTCGGTTTTTCTCCCGTTCTTTCTCCAGAGCCAGCTTTGCCTTCTCACGCTCTTTCTCTAAATCGATCGTGAATTGCCTGTCCAGCTTTAAGATCTCCGTCTTCGCTTGACGTCTTGCACAGACATAACTGGATAAGCCTGCGATCAAAGCGCACAGCACAGATACGATGTATGGTAAAAAATCAAGCATTATTAATCGTTACTCCTTCCCTGATATCATATCAAATATCCGGCAATGAAATCCTGCCGAAATTCCATCTTGATCCCTTCGAGCTGTTCTTGAGAAAGATGAAGCCCTGCAGCGATCTCCTCATCATAATACCTCAGGATATATCCTTTACAGACGGAATATTTGATGAAACTGAGTCGGGAGATAAAATCATAGAGTTCAAGAGAACAAAATAAATTATCTGCCACGATATAGGTTGACAGCATCGTTTCCTCGCTATCGACAAAAGGTTTATCTAAAGACAAATATCGGTAATTATACCTGTGATTCTGTTTCATCCAGATGTTAACTTTTTTGACGATGACCGTTTCCGCATAATCCTCAAAATCATACCGACACCGATAGCGACGATATCTTTTCTTTGCCTCGAAGAGGGCTTTCCACATGATCTGAAAGATCTCTTCACGCCACCCTTCCCATTTATGAAAGAAGTAATGGCGATACAGCTTTTCCAGATATCGCTTGGGATAATCATTTTCCATTCTTCTTTCTCCTGTTTTTGACGCTGCCCATCATTTTTCCGACGGAATACTCCAAGCTCTGTTTGCCGCCGCTCAACACATCAGTGTACTCTCCGACCCACAGTTGCCGTTCTTCACTATAGCTGATGATGTATCTGCACGGTACAGCAAGACCGGCATCATAAAGAGATTTAACAAACTCTACATCCTTGATCCTTCCCGACTTCGGAAATACATATTGACCATCCTCTGTTTCATTGAGCAGAATCATTTTCCTGTCATCCGAGATCATCATCTTCATTTTGAAACATCGGATCATCGACAAGAACCGTTCATTCATCGCGAGATGACCGCTTTCGCTTACACCGATCGCCAAAACCTTTCGGCGATTCTACCTCCGTGAATCTCTCTAAGTTGATCTGCTTATGGTAGATTGGGTAATTATTCGTATTCATCTGAATACCTCCTATAAATAAATTCGGCAGCTCCTACCATGGGAAGCTGCCGAATCGTATTATAGCAGATATATGAATCTTTTTCTATTACATTAATGATTACGCAAAATCTTCTCGTAATTTATTACACTCCTGCGCCGATGAGAACGCAATCATGTCCAATTAATCTTTCCTTTGGTTATAAAGATGCAATAACGCTATTCATATTATCGATCACAAATTCCTGCGCCTTGCGGTTGTATAGCGTGATATAGTAGGGCTCGCCGTCATCTTTTTCTCTTCGCTCAACCGATAATCCCAGCTTTGTGCCGTTAGAGGTCGGGAGCTTGAAGGGTTTGCTGTTCAACTCCTCGATCTTCAGAACATAGATCGACATCAGCCAGTCTGTGATATCCGTTGCTCTGAGCTTCTTTCGGCGCTCATCCTCTGCCAAATCATTGATCTGCCTTGTGATTTTGGAAACCGGGATCGGCATATCCGAATACTCAAAACAGCTCAACTGCTCCTCAGAAATGTAAAACGGTAATTTGCCTCTTTTTGTGGGGAGATAGCGCTTGATCACAGGGATAAAGACAGCGCCGTATTGCTTGAGCTTTGTTTCGCCGACGCCGTTGACAGACAGGAATTCTTCATCTGTTGTCGGCAGTTTTTCGCACATATCACGCAGAGCCGCATCGGAAAAGATCACATAAGCCGGCACACCTCGCTTACCGGCGATCTCAGCTCGTGTTTTTCTCAGTGCATCGAACAATTCTCTGTTGTGGGCTTCAAACGCCGTTTCTTCTTCCTTCGACTTTTGGGCTTTGGCTGAAGTTCGGAGCAGGTCGGTTTGAATCATCATCACCTTTTCCTCTCCCCTGAGTACGCGCCATCCGGCGTCCGTCACCTTGATGATCGGGTAACCCGCGCCGACATAGCGAACGTAATCCATGCGCTCCAGCTCGTCAATCATCTCGTTGATATACTTTTTCCTCTCATTCTCCATGATGCCGAAGGTGGAAAGCCGATCAAATCCGAGCGATTGCACACGATCGTTGATCTTTCCTCTCAGCGTATCCGAGATGACCCGCGCACCAAAGCGCTGCCCGGTCTTTACAATACAGGACAGGATCTTCTGCGATTCGATGGTAGCGTCAAAGGTCTTCACTTTCGACCGACAGTTGGAGCACTTGTCACAGCGATCATCGGCACTGTCACCGAAATAGCGCAGCATATGCGCCCTGAGACATTCGCGCGTTTTGCAATACGCGATCATATGACCGAGCCGTTCGATCTCCTTCTTCCTGAAGGCTTCATTCTGCTCATCGCTGAGCTCCGGATTCGGCTCCATATGATCAATGAAATACCATGCGGTTTGAATATCCTGATGCCCAAACAGCAAAATACAATCGGAGTCCTCACCGTCGCGACCGGCACGACCCGCCTCCTGATAATAGCTCTCGAGATTCTTCGGCATATTGTAATGGATTACATAACGCACATCGGACTTGTCGATGCCCATGCCGAAGGCGTTGGTCGCGACCATGATACGCTTGCGGTCATAGACAAAGTCGTCCTGATTCATGCGGCGCTCTTCATCACTCAGTCCCGCATGATAACGCGTAGCGGAAAAGCCCTTATCGCACAGCAAAGCGCAGACCTTCTCCACGGTCTTGCGTGTCGAGCAATAGATGATCCCGGAGTTATTCATTCGGGAAAACAACAGATATAAAAGCTGCTTCGACTTCTGCGAGGTTCGTATCACTGAGAAAAACAGATTGGGACGATCAAAGCCGGTGGTCACCTCCAGTGAATCATGCAGTCCCAAAATGCGAACGATATCCTGTTTGACTTCCGTTGTCGCTGTTGCGGTAAACGCGCCGATCGTCGGGCGGTTGGGCAATTCGGCGATAAACTCCGCGATGTTCAGATAACTCGGACGAAAATCCTGTCCCCACTGTGATACGCAGTGTGCTTCATCGACCGCGATCAGCGAAACACGGATGCTTGTCGCCGCACGGATAAAGCGCGACGATTTCAAGCGCTCGGGGGCTACATAGACAATCTTGTACATCCCGTTCGCCATATTCGCTAACGCTTTATTATACTGCGCATCATTCAGGGAGCTGTTCAGATAGGCGGCTCTCACTCCCTGCGCGGTCAGGGCGTTGACCTGATCCTTCATCAGCGAGATCAGGGGAGATATGACCAGCGTAACGCCATCCAGCATCAATGCGGGCACCTGATAGCAAAGCGATTTTCCCGCACCCGTCGGCATGATGGCGAGGGCATCTCGTCCGGACAGCAGACTGTCAACGACCTCTTCCTGTCCGCGACGAAACGAGCGATAGCCGAAGTACCGCTCCAGCACTGCATATTTGGCTTTTGTATCAGCTGATTCTGCATGATTCATCTCATCAACTAAAGCGCTACACATTGCCATCGCCTCCGCTCAATATCGATAATATGTTTGATATTATTATACTATCACACCGAACATCTGTTTGTCAATATTCTTTGATAAAAGAATGTCTATAACATTATACCAGCAGAAGATACACTCTGCTTTACAAAATCTTCTTTTCTAAGAATTTGTAAAGTACAACTTTACAAATTCTTGACAATGATGAATTTATAAAGTAAAATAGAAGCATACTAAATATGGCGGTGATATCATGATTACACGCGAACATTACCTGAATCCGATCAGGAGTTTTTACAACAGCGATCTGATCAAGATTATCACGGGAATCAGACGATCCGGGAAGTCCGTTCTGCTCAAGCAGGCGTATGCGGAGATCGGCGCTCATGGCAAGGATACCCTGTTCCTCGATTTCGACCTCAAGCCCGTGCGCAACCAGATCCCCGACGCCGACGCGCTGATCGAATATGTAAAGAACAATCGGCGTGAAGGCACATGCTATGTGTTCCTCGACGAAGTCCAGAACGTAAAAGGCTGGGCGGAAGCCTGCAGAACCTTACGCCTGCAGGACTGCTCCGTGTTCATTTCCGGCAGCAACTCGAAGCTCTTATCGGGCGAATTCACCAAGGAGCTCAGCGGAAGGTATGTTTCATTCCGGATCAGACCGTTCGTCTATCGCGAGGCAAAGGAGTATTGCGAGACGCTGGGCAAGGAGCTTTCCGTCACCGATTATCTGGTGTGGGGCGGTTTTCCCGCGTCATTTGAACTGCCCGACCTTGACAGCAAAAAGAGATATCTGTCCGATCTGAACGACACGATCATATACAACGATCTTGAAAACCGATACAAAATCAAAAAAGCCGACGTCTTTGAAAAGATGGTCGACTTCATTCTGGTGTCAAACGCGCGGATCTTCAGCGCGCAATCCGTCACGAAGTATATGGTCAGTCAGGGGATCAAAATATCAACGCCGACGGTCATCAAGTATCTCTCCTATCTCAAAGAGGCTTATGTAATCAATGAGGTCCCACAGTATTCGCAGAAGGCGAAATCAAAAATGAGCTATTATCAGAAGCTGTATGACGAGGATGTATCCCTCAATAGCATTCGCTGCGCCGGCAACCGCTATGACCTGACGCACAACTTTGAGAACGCGGTGCTGAATGAGCTGCTGTACATGGGCTATGAGGTAAATGTATACAATAACTCCGGACGCGAAATCGATTTCCGCGCTGAGAAGGATAATAAGGTGTATCTGATCCAGGTCGCGTACAGCGTAGCAGAAGAGAAAGCGTATGACCGCGAGTTTTCGGCTTTTGCCGGAGTTGATAATCTCGTCAAAAAGATCATCATCACCAACGATGACATCGACTATTCCACCAGCACGGTGTATCACTGTAAGTTCAAAGACTTTGTCATGCTGAACTCACTCGATGAGATCTGACGAATCTGAAAAATATTCAAAAGACGCAAGCACAGCATTGGTCTGCGCTTGCGTTTGCTATATAAAATAGTAGGATAATTTTGTAATGATTGATTTACCTATTTTAGCCAACCATAATTACCCATCATATCGACCCGCTACTGACAACATTGACACAGTGGCTAAAATTTACCATTTCCTTATTCAACATTGACAAAAGATTGAACCTTACATAGTGCAGGTTGACGAAGGTGCTTTTGATATAATAGAAAAAACACCCACTGACGGAATATATCCGCAACGGGTGTGTTATACCACTTGACAATTGATATAACATTTTTTGTAGGTATATGAATAGGTTGCTGCGAAAGAATAGCCGATAGTTTAAACGGAAGAGATCACACACCATTTCTGGTCTTTTTCACTGATATTCAGCGGCGTCCCGTCAGCTAACGCATAGCCTTTAGCGCTTGCTGAGCCCTGATACTCTCCAACAAGCTCAGGCCATTCAATACCGATCTTCGGGTCGTTCCAGGCGAGTCCACCCTCATCGTTCGGATGGTAGAAATCGGTGCATTTGTAGCAGAATTCTGCCGTATCGGATAACACTAAGAAGCCGTGAGCGAATCCCGGAGAAATATAAAACTGTTTCTTATTCTCTTCTGTCAACTCAACGCCAAACCACTGCAAATAGGTCGGGCTATCCTTGCGATAATCCACTGCAACATCAAACACTCTGCCCTTGATGACTCGTACGAGTTTACCTTGCGGATGGTTGATTTGAAAGTGTAAGCCACGCAAAACGCCTTTCGTGCTCATGCTTTGATTATCCTGCACAAATACCATATCCAGCCCGGCTTCTTCCATGTCTCGCTGATTATACGTCTCCATGAAATACCCGCGGCTGTCACCGTGTACAGTCGGCTCAATGATATACAGCCCCTCGATCGGAGCTTTTGTTAGGGCGAGACAGGAGCTTTGTTTTCTTTGATTGGCAGAGCAATATTTTATTCTCTTTTTGTGCAGGATTTTATCTTCAAAAGCTGAGCAACCCACGTTGCGGGGTGCGAAACGGCTTGGGATCGTCGTTTGAAATAACTTGCAACCCACTTTATCGGAAAACCCCACTCAGCAACCCACCTAAACAACTGACCCGATAATACCTCAAAAACGGCTTAACGGTCGGCGTTGGCGGCCGATGTGGTGCCCTAAAACTCAAAACAGCAACCCACATCCTTTTCACCTGCTTCGAAATCGAATTTACACCGTATTCGTCATAGTACACAAAGAAAAAATAGTTTTGATAAAGACTTGACTTCAGCGATTTTCTAAGTTAACATACAACACCCTTACGAATGAGTAATCACGGAAAAAAGCGGTAATACTAAGTGAGAACGAATATGAGTGAGGTGAGTGAACCATGAAAACGCAAATGATGGAGGCTCCGAGAAGGGCTCAGCTCTACTGGCTCAGTAAGAGTGAAACGGAGGATGAAACATTCGTGGACTTTCTGCAAAGTGCGATAGCAAATCAGAAGGATCAGGGAACGCTCCCCGTTATCATCGAATCGGGCGAAAGCGATCCCGAAGAAATGGTCTATCTGCTGTTGAAGCGAAACATCGACCGTCCGCATACAGAGCTGAGCAAAGCCTCCTGATCAAAGGCTGCTTCCGCAGGGAGGCAGCTTTACATATATATGGAAACATTATCCTGTTGTAACGCAACGGAGAGGAGTGATAAAATGAAAACAGAAATCTTAAAAGAAAGGGCGATGGTCGTGGAGAGATTCGCTATCGCGGCGTACTGCCGTATCTCGGTTGACGACGAGCTGAACAAGGAGAACACCTCGATCGAGAACCAGAAGGCGATCATCGAGGAATTCGCAAAGCAGAACTTCCCCGGCTCGGCGCTTGACTTCTATGAAGACCGCGATCGCTCGGGCTACACCTTCGAGCAGCGCGAGAGCTACCAGCGGCTCAGGCGCAAGCTGTTCAAGCATCAATACGATATTCTGATCGTCAAGGATCTGTCCCGATTCTCGCGAAGAAACGGCGCCGGCTTGGTGGAGCTGGAAGCCCTGCGCGACGAGGGAATACGCATCATCGCGATCGGAGATAACATCGACTACCCCACCAACGATGACTGGCTGCGGATCCAGATCTACTTCTTCATGAACGAGATGCCCGTCACCGACACCTCGAAGAAGGTACGTAACGTCATCCGCCGCCGTCAGCAGGACGGCAAGTGGATCAGCGCCGTGCCCTACGGCTATGTGATGACCAACACCAAGGCGATGACATTGGCGGTCGAGCCGAGCGAGGCGCAGATCGTGCGAGAGATATTCCGCCTGTATAACGAGGGCTGGGGCTATCGCAAGATCGCGAATTACCTGACCGATCGTCGCTACCCCACCCCGCGCATGAGCGAACGGGCGCGGATCGAAGCGCGGGGCGACGAATACCACCGCGAGGTCAAAAGCGCTTGGAGCGTCGCGACCGTGCAGGGGATCCTGCAAAACGATTTCTATATAGGCACGCTCCGGCAGGGCAAGACGACGCGCCAAAAGATCAACGGCGACGACGTCAAACGCGACGAAGAAGATCAGCTGATTTTCCTCAACCATCACGAAGCGATCATCGAGCCGACGGTGTTCGCGCAGACACAACAGCTCATGCAAAGCCGCTCCAAAGGCAACTACCGCGGGGTCAAAAAGTACGAGAACGCCTACTCGGGACTGCTCCGCTGCGGCGACTGCGGCGCCCCAATGTTCTCACTCAGCCGTCCCGATCTCGCCCCGGCATACCTCTGCGGCACCTACCACAAGCAGGGTAAGGCGCACTGTACGCGCCACTACATCCGCGTCGAGGTGCTCGACGGCATCATCCGCGAATACCTCAAGGCGGTGAAAGCCACCTGCGCGGAGATGATCGAAAAGCTCGAACAGGAGATCGCCGAGCAGGAGGAGAACCAACAGCAGAATACCGATCTGTTCACGGAATTAGAGGAGCGGATCGCCGCCGAAAAGGAGTCGAAAAAGATCTATCTGCGTCAATGCGCGCGAGAGATCGCGCGCAATCCGAAGCGCGAGGAGAGCATACAATCCACCTATGACGACTTGATCGCGGAGTGTGAGAGCGTGATCGAGGGGCTGGAGAATCAGAAGCGCATGACCTTTGAACGTCACGACACCGCCCTCAAAGCGCTCAGGATCGCGCCGAAGGCGGTCGGGCTGTTTGAGCGGATATTGGAGAAGGACAAGTTCGACAAGGGCGATCTTGAACTGATCGTCGATCAAATCACGGTGTATGAAACCCATATCCATATCAAGCTCAAATCAGACATCGAGGGGATTCTCAGCAGCCCCCTCTTCCCCGACGACGCGCGCGTCGATCCTCCTTCCTTCAACGCAGTTCAACACGCCAATCACCATTCCGACAGGGTCTTTGCTGTCAATGTTATCAGCGACGGTGACCCGTTGGAGATATACACTGCGACGGATGGGGAGGTCATTTTTAAGAAGTATTCGCCGGTGGGTGAGCTGAGTGAGTTTGCGGCGCAGTATGCGGACGTGCTGTCACGCATCAGCGCGATGCCGACGCTCATCTGTGACCGCGACCACGTGATCGCCGCGGCAGGCGTGAGCAAGCGTGAGTTTTTGGAGCGGCGCATCACCCCAACACTGGAGAATTATATGGAGAACCGCCGCAGCTACAGCGCCCACGCGCACTCGGTGGACGAGGTACAGACGGTGGAGGGCGTGGATCACGCCGCCGCGGTCATTTACCCCATCATCGCCGCAGGCGATGTAACGGGCGCGGTCGTGATGCTCAAGGGCGAACGCGTGCAGATCCCCACAGACACAGAATTGAAGCTCGCCCAATCCGCCGCCGCGTTTCTCGGCAAACAAATGGAGGAATAACGCGACATACACTTCACCCCTCTGTCAATCATTTAAACGGCGGCTTTTGTTATCTCCCAACGCCGCAGCACAATCGCAGGGGATGTAACACACGTGTTTGCTCCCGTCGAAAGACGCACATGTCCCACAAGCAAAAACAGCACCGCCTCCTATGAAGCGGTGCTGTTGCTTTATGAATCTTTGATCCCGCCGTTGATCATACGTCAATCACCTATCGGCGTTTGCAAAAGGCGGAACGGGATGCAACATCATGTTGCCTTATCTTCTGCCTCTGCCGCCGTCACGACGTCCGCGACCTCTGCCGCCGTCACGACGGGGTCTGCGTTCCTCATCGGGGTTGTTCTCGGGGGTCAGACCGTCCACCTCGATCAGCACATCTCTGCGGCTGAGGTTGAGTCTGCCCTTGTCGTCGATCTCCTGTACCTTGACGCGGATGACGTCGCCGACGTTGACCACATCGGTCACCTTGTCGACACGCTTGACGTCGAGCTGGCTGATGTGTACCAGACCCTCCTTACCCGGAGCGATCTCGACAAACGCGCCGAAGTCCATCAGACGGGTGACCTTGCCCAGATACATGGCGCCGGGCTCGGGATCGGTAGCGATGGTCTGGATGATCTCGATCGCGCGCTGGCACTTCTCAGCGTCCAGACCGGCGACGAATACCTGACCGGTCTCGCCCTCTTCCTCGATGTCGATCTTGCACTCGCACTGCGCCTGGATCTCCTTGATGACCTTACCGGACTTGCCGATAACCTCGGCGATCTTGTCGGCGGCGATGGTGGTGGTGAACATCTTGGGAGCGTACTTGGAGAGCTCAGGACGAGGCTCGGCGATCGCCTTGAGCATGACCTCGTCGAGGATGTAGTTACGCGCTTTGTGGGTCTTTTCGAGCGCTTCCTTGACCATCTCGGGCAGCAGACCGCTGATCTTTAAGTCCATCTGGATCGCGGTGATGCCGTCATGGGTACCGGCGACCTTGAAGTCCATGTCGCCGAAGAAGTCCTCGAGTCCCTGGATATCGACCATGGTCATCCAGCGCTCGCCCTCGGTGATCAGACCGCAGGAGA
>CAMJJL010000002.1 GCA_946406145.1 uncultured Clostridia bacterium | reverse complement strand
CAATACGGCTGTGAGCTGTTCAAAAAGCGCATCGAATGCGCCATCATGATGAAGGCAGCGCAAGCTCAAAACGCCGAGTGACCAATAATTTCAACAGATAAAGCAGCATTGCGGCGATAAAACGCAGTGTTGCTTTTTGTTTTAGATCACAGAATCATACTAATATTCAATAAAAACTCGACATTCTTATCGGTCTGATTTCCGCAATACTTCGTTGTTGTCGTCGTTCGCTGTACTCGGTAGGCATATTCGGTTGGTATGACTTGACCTCGTGCCGTGACTCCTCCTCTCCCCACAACGCGGGGCGTTGTGGGGACCCCGGAAGTGACATACGGCAGTATGCCTGCGTCGTTCGCCTCGTCTTGCAAAAATCATCCTCGATAATAATTTGTCTGTTTTTCATTGATTATTAGTATAAAGCAAACGATAATCCCACTCTTTGCAAAAAATTCTTCGTTACCTATTTACAAACGCAAAAAAATAGTGTATAATATCGTAGCGTTATGGGGGTATAGCTCAGTTGGTAGCCCGACAGGATGGCTTACGCACCCCATAGCAAAATTTCGTCGTCGACATCGTTTCACGATGCCTCCGACCCACCAATCAATAATCGGTGAGTCCGACATCTACAATTTCATACATTTGACACGGGGGTATAGCTCAGATGGTAGAGCGCTTGGTTCGCATTCAAGAGGTCAGGGGTTCGATTCCCCTTATCTCCACCACGAACTTTGGGAGTATCACCATGATACTCCCTCTTTTCTTATTGTGAGTTTTGTGTTATATTTTTTGAAAGATAAATCGGAATTTAGGTGATGAAAAATGATAAATAAGCTATTTGAAAAACTTTCCGAATTTGATCAGGTGGAGGCGATTGCGCTCGGCGGTTCACGTTCGGGAGAAAACTATGATGAAAAATCCGATTATGATGTGTATGTTTACATCACTGCGCCAATCGGAGAAGAAAGCAGACGCGCATTATTGGCTGATTACTGCCAATATATGGAGATTGGAAACCATTACTGGGAATACGAGGATAACTGCGTTCTGAACAATGGAATCGACATCGACATCCTTTATCGCAATCTGGACGAATTTTGTGACGGTGTTGCGAGAGTTGTGGAAAGGTTTGAGGCATACAACGGATATACTACCTGTATGTGGCATAACCTTTTGACCTGTAAAATTGTCTGCGATAAGTACGGAAGGCTTCTAAACGCCAAAGAACGCTTTTCCGTTCCTTATCCCGAAGAACTCCGAAATAACATCATCAAAAGAAACACAGCTCTTTTATACAGCGCCATGCCTGCATACTCCCTGCAATTGAAAAAGGCGAACGGCAGAAACGACAGAGTAAGCGTTGTTCACAGAACAGCCGCCTTTTTGGAATCGTATTTTGATGTGATTTTCGCATTGAACATGCAAACACATCCCGGCGAAAAGCGATTGATTGAGCTTTGCAGAAATAATTGCACTATTCTTCCTGATCACTTTGAAGAAAACCTCAACCGACTTTTTGATGATATGTTGATACACAGCGATAATCTGACCGAAGATTTGAATACTGTTATTACAGAGCTTAAATCAGTGCTAATACGGGAGAGTTTATGATATTATCCGTAAAAACCTGATGTGAAAAACCCGCCTGCTCACGCGATGTGAACAGGCAGGTATATTTTATGCCGTAATCGGAATATTCTCTGTTTCCTCCATACCGAGGAAGAACTGGCGGATATTCATATTCAGCTCGATGTTCAGGTCATAGTTGCGGTAAACGTCGATGCGTTTGATCATCGAGTTGACGATCATCTTTTTTGCCTCGGTGGACGCGCTGTCATACAAGCTCGACCATGAAATGATCTCGTCGTACTGAACATTCAGATCTTTTATAAGATTCTCCGAGGATTCTACCTCACGCTGCGCTTCATCACAGCGTTCCCTTAAGCTCTGCACCCGTGCTTCGGATTCCTCGACCAATCCGGCGAGCATTGTCTGAGAAAAGGCGCTTTCGCCCTGAATGGACTTTACGACCTCCTCACGGAGCTTGTTCAGCTTCTCCAACTCTTTAGCGTATTCGGACTGGCGGTGTTTGAGGTTGGCTTTTCTGATCGTCAGTTCCTCTTTATACCGAGAGCTGATGACGGCGCTCTTGGGAACACCCTTGATACGCTCAAAGACCTCTTTCACGACGCTCTCGACGATACTGTCGAGCTTCTTTTGCATATAGATCGACTGACCGTCGCACACGGTAGCTTTCCTCGTCTTACCGTAGCAGACATAGCGGACGCGAGGCTTCTTGACAAGGGTTCCGTCCTTCTTCGTGTAATACTTGCAAGCGGTGGAGAGATGGAGCCTTGAGCCACAGTGACCGCAAAAGACGTTACCGGATAAAAGCGCGTTACCCTTCATATTCATCGGCACACGAGGTCTGTTGTTCATGACCTTTGCCCTTTGGCTTGCGATCTCCTGCGCCCTGTCGAACTGTTCCTGCGAAATGATCTGCAACTCAGGGATGAAGGGCGAACGGCTGTCGCCGCTTCTGAGATACCCGGTGTAGGTCGGATTGTGGATGACATTACGGATGGTGTTGTACGACCATCGGTTCCCGGTAGGATTGGGATAATCACCGTCATTCAAAAGATTGGCGATCTTCTGCATACCGATACCCTCCTTGGTGTATTTATCAAAGATCAATCGGACGATAGCGGCGTCGTTCTCATTAACCTTCAGATCATACAGTTCATGCTTGCGTTTGTTTATACGACCGCTCTTGACCAGCATATAACCGAGAGCAGGTGAGCCGCCTTTATAATGTCCTTCCTCTACCATCTGACCGAGGCTGGTGCGTGTACGGATAGAGGTCTTTTCGCTTTCGCCGTCAGCCTGCCAAAATCGGATATAGTTGAGCAGTTTGTCGATGTGATTATCAAAGCGCTGTTCGCCCTCCTGCGTGCTCCATACCTGAATACCGTTTTTGACGAACCATTCTACAACAAACGGCGTTTCGTCTGCGATACGTCCGATTCGGTCAAACATAAATACAAGCAGGATATCGAACTTGCCCTTTCGGGCAAGCTCCTTGATAGCCTGTATTTTATCACGATTCTCGGCACGAATCTTGTGTCCCGAAACACCGTCCTCCTGTTCCTCATGAACGATCGTCCAACCCATCTTGTCCGCAAAGCGGTGACAGGCTTTGCGCTGCATCGGAATATCTGCTTCGTGATTGGTGTCATAGTCTACCTGCTTGTCTGTCGATACACGGTACAGGCAACATACACGATTCTTTTCCATTACGACGCCTCCTTGTCTGATGATGAAATTGTATCATCATTCGGGGGATCGGGACAAATGTGTGAAGTGTCGGAACAGGTGAGCAGGATGTCCCTGAGCTGAGTGAACAGCTCAGGGTTGGGATCCTTTGCAAAAGAGATGCTGACACGATGCCCGCCGATCAAACGGTATTGCTTGGTGTGATCCTGCATATCAAGACTTTTCATCGTGCGTCACCTTCCCTGCTGCGGTTGTGCTGGCGCTGATAATCTTTCGCTACCAGATTCAGGATATATCGCTGGATATCTCCGACTGAATAGCTGTCCGGGAAATACTTACGTAGATCATCGTACTTGAAGCTCACCTTTTCCTTTTGGTTGGGCTTTTCCTCCGACATTACTGTCGCTAACCCCTCACGGGTCAGGGAACAGTTGTTGAAAGATTTGTGGAGGCGGAACGCCTGTGAATAGGACGGTGTGCAGTCCTCACGGTCGATGATCTCGAACAAATCCTGCTGTATCTCAGGAGGAAGGTAGGACAGCTCCACGCCGACGGAAAAAGCGATCTTGCCCTCGTCCATCAAGTCGAGCAGTTCAGGGATGAGGTTGGTTAAGCGGATGTAGCGTTGAACTTGTCTGCCGCTGTCAGTATCGGAAACATCTTCACGGGACTTGTGGCCAACTTGTCCACAAGTTTTTCCCTGATGTGACAGAGCTTCCATCTTCATCTTATACGCAAACGCCTTCTCCGATGGAAGAATATGCTCACGGTGGAGGTTGCTGTCTACCAGCATGATCGCCGCCTCGTCACGGCTGACGGGACGAATAAAGGCAGGGACTTCGCTAAGCCCTGCCTTCTGTGCCGCACGGAAACGGCGGTGTCCCGAGATGATCTCATATTGGTCTGTGGTTCCCTCTAAAGGTCGAACGATCAGTGGCGACATGATGCCATGCTCCTGAACGCTCTCGATCAGGCTGTTCATCTCGTCGTTGTCGAGCACCTTATATGGATGGTCTTTGAATGGGTGTAGTTTTGTTATTGATATATTTGTCATCGTTCGTAACTCCTTGTATGATATTTTTGTTTGGTATCTAATCCGTAGGCTTTATTGCGCGCCTGCGTTTCGATACGGATGTTTTCTTTGATCTTGGGATTGTCCTCAATAATGGTTTGGGCAACCCGCTTTTCTTTGCGTAGCTGTTTTAACAGCGTCGTGCAGTCATCTCGGCGGGAAAGCAATTCCGTCCTCTTGTCGTCGTCATCACAACGCCGCAGCTTGTTGTAAATCTTCTGCCGTGCTTCGGTGACCTCTTTGATGGATGTGTCGGTTTCGTTGATAAAGCCGCCGACATCCTCCAGCGAGTGTAATTCACGCTTTGAAATCAGCCGAACCTGATCGGACAGTCTGTCCAAGTGCCGCCATGCTTCTCTCATCTCCGGCGACAGCGGCTGTCGCTGGTGGTACCTCGGCAGCTTGCCAAGCAAATAGCAATAGTGAAGGTAAAGGGCATATATCCCTGTATGCTTCTTTGCTTTTTTGAAACTGCCGCGGAATACAAAGCGCCTCGGTTGGAAATACCGCTTTTCCTTTTGCTCGGCGTAATACTCCCGATTGCGCTGCCATGCAGATCGGTCAGACTTTTCGTAAATACGCCGCTGTATCTCTTGATTACCGTATTCCTCTCCCAACCGGATCATACGGACGCTCTTTTTGCTGTTCGCGGAGCGGATCGTCCAGTAGGTTCGGTTTTCATTGAGATTCACGACATAGCCTTGATCTGCCATAATGGTCTTGAACTCCTTAAAGCTCATAGCGTGATCAACAGCATAGTCGATCGCCTGCCGCATCAGATTGAACGTGGTCGGATCTCCGTTCTTCTCCGCAAAGTAAATGCTTCGGGGCGTTTTACCCTTCGGATTCTTGATGACCGTCAAATGGTGTTCGGCGCACAGCTGATCGGACAGTGATCGAAACCGCCAATACACGCCTTCGTTGCAGTTGAACTTTTTACCGTTCCACATATTCACGGCATTTACGACGAAATGGTTGTGGTAGGTGCCCGTATTGAAGTGGGTGGCGACGAGCACCTGATACTCGTCGCCCCACATCTTCTTTGCCAACTCCACGCCGATCTGATGGCACTCCTCACGGCTGACCTCGCCTGTCTTGAAGCTCTGGTAGGCATGGTATGCGACGTTACCGCCCGTCTTGCCGAAGCGCCGCTGAACGGACAGCATTTCTTCAAAGGCTGACTCTGCGTTACAGTTCACGCCGGTCACAAAACAGGTTTCTTCATCGCTGACGGTTTTGGAACCCTGCTCAGCGTAATGCAATACCTTTTTCAGATCGGTATAGACGGTCTTTTTCGGATTGGAGGCGTAGTCCAGCACGCGCGACAGGCTATCCTTAATCGCCCAGATCTTGGTTGTTCCCACCGCTGTCCGCCTCCTGTTCGTGGTAGACAACCAACATCTTGTCGTGGAGATAATTCAACCGCTGTTCAACGGAGCGTTCGGTGGATTGACGGAAGGTCTGCTGTAGATCCACGACAACGCTGTAACAGTCGTGAAGCGCCTTGCTCGGCTTCGCATGGATAGGCTGATTCATACCGGACATCAAAAGATAGGCGGATAGAGAAAGCCCCGCACGCTTTGCATAGCGCTGCAGGGCTTTCTTGTCTTTCTCACTGACGCGGATATGGATGTCTGTATTCTTTTGTATCATATTTTTTCCTTCTTTCATTGTGAATTTGGGGTTACAGGGGCATGAGCCCCTTTCGGCATACTAAGCACGGATTGAAAATGGATAGAGATTTTCAAGGATGATTTGTGCAAGACGAGGCGAAGGACGCAGATAGGGTTTCTCCCTATCAAGGACGACAACGAAGTATTGTGCAAATCAGACTGAAAAGATTATTCATTTATCAGTCTGTGATTAGTATGAGTGCCGTTCCGGTTTTGTGGTAACAAAACCTATGCTCGCTACAGTATAAGACAAACCCGCCCTGCGGTAATACAGGACGGCTTCTCTGTGTCTTATACTGCTCCTATACTTCTGTATAGAGAGTGTTTTATCGGATAATAATCTCTGTGCCGTTTTGGCTCAATCTGATTTGTTAATCATCAAATTCTGTGCCGCTTTGGCTCAATCGAACATTGACAGAGAATCCAGAACCGCTTTCGGATCCAACTCAGACATGTCGTTGCCCAGCTCTGCGTCATCTTTCGTTTCAGTCGGCAGTGTGATTGCTACCGACTGAAATTCTTCTCTGACGACTTTTCGGATATCGCTGAGCGAGAAGGACAGGGCATGATCCTGATTGCGGATTTGATTGATTACCGCATCGACGATATATTGATTCTTCGATCTGCCGAGAGTGCTGAGATAATCCGCAGCCACTTTCTCATCAGGACGATCCAACCGAAAACGCACATTGATCCTATACTCATTTTGCACGTTCTTCATCCGCTCTCAGTTTGATTTCCGCAAGGGCTTCATAACCCTTTGCAGCGGCGCAGATGTCTTCAATAAAGCTGACGCGCTCAAGGCTCCCGGTATAGAAATGCTTGACTAAGCAACCTCCGCCTCCGCAGATATACAGTCTCATTGTTTGTGAATCGTATCCATGCTCACGCAGACGGCGGAAGATTCCGTCCACATATTCCTGCGCGGTGGTTGTGATGATTTGCAGATCTGATTTGGAGATGTCAGCCGTACCTTCTCTAAGCACCTCGTCGATGATGAAATCATCTATCTCTCGCTGCGTCAGCTTGGAGAAAGCCGCGCGGACGGCAAGCGTGCATTGATAGACTCCGAATTTCTCGGTATACATCTTACTCTCGGCTTTTGGTCTTCCGTTCTCCAAAAACATCATGTTCATGGTGCCGTTGCCGATATCCGCCATCACGCTCAGCCCCTTCATTCGGGGCGTGTACGGAAGGATAGCGGAATACCCCTGTGGAAAAATCTTTACATCGGAGATATGGATATTGTAATCTACATCCCGAAAAGTAAATGCGACATCTTCCTTCTGCGAGAGATACTTCGCAAAAGTCTTCTTCTGACCGCATGTCCAAGCTAAAGGAAGTCCGGCGGCGATGATAACATCGGCTTCATAGACATTAGCATCTTCCAATTCCATAGCGATAGCGACAAGGGTAAGACAGTAATAGTCGTTATCCTGCACCTTGTCCCGCAGGAACTCCTTATGCCCTTTGCCGATCAGATAATACTTGCCGTCATAGATGAGCATATCCTTTGTAAACAGCGGCTCGGTGTCATAGGCTGAAATGCTGGTCTTGAAGCAGTGGTTGGCGGTTTTGATATTGCCATAGCCGTGGTCAATACCGATGATGAATTTGTTGTTAAATGTTTTCATGAGAGATTGTCCTTTCTAAATTTGATTATTTTGGATGATAGATTGATACAGCTTTTGATTAGTGGGTAAAACTGCGTTCCAAAAATAATTGCAGTAGATACCGTACACCGAAAGCAGCTGTACACAAGGGTGGCTGTCGCCGTTATCCAACAGCAGACAGCCCGTCTAGGCAGTTGGCGCAGGCAGAACGCACAAGGGCATTTACCTGTTCAACCTGCTCAGGCTTAATGGGAACAATCATAAGGCATCGCCTCCTTTCAAGTGTAATTTGAATCGCTGTCCCGTAAAAAGTGGGGACAGTTATCAAATAACAAATACTTGAAATAGTAGAACAAACGTGCTATAATGTTTCTATATCATTTTGGAGTATGCTATGAAAAAGTATTTGATTCCGCAAATCTCGGCTTTGAGCCTTTTATCCTCTGCCGTGAAGCAAAACGATGGTTGGAGGTTTCATTTCGATGCAACCGATCCGTCAAAGGAGTACCTTGTCGAACTGTCTGAACAGGACGACTGTATGATGTTCTATCAGGCGATGACGGTTCTGTACGGTTCGGAAGATACATCATCGCCATGTGACCGCTTATCCGATGTGTTTGTCTATGTCGATTTCTCAGGAATCTTCGACAGGCGACCTGTCGGCAGAGTTGATGAGCTGCAAAAGAAAGCAGAATATCTATTCCGTCCCGAGGGAATTGAAATCGTTTTGGATGAACGATATCCCGCGCATCGATATATCGCCTTTGAGCGTTCAGCCAGCATGAGCCGCCATAATGTACTGTCGTTTGTTCGTGAGGATGTGTATTATCCGCTTAGCGAGCGGATGATGCTCGGTATGAAGATCAGGAATTGTCAGTTATCTAAGCTGTATGCCTATAACGGCTTGATGTTCACGGGCGGAAAAAGAGTTGAGATCAACGGCTTGTTGAACGAAAAAAGGATTGTCGTGATAGACAATCCAAAAAGCATCGTAAAAGACACGGATATTATTACCGTTGAAGATGACGGGACAGATAACCCAGTACGAAAATACAGTCGTGTGAAAACCAAAGCGGATGTAGAGGTGTTGGAGTTTGACGGTGAGGGTATTATTTCAAAAGGTCTTTCGTATATGCTGACCGAATCCGGGAATCACCATTCTTTCCAAATCCGTTTGCCGTATATCAAGGGAGTTGTTCACGAGGTAAATTTCAAAAAGCTGTTCTCGGAGTTGCGTGTAACAAAGATTATAGATATTTGGGGTAATGCTCATGCCGTTGCCGATGTGGATATGATCCTTACCAAAAGCATGTTCAAGGGCTTCGGCTGGATGACGGAAAACGGGCTGACATGGGCAGAGTATTTGGAACGGTGTCGAAAATACAACTATGCTTTGTATATCTCAGGTATGGATAAAACAGAGCCGCAGGAAACAACAGAACTGAATTATCAGTTTCTGAACACGCTCGCCTTGACGGAGGAAGAATTCAGACCTTTGGATTTGCCGCTCGGATGGGATCTATCCCCGAATAGCGATCCTCGCCATTGGCTGACGAAAACGACTGAGGCAGCGTATTATAATTATGTCGGCGAGCTTGGCAACAGGCAGAAACACTTTACCGATATTCTTGACGATGAAGATATCGGAATAACAGACAAGCGTAAACAGCGCGCGGAGATAATCGAACAAAATCCGCTGTTTATGGAAGAAGCGATATACGCCAAAGAGCTCTCTGACAAAGCGGAGAACGTCAGACAAAAGTATGCTGCCGGACAGTTGTTGGTTGCAGGAGATAACCGTTATTTATCCGACGACTTGATGCGATTACTGGCATATATCGTAAAGTGCGCTGAAGGTGAAAGCAAAGCGTATAGAAAACTGGAATCAGAATGCCTGACAGGAAATACAATATATGCTCCGAAGCCTGCCTATGAGGTACAGGATCACTACACCTTATTGAGAAGTCCGCATATTGCACGAAACGAGGAAGCGTTAGTACATCCGCTGAACAAAGTTGGACGGCTTAGAAAGAAGTATCTTTCTCACCTTCGCTATGTGGTGATGGTGGATTCCCGATCGTTGATCCCTGATCGACTCGGCGGTGCCGACTATGACGGCGATATGGTGAAAACAATCGCTGATCCGTTGGTTAACAACTGCGTCCGTAAAGGCTATGATAACACAGTGGCGTTACCTGTGCTGAAAATACCGTCGGTAGATTCGATCATTGCCGATGCTAATGATTGGTACGCGAGGATGGAAACGATCAAAAGCACCTTTTCATCGCGTGTCGGTCAAATCAGCAACGCCGCGTTAAGGAGAGGCATTATTGCCTATGATGAGAACAGCCAAAATGATGAAAGAACGGTAAGTCGTCAAGATACCGAGGTGTTGGCGATCCTGACCGGCTTAGAGATCGACTCCGCAAAGAGCGGTATAAAGCCTGATCTGTCAGAGTATCTGGAAGTGAGAAAGGCTAAGAAAAGTCTGTTCCTGCAATACAAGTCGATCGTCGGTGACAATTCCGAAAGAAAGTGGTATCAGCCGACAACCGCAAAACGCGTAAAGGAATTTATCGACAAAACGGATTGGGATTCTGTCAGCTCCAATCTTGAAAAGCTGCCGTATTACGCCTATATGCTGGATACGGAAACTGTAAAGCACAAAGGGCATCCCGCCACAGATAGAGAACTATTTGACTTTGCGCAATCGCCGAACTGGCAGGATACATTAGATCAACACGTTCTTGAGCGGACAAAAGCCATTATCGCGGCATATCACGAAGCGATGAATCGTAATCGCTTTATTCGTCACATTCCGAAAGAGAGAAAGCGACAAACAGATATAGAAAGGATCCTTTTTGCACGCGGACAGGAAAACCTTTACTCCGTCGACGAGTTGTATAGCTCGTTCGATAATATTTCACCTTACGGAATCCGACAGGCGAGATTGAAACTATCCGAAACAAACTGGCATCTCACGCCGCCGTCCGACAGGCTTGTTGCTACCTACGAGATCATCAACGGCGTATTTGACGCAAGTTATCGTGAATTATTCTGCGACTTTCGTCACGGAGGATACAGGATTCTCGGCGACATTATCTGTGACCTTGACGATATGTATCGTGCAAAGGAAATAGCCGATCATATCAAGCATCAGGACGACGGCAAAGATTTGAACGCCCTGCTTAGTAATATAAATCAAACGGGAGATTATCGTAAAACGGTTGTCAGCAACTGTATTATTTTGATGACCTCTCATATTAAAGGAGCAGATAATTTAGATCTAAACGAAGTACTGAAATGCGCGGTCGCTCTTGGTGAGCGGCAATTCGCGCTGGAAGTCATTCCGATGACAGTGTTGGAGAATTGCAGGAGGGTAAAGCGATGACGAATGAATGGACAGAATTCAAAGCATATACTGAACAACCGACATATACCGCTGTCCGCAAAACCGACACAACCTATCTCAGTCGCTTTACCTTCGACATGATTACCGAATTCTCCGGCTTCGGTCGTATACTGACAATCATAGCGCGCGGATATCTGTTTCACGACAAAGACGGTGCTGTCCTTGACGGAAATCCGTATGACAGAATTAACGTTGCTCGTAACGCGCTATGTGCATGGTGCAGTGTTCCGGACAAAAAGAAAAGCTCCGAGCCGCCGGTGGACTTTCGTGAGTTGTTCGCCGACTTCCCGGAGCTGGTAGATAAAAACGGTAAAGGATGGTTTTACCGCCATATAAAGAATGTCATAAAGTTTGTAAAAGAGAATCCCAATAAGGTAAGCAAATCTGCGTATAAAAAGTGCGATAATCTCTCTGCAGGCTTTACGTCACAGTGGAAAAAGAGAGTGCGTCAGCTGCAAGTGCCGATCTTTGCGCTGAATACGAAAGGCGCATGGACTCTCCGCTTTGACGACATCATCGTCGACGCTTTAGAAGCAGGCCGTTTGCGCACGGAGGATTATTTACTCCCCGAAAAAGTAAAAGAGTATTTTGAAACGATAGACACCAACGGCGTTCCCAAAGACGTTGTCGCCGAACTGATTCGCTTCTACTTTGCAAATAAACAAGATGATTCCGATTGGGTCGTGCTTCCCGTGGCAAACTTCGACGCTTATTTTGGTAACTATAATCTCAGCAAAAAATGGCTGGCAAAAATACCCAAGTCGATAATATGTAGAGAAAACAAACATGGAATTTGCCGATACAAACTGATTAAGGGATATAGACTATCTTAATAAAGTATCCTTTTCTTTTACAACTCTTGACAAGCTAAAAGTTATTAGCTATAATAAAGCTAATGATTATTAGCTTTTCTTTTTGGAGGGGATTATGTCTACAAAAGATAGAATACTGGAAGAAGCGCTGACGCTGTTTGCCGAGAACGGATACGACGGAACGGGAGTGGAACAGATCGCAGAAAAGGTCGGGATCAAAGCTCCGTCTCTTTACAAACATTTCAAGGGAAAAGAGGATATCATGAACGCGCTGATCGATTCGGCGGAAGAGCATTACGAGGAATCCTTCGGATCGGAGCAGCACATCGGAGAGATCCCCGAAAGCAGGGAAGATTTCGTCCGCGCGACAATGGGCAGGATCGCGTTTACCATGCACGACCCGATGATCGGGAAAATACGCAAGTTCCTTGTACAGGAGCAATTTCGAAATGAAAGACTTGCCGAGATCACGACCCGCCATCAGCTTGTCGGCATACAGAAGATGTATGAGAAAATTATCGAAGAGATGATGAAAAACGGTCTGTTTATTCATGACGACCCCGCACTTCTCTCGATAGAGTTGGTATCGCCTGTTGTCCTTTGGGTATCCAAAGCAGACAGACAACCGCAGTATGAGAAAGAGATCATGGAATGCATCGAAAAGCATATCCGGCATTTCTGCGATGTGTATATGAAGGAATGATTCCATAAAAATTTCATGAGGTTAAAATGAGTTTAACAGTAAGAACGATCAACAGCAGGATTCTCGGGAAGACTATGAATCTCGCTGTTTACTGTCCGGATGGTTACGAAAACACCGATCTGACCGTTTTATATTATCTTCACGGCAGAAGCGGAAACGAAACATTGCTGCAGTGGTTGGAAATAGACAAAGTTGCGGATGAATTGCGAGCTGCGGGACAAATCGATCCGTTCATCATCGTATGTCCCAATCTGGACAACAGCAGAGGCATCAATTCCTCGGATACTTACAGAGAAATACACGGCAGGCATGGTACGGTTCATCAAGGACGGTACGAGGATTATCTGATCCGGGAAGTTATCCCGTATATCGACAACACCTTTCATACCGTCAAAAATCGGGAAGGACGGTATATCGGAGGAATTTCGTCCGGAGGGTATGCTGCGCTTCACATCGGTCTGCGTTATCAGGAGCTGTTCTCAAAAGTCGGAGGACATATGCCCGCGATCGATCTATTCTATGCGGATGAAGATGAGCCGTACTTTGCGGATGAAGCGATGTGGTTGAAATACGACCCTGTTACGATCGCCCAAAACGGTGTTTTCGAGGATACGAAAGTATTTCTTGATGATGGAAAAGATGATGAGGGACAATTCTACCGCGCCTGTGAGAGATTGTATTCCGTACTGAAATCTAAGGGCACAGAAGTGCAGAACCATCTTTTTACCGGCAGCCATAACGGAGAATATGTCCTCACTAATCTAAAAACGTACCTTTACTTTTATGGCAACTGACACAGAATCAATTAAAATGCGATAAAGGAGGAACTGACAATGCAGACAAAAGCACTTGTAGTGATTGATATTCAGAATGATATCACGAAACACTATAAAGATATTATTGATAATATCAATGCCGCCGTTGAGTGGGCGATGTCAAATAGAATGCAGGTCGTATATATTCAGCATCACAACATGACCGCAGGTACGCGTACCTTCAAGCCCAATACAAAGGGCGCTGAGCTTGTACCGGAGCCGAAGATCGTGTCGGAGAATATATTTGTCAAGACAAAAAGCAACGCCTTGACAAGCGAGGCTTTCTATGAATTTATCAAAGCAAATAATATCAGCGAGTTTTATGTTGTCGGAGCGGACGCGACAGCTTGTGTAAAATCGACTTGCTATAATATGACGAAGGCGGGCTACACTGTACACGTTATTTCCGACTGCGTGACAAGCTACGATTTGAAAAAGATGAACAATATGCTCGATTATTATCAAAAGAAGGGCTGTGAAGTAAAAACACTTGCAGAATTCATTGGATAAGGTAAGGAGTTAAAAAAGAGAAAATGTTGAGAATTAAAAACCTGACAAAAACATATGGAAATAAAAAAGCGGTGGATGATCTGTCGCTGCACATTCAGCGAGGCGAGATCTATGGCTTTATCGGACACAACGGTGCGGGCAAGACCACCACACTAAAAAGCGTCGTCGGGATCCTCGATTTTGATGAGGGTGAGATTTTGATTGACAGTAAATCTATAAGGAAAAGCCCTTTGGAGTGTAAGCGCCTGATCGCCTATATCCCCGATAATCCCGATCTGTACGATTTTATGAGTGGGATCAAATATCTGAACTTTGTCTCGGATATCTTCGGTGTTGCGTCTGATGAACGACAGGAAAAGATTCGCAAATATGCGGACGCCTTTGAGTTGACAAAGGATCTGGCACAGCCGGTTTCATCCTATTCTCACGGTATGAAGCAGAAGCTGGCTGTGATCTCAGCTTGGCTCCATTCGCCGAAGCTGATCGTCATGGATGAGCCGTTTGTCGGGTTGGACCCCAAAGCCGCTTTTAACCTCAAAGAAATGATGCGCGAGCACTGCGACAAGGGCGGCGCGATCTTCTTCTCCACCCATGTGCTGGAGGTAGCCGAAAAGCTGTGCGACAAGGTCGCGATCATCAAGCAGGGTAAACTCATCAAATCCGGCACGATGGAAGAGGTCAGGGGCGACGAAAGCCTTGAGGAAGTCTTTTTGGAACTGGAGACGGAGTAAATGCTGAAGGTCTTGCTGAAAAAGCAGATGGCTGAGGTGTTCCGAAGCTATTTCTATAACCGCAAAACGAACAAGGCACGGTCTAAAGCAAACAGCATCGTTCTGTTTATCCTGTTTGCCTTTCTGATGATTGTCGTCCTCGGCGGCACATTCACGGCTATTGCGCTGGGCGTTTGCTTCGGACTGACAGCTGCCTCAATGGGATGGCTGTATTTCGTGCTGATGAGCGGTATGGCAATCGTCCTCGGCGCGTTCGGCAGTGTGTTCAACACCTACTCGGGACTGTATCTGCCGAAGGACAACGACCTGCTGTTGTCGATGCCGATATCCGTCAGGACAATCATCATATCCCGACTGCTGAACGTCTATCTGCTGGGTACGATGTACTCCGGGGTCGTGATGCTACCAACGCTGATCGTATATTGGATCATCGCCGGAGCGACCGTCGCGAATATAATCTGCGATATCATACTGTTCCTGATCGTGACGGTAATCGTGCTGATCCTCTCCTGTCTGCTCGGATGGGTCGTGGCAAAGATCAGTCTGAAGCTGAAAAACAAGAGCTTCATCGTTGTTCTGATTGCGCTTGGTTGCATCGGCGGCTACTACTTCGTCTACTTCAAGGCGCAGGTGTGGATCAGGGAGCTTGTCGCTAACGCCGCGGTCTACGGCGCAAACATCAAAGATTCTGCCTACGGGCTGTACCTGTTCGGCAGGATCGGTGAGGGCGACCCTTTGGCAACGGCGATCTTCACTGTCGCAACCGCTATCTTGCTCGCGCTGACGCTGTTTGTTCTGTCACGCGGTTTTGTCAAGATTGCTACGTCAACGGCGAGTGTCGGTAAAACGCAGTACCGCGAGAAAAAGGTTAAAGCAAAATCGGCGTTCGGCGCGCTGCTGACAAAGGAATTCGCGCGATTTACCTCTAGCCCAAACTACATGCTTAACAACGGATTAGGAATTCTGCTTCTGCCTGTCCTCGGTATCTTCCTGCTGATAAAAGGCACGGATATCATGACGGCAGTCGGTACCGCTTTCGGCGGCAGAGCTGATTTTGCCGCTCTGCTTCTTTGCGCTGTATTGATGCTGCTATCCACCATGAACGATATGGCGGCGCCATCGGTATCGCTCGAGGGAAAAAGCGTATGGATTCCGCAGTCGCTGCCCATCGAACCCCAAACCGTTTTGAAGGCAAAAACCGCTATGCAGGTGATACTGACCGCGATCCCGATTCTGTTTGCGGTCGTGTGTGCAGAGATCGTATGGCAGGCGACGGTTGCCGAAAAACTACTGCTTTGCCTGCTGCCGCTTGTTTTTACAGTGTTCTCGGCACTGTTCGGGAGCTTCATCGGTATTAGGCATCCGATCATGGAATGGACGACCGAGATCATACCGCTTAAGCAGAGCGGCGCTGTCACGATCGCTCTATTCGGCGGCTGGGGCTTTGTCGCATTATTTGCCGTACCGTATTTTTTGATCGGACAGCTAATCGGTCTTACCCCTTATCTGATCGTTTGGACAGTCATATATACAGTCGCGTCTGCGCTGTTGTACCATTGGCTTAACACCAAAGGTGCCAAGGCGTTTTCGAGGTTATAAAAGGTCATGAAAAACGCTGTTATTTATATCCACGGAAAAGGCGGCAGCGCAGCGGAATGCGAGCATTATAAGCCGCTTTTTACCGACTATGATGTGATTGGCTTGGACTACAAGACCTTCACTCCGTGGGAAACAGGCAGAGAAATACATCACGCGGTCGAAAGCCTGAAAGCAGAATATGATCACATTATCCTGATAGCAAACAGTATCGGCGCGTTTTTCAGCATGAGCGCAGATATTGATTCTATGATCGAAAAGGCGTACTTCATCTCGCCGATCGTCGATATGGAGCGGCTGATCACCGATATGATGACTTGGGCGAATGTCACTGAGGAAGATTTGAAACAGCAAGGTGTGATTTACACTGACTTCGGTGAGAACTTGTCATGGGACTATCTCTGCTATGTCGGGGATCATCCGATACGATGGGAATGCCCAACCGCGGTTCTCTACGGCAGTCGTGACAAGCTGACCTCGTATGAAACAATCCAATCATTTGCCGAAAAACATCACGCAAGTCTGACCGTCATGGAGAACGGCGAGCATTGGTTCCACACACAGGAGCAAATGAAGTTTTTGGATAAGTGGATACAAAGGTGATATTGAAATGACAAAATCAGAATTACATCAAATGATTGCCGACAGCACAGAGAATGAAAGCAACATCTGTCAGATTTATGCCATAAAGAATGGCGTTCCCGTGTTTAGCGACTGCCGGCACGAATATGAAACGACCGACGCGGTGAATGTGATGTCCGTCACAAAAAGCGTAATGGCTTTACTGATCGGTATTGCAATTGACAAAGGGTATATCAAAAGTGTCGATCAAAAGGTGATAGATTTCTTTCCTGATTACACTGTCAAACGGGGAGAGAAAACGATTTACAAGGTCACGCTCCGACATTTGCTCACCATGACTGCACCGTATAAATACCGCAGTGAGCCTTGGACAAAGGTTTGTACCTCAGAGGACTGGACAAAAGCCGCGCTTGATCTGCTCGGCGGCAGAAACGGAATCACGGGTGAGTTCAAATACGCTACGCTCGGTATACAAATCCTATCGGGCGTGATTCAAAACGCTTCGGGAATGAAATGTATCGACTTTGCGAACCAATATCTATTTGCTCCGCTCGGTATTCCCGCGCACACGATTCACGGCGCAAGCGATAAAGAGGATCAGTTTGATTTCCTGATGAACAAAGCACCGAAGAAAAACGAATGGTACTCCGATCCAAAGGATACCGTAACCGCAGGCTGGGGCTTGTGCCTTTCCGCTGAGGATATGGCGAAGATAGGCGTACTGATTTTGAACGGTGGTGAATATGATAACAAACGGATTATTTCAACAACTTGGATTGAAGAAATGACTGCGCCGCGTATTGCGCTCGGAGAACGTTTCGGAAATATGTACTACGGATATCTGTGGTACAGACCGAATAAGAACAAACAAATCGTCGCTGCGATCGGTGACGGAGGAAATGTAATATATGTCAACATCGAGCAGAATATTTCCATCGGCGTAACGGGAACCTTCAAACCTCGTATTTTTGACCGCGTTGATTTTATTGAGAAAAACATTCTTCCTTTAATAACGTGATGAATCAGAAAGAAGCGAAATCATGGAGATATTAACAAACAGATTGATTCTGTGTACGTAGATTGAAGCTGATTCAGAGGGGTTGTATGTCAGAACAGAGCATTTTACATATTTAACAAAGGAGCAGTGGGAGGAAAGTTGATTGGAACAGCGTAAACGAAAAGAAGAAAAACAAAATCGAAAAGAAAACCGATTCCATCGCATCAAAGATCATGAAGAACATCGGCAGAGTAAAGCCGGGCTTAAGAACGAAGGGATTCTTTACGATCATGCGTATAGTTCAGAAGAACGGCTGGAACGAGGCGGATGTGCGCTACTGGAAGGAAAAGGGCTGGACAGAACAGGTGCGTCCATGGAAGAAAAGCAGAAAAGGAGAATCACATGACCGTAAAAACGAACAGTCTGTCGGCTGAATTATTCCTGCAGTTGTACACCTCGGTCGGCTGGGAGCCGCCCGGCATTGAGCAAATCGAAAAAGCGCTCATGAATACAGTCGCGACCTTCACCGCATACGATCATGATACGCCTGTCGGCATGGTGCGGCTGATCGGCGACGGCGGTATGTCGTTTTATATCAAGGATTTCGCCGTCATCCCCGCATACCAGTCAAAGGGCGCCGGCACATTGCTGCTGAATGCCTTGGAAGATTATATCAAAGAAAACATCGCCCCCGATTGGGCGGTCAGTCTGGAGCTGATCAGCTCAAAGGAAGCGGTCGGATTCTATCAAAAACACGGCTTTGAAGAGCGCCCCTGCGACTGGGACGGTCCGGGAATGTTCAAGATGATACGAGGAGGAAGCTATGAAATTCAAAAACTACAGCAGTGAAGATTATGAAGCGGTCTGTGACTTTTTGATCGACATGAACCGTGAAAATCAATATCACATCAACTGGAACTGGGGACGGTTCGAGTGGATGATGGAGCACCCTGAATTCGACAAAAGCCTGATGAACGCTATCGGGCTTTGGACGGATGGCGGGAAGGTCGTCGGCGCGGCGATCTACGATATGTATTTCGGTGAGGCGTTTGTCGGCGTTTTGCCGGAATATAGTTCGATCTACCCCGAGCTCCTCGACTATGCTTATCGTGAGCTAAAAGATGAAAACGGCTTGGGTATCGCAATTTGCGACGATTGCGCCGATGAGATAAACGCGGCAAAAGCGTCGGGTTTTGTGATCTCCGAACAAACGGAGACCGTGATGCGGCTCGATCTCGATAAGGCGCTTTCCGCTGATCTGTCCGACGGCTTGCACTATGCACAGCTTGACCCTGTGAAAGAACCATATGAATTCCAATGGCTCTTGTGGCAGGGCTTTGACCACGGAACAAAAAAAGCGGAATTTGAAAAGCGGGAGCAGATCATCCCGCAGGATCGTCCGCATTTGAATCCGTATCTCAGCGTAGCGGTCGAGAATACCGACAGTGAAAAGGTCGCCTACTGCTGTTTGTGGTACTCGGACAAGACCGACTACGCTTATGTTGAACCGGTCTGTACCATCCCTGTTGATAGAGGAAAAGGCGTTGCGAAAGCAGTGATCTATGAAGCGCTGAACCGCGCAAGATCACTCGGCGCGAAGAAAGCATATGTACTGTCCGATATGCCGTTTTACGAAAAACTCGGATTCCGTAAGGACAGGCATTTTTCTTTCTATTGGAAAAGAGGCAATTAATATGAACAACATAACTGTTAACAATGTATCATACAGCGTTATGAAGCTGCTCGGTAAGGGCAAAGGTGGTTATTCCTACCTTACTCAGCGTGACGGCAAACGTTATGTCATCAAGCAGATTCACCATGAGCCGTGTGATTACTACACTTTCGGCAACAAAATCGAAGCCGAGCAAAATGATTATGAACAGCTGAAAAACGTGGGAATCAGAATTCCCAAAATGCTTGATATTGATATCGAAAACGAGCTGATTGTTAAGGAGTATATCGACGGCGATACCGTATTTGATATGGTTAAAAGAGGAGAATCTGTTGACAATTATCTACCACAAGTCAGAGAAATGGCAGAGCTGGCAAAAGCGGCAGGGCTGAATATTGACTACTTCCCGACAAACTTTGTCGTGCAAGATGGCTTGCTCTACTATATTGACTACGAGTGCAACAGCTATATGGAAGAATGGGGCTTTGAAAACTGGGGCGTCAAATATTGGTCGAGAACGCCTGAATTTGAAGCGTATTTAAACCAAAATTAACGTTGACACGCATCGTGTCGCCCGTGTAACGGAGCGTTTCTTTCCTTTTTGCTCAATCTGTGTTACTTTCAAATCAACTCATTTGAAAGGACTGATCGTATTGAAAAGGAATTTGACAACAGGGATATTTTTATTAATCGCATTTGCGCTGTGGACGATATTGATTCTGTTCATCGATGTGCAGGCAGCGGGACCGAATGAATCGAAGGTGGGGCTTGCAACCTTCAACACATGGTTCCATCAGCTGACAGGCGTACAAATGACGTTGTATACCGTCACCGACTGGCTGGGATTAGTGCCGATCGCCGTATGCCTGTGCTTCGGCTGTTTGGGGCTGGTTCAACTCATCAAAAGAAGGAGTCTGTTCAAGGTCGACGCGGACATTCTGCTGTTAGGCGGCTATTACATTCTGGTGATTTTCGGCTATCTGTTCTTTGAGATGGTTCCGATCAATTACCGCCCGATCCTGATCGACGGGTTTTTGGAAGCGTCCTATCCGTCGTCAACAACGCTTTTGGTGCTGTCCGTTATGCCGACGTTGGTATTTCAGATCAACAGAAGATGTAAGAATCAGCCGGTGAAACAAATCACCATGATACTTGTAATTCTGTTTTCTGCCTTTATGGTGATCGGCAGATTGGCAGCAGGCGTTCACTGGGCGACGGATATCATCGGCTCTATCCTGCTGAGTCTCGGCTTATTCAAGCTCTACCAAAGCGCGGTAACCGCAACAGATATGAGGAACAAAAATGGAGTTCAATGAAAAACTACAGCAATTAAGAAAAAACAAAGGATTGACGCAGGAGGAACTGGCGAAGGCGATCTTTGTATCCAGAACCGCCGTATCAAAATGGGAATCCGGCAGAGGCTACCCGAATATCGACTCGCTCAAGGAGCTTGCCAAATTCTTTTCCGTGACCGTTGACGAACTGATCTCTCCGGATGAGATCATCACCGCGGCAGAGGAAGAAAAACGGGAGCTGATCGGTAATTACACCTCACTGTTGTGTCATGTATTAGATGTGTTTACGGCTTTAATGCTCTTTATACCGATCTTCGGCAACGGTGCGGACGCTTCGTCAGTTTCTTTGTTTGCGATTAAAGGCACGCCGCTTTGGATAAAAATTGTTTATGCTGTTATCATCGGCATGACCGTATTGAACGGCGTCTGCGGACTGATCATCAGCCGATTTGACAAGCCGATTTGGAGTAAGCACCGATTGATCACAGGTATCGCTTTATCTGTTATCGCGTGTCTGCTGTTTATGATCACCCGACAGCCCTACGCCGGCATATTCTGTTTTGCGATTCTGATGATCAAGGGCTGGTTGTTATTTAGGAGGAAAGCATGAATTACCCACTGAGTGATAAATATATGACCGACGATCTAATGAAAAAGATCATGGGGCCGAATCCCGTCAAGCTCGAAGAAGAGCTCTTGACAAATCATCTCATCCCCGCAGGCGCGACTGTCTGCGACCTCGGCAGCGGGCAGGGCTTGACAAGCGTCTTTCTGGTAAAGGAATACGGCTTCAAAGTCTATGCCGCCGACCTGTGGAGCGACCCGGAGGAAAACCGACTGTTCTTTCGCTCTATGGGTCTGAGCGAGGAGCAGCTCATTCCCGTCAAGGCAGACGCTGAAAACCTGCCGTTTGAGAAGGAATTCTTCGACGCGGTTGTATCGACGGATTCGTATAATTATTTCGGGCGCGATCCCGAATATCTCGACAGCAAGCTGTTGCCGTTTATCAGGAAGGGCGGCTATATCTACATCACCGTTCCCGGGATGAAACAGGATTGTCACGACGATCTGCCGCCGGAGCTGCTGTTGTCGTGGACGCCCGAACAGCTCGACTATCTGCACGACGTTTCCTACTGGCAGCGTATCGTCAGAGGGTGTAAGGGCGCTGATATCTTGGAAGTATCCGAGATGGAGTCAAATGACGAGGTATGGGCTGACTGGCTGCGTCAGGAAAACGAATACGCTGTCGGCGACCGTAAGGCGATGGATGCGGGCGGTGGAAAATATCTGGATTTCATCAAGATAGTATTGAGAAAGAGAGGAGCATAACATGAAGATTTTGGTCATCAACGGAAGTCCCAAGAGAGAGAAAAGCGACACCATGCATATCACCCGCGCCTTTCTGGACGGGATGAACGAGGTATCGGAGAACGAGGTACATATTATCCATGCAATCGACAAGTATATCGAATACTGCACAGGCTGTTTTGCCTGTATGCGCAACGGCGGCGAGTGCATCCATCATGACGATATGCGCGGGATACTGGAAGAGATTCTCGACAGTGATTTGCTGATTTGGAGCTATCCGCTGTACTGCTACGGTATGCCCGCGCCGCTCAAGGCATTACTTGATCGCACCCTGCCGCTGAGCAGTATGGCGATGCACAAGGTCGGCGACCGCTACGAGCACGTCGGTCAGGCGGATTTCAGCCACCTTCGTTATGTGATGATCTGCGGCTGCGGCTTCCCGAACAGCAAGCATAATTTTGAGCCTGCGGTCATGCAGTTTACAAGATGCTTCCCCAATAACCACACGATGATCACCGTACCCGAAAGCCCGATGTTCAACGCTCCCGAGGCGGCGGTCGTCACCGTACCGCGATTAGAGAAAGTCAGAGAGGCAGGTAAGCAATACGCCGAGAGCGGTAACATCAGTGAGGAGCTGCTAAAGGAAATCACCTCGCCGATGATACCTGAGGAACAGTATGCCGAGATCGTCAATGGAACGGTCGGTTGAGTCAAAGCTGACAGTTTACCTTGAAGAGCCGTTCTGGGTAGGTGTGTTTGAAAAAATCGACAACAGAAAGTTGTCCGTTTGCAGGATAGTATTCGGCGCGGAGCCGACAGACGCGGAAATTTTTGATTTTATCCTGAAGCATTACTATCATTTGAAATACAGCACGCCGGTGGAAACGGAGATAAAGCAAAAGGCGGACAATCCCAAACGTCGTCAGCGAAACGCACGAAAGCAGTTGAAAACCACCGGTATCGGCACCAAATCGCAGCAGGCGCTGCAAAAGCAGTATGAAGAAAACAAGACAGAACGCAGGCAGCTCTCCCGCGAGCAAAGAGAAGCCGAAAAGCAGCGGCAGTTCGAACTGAAACAACAGAAACGTAAAGAAAAACACAGAGGGCATTAGCTATGATCAAGAAACTGACAAAACAGGAAATCATCAATGCCTTGCCGCTGGTGTGGAAGGTGTTCAATGAATATGAGGCGGTGAATTATCCGGCTTCGGGAACACAGGCGTTTTGGGATGCGATACATGACGAAGGCTTTCTCAGTCAGCTTTCCGCATACGGTGCGTTTGGTGGAGAAACTTTGATTGGTATTCTCGCATCGAGAAACGAGGACAGCCATATCGCGCTGTTCTTTGTGGACGGCGCATATCACCGTCAGGGGATTGGCAGAAGACTGTGGAACGCCTTTCTCGCCGACAGCGACAAAGATGAGATCACGGTCAATTCGTCGCTGTACGCAGACGGTATATACGAAAAGCTCGGCTTCACCAAAACCGCCGAACCGCAGGAAGAAAGCGGTATCCGATTCGTGCCGATGATTTACAGAAAGAGGAAAAATCATGCTAAAAGAAATCAATCCGGCGGAAAGCTCAAGAGCGACGGCGTTCGAGTTATGGATGAAAGCGCCGAACCCGATGGTGACGTTTTTCAAAACGCTTGACGTTACCAATCTGCTGACAGTCAGCAGAAAAAAGAAGCTGAAATTCAATATGCTGCTTTGTTATTGCATCGCCAAAGCCGCCGTAGGAATTGATGTGTTCTACACCCTCCCTGTCGGCGAAAAACTAATGCAATATGATACGATCGCCGTCAGCACAATCGTGAACAACAAGTGCGGCGATATCAACTTCTGCGATATCCCATATGCAGAGGATTTGGAAAAATTCAACTGCGCATATCTGGAAAACACCTCATGGGTCTGTGAACACTGTGAAAACACTGACCTGTCGAGCGACAGTATGGTCATCGGTACATCGGCGATCATCGAAACCGAACTTGACGGCATCGTCGGCATGAACACAGGTATCTTCAACAATCCTTTTATCAGTTGGGGCAGATACCGCAAAAAGGACTTGCAATACGAGCTGCCGATCTCATTCCAATTCCATCACACACAGATGGACGGCTCTCACGCGGGCAGATTCCTGGAGATTTTACAAAATGAAATCAATGCGCAATGAATGCATAAAAGGAGTAAAGTCAATGGCGTTTGACTAGTTTGTGATGATAAGAGAGAAAGAAACCTATGATCATACTGATAACCGGAGCGTCCCACACCGGGAAAACGCTTCTCGCGCAAAGGATGCTGGAACAATACAAATACCCCTATCTGTCGATCGACCATCTGAAGATGGGGCTTATCCGCAGCGGAAATACGGAATTGACGCCTTTGAGCGATGATGAGGCGCTGACTGCGTATCTCTGGCCGATTGTTCGAGAGATGGTTAAGACCGCTATAGAGAACGAGCAGAACCTGATCGTAGAGGGCTGCTATATCTCGTTTGACTGGCGGAACGATTTAGACGACAGGTATTTGTCGTCGATCCGATTCATCTGTCTTACGATGACCGACGAATATATCAAAAGTCACTTTGACGCGATCATCAAACACGAGTCCGATATCGAATCCAGATTGGTTGAGCACGATATAACGATCGACGGATTGATCGCAGAGAATCAAAGGATGATCGCAGGCTTTCAGAATGCTGGAGAGCAGGTCGTCCTGATTGAGTCGGACTATGAGCTGAGAACATCAGCATTTATCGGAGCGTTCTGCCCGCACTTTTCTACTGAAAATACATTGAGGCAGTTTCTATCATCATAGTAGTAATATATATCGAAATTTGCTGAGAAAGAACCATATCATATTTTTTCAAATCAGTATTGACTCTTACGCTGCGTCATAGTGTATACTCTGTTTTGCGAGGTGATAATCATGCGAATGCGTATTAAAGAATTTGCCGAATTAACGGGTGTAAGTGTGCGCACACTGCATTACTACGACGAAATCGGGTTGCTGGCTCCTGCCTTTACGGACGGCAACACGGGTTATCGTTATTATGACGGAGACTCTGTTCTTCGAATGCAGGAGATTCTGTTTTACCGTGAACTTGATTTTTCTTTAAAAAGTATCGGCGACCTTTTATCATCTCCGCATTATGACAAAACCAAGGCGCTGTCAGAACAGAAACATCTGCTCACACTCAAAAAAGAAAGGCTGGAAAGATTGATTTCAGCCATTGACGGCGCAGTGAAAGGAGAAAATATTATGAGTGCATTTGATAACAGCGAATATAAAAAATACTGTGAGGAAGCAAAAGAAAGATGGGGTAAAACCGAAGCATACAGACAATATGAAGAAAAAACCGTCAATTACACCAAAGAGAGATTGAATGACCTTACCGGAGAGATGGACGGCATCATGGAAGAGTTTGCGATTTGTATGAGAAACGGCGAATCCCCCGACTCTGCCGCAGCGCAAGGTCTTGTGAAGAAATTGCAGAGCTTCATTACCGAAAACTACTACCTTTGTACAAATGAGGTGTTGTCAGGTCTCGGTCAGATGTATGTCGCTGATGAACGATTTAAAAATCATATTGACAAGCACGGCAACGGAACAGCCGCGTATATCTGTGAATCCATTGCATTCTGCTACAGAGAATAGAACAAATTCTAATTTATGTGAGAGACGGGAGTTTATAATGGTTATTACATACAGAAAAGCGAGGCCGGATGATGCGGATAGAGTGTGCTATGTCGTTCGGCATACAAAGGCTGTCATCTATCCAGATTATTACACACCGGCGGTCGTCGACTTTATCAGAGGTCTTAACAGCATAGACAATATCAAAAAAGATATCGAACAAAACAAGGTTAATGTTTTGGTGAAAGGCGGAGAGATTATCGGTACGGGCAGCCGTACCGACAATCACATCACAAGAGTGTATGTCCTTCCTGAGCATCAGGGACAGGGATTCGGCAGTAAGATCATGGATGAGCTGGAAAAGGAGATCTTTGAAAGCTTTAACGACTGTGTGCTAGAGGCCTCCTTGCCCGCTTGCATCTTTTATGAGAACAGAGGATATAAAACCGTCAGGCATGTCAAGGAAGATATCGGCGGCGGAAAGTGTATGGTATACGAGATCATGAGGAAATCAATTCAAGATGAATAGACGAATATTAGCAACAACCGGTTGCTTTTCATCGCATTGTTTCTATGTTATCATGCCATCAGGAGGTGCTTATATGGACACAAAGGAAGTATTATATGAACTCAGGACAAAGAACGGTCTGTCGCAGGACGAGCTTGCCGAAAAGGTTTTTGTGACCCGTCAGGCAGTATCACGCTGGGAGAACGGCGAAACAGTACCGAATACCGAAACATTAAAGCTGCTATCGAATGTTTTCAGCGTTTCTATCAACACTCTGCTCGGTGCGCCGCGTCAGCTCATCTGCCAGTGCTGCGGTATGCCGCTCGAAGATGAACTAATCGGAAGGAATCAGGACGGAACGCTGAATGAGGATTACTGCAAATGGTGCTATGCCGACGGAGAGTATACCTACAGCGATATGGATGAATTGATAAATGTTTGTATACCCCATATGGTCAAGGAGGGCTTTTCCGAAGAACAGGCGCGCGCGTATATGAAAGAAATGCTCCCCAAGCTCGATTACTGGAAAAGATATGAAGAACTCAGCGACAACGGAGAGTTTGAAGCATTTAAGCAGAAGCTGATCGAGGAGATCAATGCTCTCCATATCGAGGGCATGCCGAAGGTCGAAAAGCTGAACGCGCTCGTCGGCAAGTACGTTAATCTTGAATATCGACTGCCGAACGGGATGAAAGTTAAATTCCTTGACGACGGGGTTACCTATCTTGGCAATCAGCTCGAGTCGGAGTTTAGTGGGGAAAGATGCTTCGGCATACTTGCCAATATGGAGTTCATCCTGATAAGCACCTACGGCACGGACGGAGCCGACCCGGAGCTCGTGCTGTATAAAAAGAGATGAACACAGAAATAATTGACCCTCCTCCCTATATTTATTGATGTGTAAAAAAACGAATTATTCTTAGAATTGGGAAGGCTGACTTAAGGTCAGCCTTCCCAATATTTTTAGACATATATCAGTTCGCTGTTTACTATTTCTGTTACTCGATTACGAATATTGTTCATTCTCGCAACCCACAGCATTTGGTTATCTGCTTTTAGCTGTTCTGTTACACCTTCCTGTTCAGCAAATTGACTGACTAAACGATCATACATCTCCGTTGCTTCCTCGTTGATATCGGCAAGGTGATCAATCAGCTTACAAGAAGTAAGCTGATTGTAGTAGAGAATCTTGTGGTGCTCTCTGAGATAACGTCTGCGCCGCTGTCCCCAGATACCGATCTCACGCGGTTCTTGATCCGGTAGCTTTAGATTAGGTAGATTATAGTCGCCTTGCCGTGTGTAAGTGATTTTTGTGCTCATGGTCAAACCTCCTTTATCCGCACTTTCTTTATTCTTGCTTTTGTGAGTTTAATGATGATTTCGTCGATTGCGTCAGTATAATGCCCAGTTCTGATCAGTTCATTCTTCATGTCAATCAGGCTGTTCAGTATGACTTTACGCTCGTCAGCGGTCATATACAAATGGTATTTCTTCTTCATTCGGTTGCCTCCTTTGATTTGGTAGTCTGATTATACAAAGAAAATGAAGATAAATCGAATGTGCGGATCAAAAAAAGGGGGTGCGTAAGCGTGTGAGTCGGGAGAGCGCTTGGTTCGCATTCAAGAGGTCAGCGGTTCGAATCCGCTTATCTCCACCATGACACGAGAGTCCAGAAAACGGCTTGTTTTCTGGGCTTTTTCCTTTTTCGGGGAGTCCTGAGCGCGAACCTTTCAGCGTTCAAATTAGGGGTCATCTAACACTTTATCTAACACTTTTCCGTGTTTTTCTAACACCTTTTGGAAGAATTTCGGCTGATTTTTCACGATTTTCAAGGCTTTTGCACTGTTTTCGATCGTGTTGAACGATGAGAACGGTTTTTTTTTCTTTTTCCGACCCCTTGACGATTGTTCAAGAGGCCTGTTCCAAGCTTGGGGCAGAGGCGCTTTCGGAAGGTTCTGACGCTTCCTTCTTGTTCTCTGTCGCGCTCAGAGCATACGCCATGTCGATCTTGCGCTTGGCGTCGAGGTGACCGTAAATGTTGGCGGTGGTCTGGATATCCGCGTGACCCAGCCACTCCTGCACGTCCTTTAGCGTGAAGCCCATGCACAACAGATTGCTTGCCGCACTGTGTCTCAGCTCATGGAATCGGATGCGGGGCAAGCCGTATTCCTTGAGAAGTTTCGGGAATTTCTGTGACACATAGTCCGGCGAGAAGGGTCTGCCGTCTTCCCAGCGAAACACATAATCGTTATCGAAGTAGGTGTTGCCGTAGAATCTCTTATCCTTCCTCTGCTGTTTTTTCAGATCCTCGAACAGCTTCTTGATCTCGGCTGTCATCGGGAAGGAACGTCGGCTGGACTCGTTCTTCGTCTTGTCCTTGGCGACGAGCTTCGATACCTTTGTGACCGATCGACGGATAGTGAAGGTCTCGGCTTCAAAATTCACGCAGTCCCAGCACAGACCGAGCACTTCGCTTCGGCGCAGACCGTAAAGTGCGGTGACTCGGATCAGCGGATACAATGGTTCGTTATTCTTCAGCAGATTTTCCAGAAGTTCCTCGACCTGTGACATAGTGAAGAATTTCGCTTCATGTCTTTCCTTTGGCGGGAGATTGAGGAATCGGCAGGGATTGCGGTCGATAACGCCTTCCGATTCATAGTAGGTCAAGGTCATGTTGATGATCGACTTGACTTTTCTCAGGGTGATACCTGACAGACCTCCCGAACCGTCGATCTTCCCGCGCGTTGCTTTCTCGTTGATGAAGGCTTGCAGATTCTGCTTGTTGATGTCGCACAGGCGGTATCCCTTATTGGTGAAGTACGGGATAATGTGCAGTCTAATCAGCGTTTCATAACCCTGGCAGGTGATCTCGTCAATGTGCCGCTGAAAACCGGCTGTCTTATACTCGTACCATTTTTGTACCGCTTCTGCGAAAGGCATGAGCGACGGGCTGTTTTCAAGCTCCAGCCAATGCTGTTGTTCCTCTTCATATTGCTTGAGGGCTTCTCGGAGGAGCTTCTGCGCCTTTGTCTTGTTGCCCTTGACGGATAGATCGGTATTGATCCATTTTACTTTGCGTTTGCCGTTCCGATACAGGTTCAGAACGAGGTAGTATTTATTGTTTTTGATTTGCAGGCTTCCTGTCATTTTAACTCCTTTCTGTCGGAATGCCCGCCGTTGCAACACGGATTATACCATCAAACGGCGGACATATCCAGTGGTTTTATCTGTAATTGTGATAGATTATATTGATATGATCGACGTGCGTGTCAGCCTGCATTTCGCAGGAAGGACATCACGTCCTTTTTTCTGACGCGGATCGCTGTTCCGATTCGTCGGCAGGAGAGCTGGTTCTCTTTGATGAGTTTGTAAACGGTGTTTTTGCAAACGCCCATCAGCTCAACTATCTGCTGTACCGTCAGCACGTCGGGATAGTTCTTAAACTGTGTAGCAGGCGCTGACAGACGGACTGTCTGCAGCGCCTCCATAGGTATCAGATAAACATTCGATTCTTTGTTTTCAGTCATAGGTTCCTTTCTGTACTAAATATCTTTATTCGTCGTAATAAATTCATATTTCTTCGACATTTAATCAGTGTTTTACATCGACATAACGAAGCCTTGTCCCTCGTCCTCGTCGTCGTAATAATCGTCGTCATAGTCGTCCTCGTCGAATACTTCTTGGAGGATTTCTTCTCTCTGATAATCATCTTCCTCGGAGCTTTCAGTCGGTTCTTCCGTCCTGTTTGCGACGGAGGAAATCAGCCCGACGCCCGCTCCGATCAGCGCGCCGATCGCCGCGCCGTTTTCCTGTCCTTCGATCCTTTTGCGGCGTTCCTCGGGGTCTTCGTTATCGTCATCAACGATCCTTGCTACCGCTCCGGCGAGACTGTCGACTCCACCGATAATGCGGTGTGAGGGATCGGAATAACTTTCGGAAACCTTTTGCGTTTCGGCTTTTGCAAGGGCGCGTTCACGCAAGTGCTGTTCGTAAAGCTCGCGCGATTTCTCCCATCCGGTCGGCTGTTTTTCTTCTGAAACGCCGTCCGCATTCTCTCTGAAATCAAGTTCATTTTCGATATTTTTCTTTAGATATTTTTCCTCATGAAGACTTTTATCGCGGCAACTTCTGCCGTTGGGACAGTGAAAGGTCAGGTATTTTCTCTCGTCCGTCCATGTCATTCGGTATCCGAGAATCGACATCGCCCTGACGAATTCATCTCTGCTGCCGCTGTATTCCATCGACTTGTCAATGTCCTCAGCCAGCTTTTGTTTCCAGCTGTTTCCCCTCATTCTCGCGCGATACTCACGGTTGGAAATCCTGCGGCCTCCGTTCTCGTATGGCGTGAGAACGGAGAGCCCGTGAGCGAGGCATATCTCGTCGCTGAGCGCTCTTAACTGTCTCAGAGTTGTGGGCGATTGGCGGAGCTTTTTCCCTGATTCAAAGCTCACGGAATTGATAACGAAGTGGCTGTGAAGATGGTTGGCGTCGCAGTGAGTCGCGACGAGAATTTCTTGTCCCGGCCACGCTCTCTCGGCAAACTCCATTGAGATCTCATGCGCCTGCTCGGGCGTGAGCTTCTCCGTCGGCGAAAAGGACTGCGCGTATTGGTAGAAAAATATCCCGTCAGCCTTGCCGTAAACCTTCTTCGTCGCCATGAATTCACGGAAGGAATTTGCTCCGTCACAGTTGATTCCGCTGACTAATTGTCGTTTCGATCGGCTGTCAAAGGTCTTATATTTCTGCTGACAATAGTTGATGACAGCTCTCATAGCGGACGGATTTTGTCTGCTTTCTTTGATAAAAATCACTGTCGCCACGTTTCATCTTCTCCCATGATTTTGAGGATCGCGTCGTAGATCTTTCGCTGACCTTCTATGACGGAATCGAACTTTGCGAAGAAAAATCTCCGTGAATTTGCCTTGCGAGCGATCTGATTGAGGTTGTTTCCAATGCGTTTCAGCTCCGCAAGGATCGCCGATAAATCTGTAACCTTGATCGTCGTTTTGCGTGAACACTCGATCAGGTAATCGATCAAAGACAGTTGAGCCTGCTTCGCTTTGGCGGCAATCTCCTTCTTTTCTTCTGCTGTCAATCGAATCGACAGCGTTACATTTCTCTTTCTTTTTGCCGTAATATCACCTCCATAATAGTTGTAAAAGTGGGTGCGGGCTTCTGCCCGCAACAGACGTGTTCGGCGGACAGCCGGACGCTCTGCTTGCCTCCGCTTCCTTATAGATGGATACTATAGGGATGCAGAAAGAAAAGTCACTTGTAGACAACAACTCATAAGCAAAAACTGAAGATTACTTTCTGTAAGAAGCTCTGAATCTAATCGGCAGAAAGAAAAAATCTTTTCTTATATATGCGTGAATTTATCTGATGCATCTGCGGCACCAAATTAAAAACTCAGTGTTCAAACCGTTTCCGACTCTTTTCTATCTGCTGCATTACTGAGGCAATCTGCTGCTTTGCCACAGATAACGCCACAGGAAAATGACGGTTGAAGCAGAAAACGCCACAGGTAAATTGCAACTGAAGCGCGCTGAATAACTGCGTTTACTTATCCTTGCCACAGTTGCCACAGATAATTATTCCATACCCAACACCTGTTCTGCTTTGCTCTTATCCAACGCGATGAAGCGCATATTCTTTCCGCAGTAGCGAACGGAAACCGTGTTACCCGAAGAGGTCGTTTTGATCAGCTTTTCTTCTGCCAGCGCTTTAACCAAAGCCTTTGCCGAAACGGGGAAACTCTCGCCCTGTTCAGTGCACATTTTCTTCACGGCTGAATGCGCTAAATCCTTGTTGAGATAGTAATACTCCTCGTCCTGACATCCGATATATCCGAGCGGATAAGGATCAAAATTATCGGGTCGGTTTCGCTCGGTGATCATGACTTTACCTCCCTCGATCAGCGAATACAGTTTGCGGATGAAGATGTTCACGGGCTTGTCATGCTCCACGTTGGTAGATTGCTGATCGGCTAAAGCGTACAGCTCCTTGCGGAACAGCTCCAGCTCGATCTCCTGATCCTCCTGCTTGATGACACAGTTTTCTTTGAGGAACTGCAGAAAGAAACGCATCCCGATCATCAGGCACGCGACAATCTCAGGCAGTCGACCGTGACAAGTTTGATTGTGATGGTAATAATTGTTTCTGTAGGTTTTGTGCCAACTCAGCAGCTTGTCCCTCAGTTTCTCGACATGATCATCGTCACACAGATACCGACGTTTAAGCCACTGTGTGTAGGCGTACATGGTACGGCGGTACGCGCCGTCAGTTGCTTCGCTCTGACAAACAGACAGCGATCCGAGGTCAACGTCCTCTTCCTTCAATTCCAATGTGAAGTACCGTGCCGTACCGCTCTCACCGATATCGGGGCTTAGCTCGCCTGTGATGACGGCGTTCCCTTGGGGCGGTCTGCTCTCCATTAATGTAGAATCGGAGCGTAGCCGCGCGCGTCCCGTTCTGTCGCCGTAGGCGCGCATGACTGTCTGAGCTGTTGTATTCAGCTTCTTCATTTCGGCGTTATCCGAGGGATAGAAGTCGTCGATGCAGGTCAGCACATCTTTTAATGAAAATGAATTGGCGATGATGGAGTTTGCCGTATCTCTGAACGACATCGGCAGATCGGTGGAAGTGAATTTGCCGAAGAAACTGAGGATCAGCGCGGCAATCGTACTCTTTCTGGTGCCCGTCCGACCTGTAAGGAAGAGGACAAACTTCGGCATACAGCCCGCCTGTCGCATAAATTCATTCAGCGGTGTTAAGAACGCGAACGCGATCAGCGGATGGATAACAAGAGAAGACGCGGGAGGTTTTTCAAACAGATTGTACGCGTCGATCGGATCGTACAGATCGTAATTACTCTCTCCGCAGTAATGCTGCAGCTTACCTTTCAAGATCACGTTGAGACTGTCGTCGCCCGGTAGAAGATAATGCCACTCGCCATTGATTTTCTTCCACCCGGTCACATGGTATTCGGTGAGCTGTTCGGCGCTGTCGGAGGTCGTCAGGATATAGTAGCGCAGATAATCCTTGCACCGCTGACCGACCTCGATGATGCACTTTGCGCCCCACTTATCAAGAAGCCAGTTAAAATTGCTCAGATCGGCGCCGTTCACCTCGACAGGCGGGAGCGTACTCCCGTCGGCATGTGTGCCGCTGAGTACCAGCGTCTTTTCCGTCACCGCGCCGTCGTCGACGGTTTTCTCGCTGACGATACGCGGGACGAAGTTGCAGACCTTTGAGGTACTGTGACCCCGTTTAGAGACTGTTGTGACGTAGAGACAGTTATCCCTTATTTCGAAAGGATAACTGTACTGTGAAGTATTCTTTTCTTTTTCGTTAGACATTCAAGTCCTCCTTCATTGATTATTCGGAAGCTCGCCCTTCCACTATATCAATGTCAGCTTTTTCAGAAAAACCGCCTTTTCCCGTGAATAGTCAAAACCGTTTCCTAAATCTTGTGAATTTTCGAACAATTATTCTAAAACGCAATAATTTCCACAAACAAATGTGCTATATTATTGTCGGGAGGTGAATCGGCTTTGTTTGAGAAGGACATAAAATACATAATGGATACTGTCAATTTGTTTGAGGTAATTTATAAGAAAGATACTTTCGTGATCGACGGAAAAGAGTACCCGCTCGGTTATACCAGCTATTCTGCTGTTCAGCCTGAGTGCCGATTCACGGACACAACAACGTTTGTTGAATTGAAAAATCTTGCGTACAGGCTTTCGATTGATTTTACTTATAATGACCTGATAGAGTACCGAAACAAGCTCCTCGACGCAATCGACTCTTTGAAAAGAATATCGTTCTTTTCGCTATTTGATCTTGAAAAGTATCAGAAAAGAATTACTTTCCTTCTGTCGGAAGAAAGAATAAACCAATACATTGAAATCTATTCTATTTATCAAAACGGCTTCGATCTCAGCACGACTGAGGAGGCTGATCATGCGGACGATCTGATGAAGTCTTTGGATGACTACTATACGGTACTGGCTGTTGGCAGAATCCTTAATAACACAATCAATGACCTGAAGCACTATTCCGCTTTGGTGTTTCAAATGACGCATAAGATTGTAGAACGCGGTTCGAGGACTAAAAGCCAGTTGGCAGATGCGTTCGGCGACTTTCTTTCCGACCCGTATTTGTCATTCGCGTTTCACACCGATCAGCAACCTTTTCGCACGAAGGCGTCGATGATTCCTGTCGTTGAAACGCTGGATGGTAAGAGCTGTATCTTCCGCAAGGTCTGGTACAATCATCTGAAGGACTTTTTGTATATTGATTTGTTTGAGGGCTATATGCACGGTCACTATCTGTGGCAATGCGGTATCTGCGACGATTACTTCTTTATGACCACCGCACATAAACAGCTCTACTGCAGCAAGGTGAACCCGCAATACGGCGTACCATGCGCGTATGTCGCAAAACACCCCGAGGTGCTGCAACGCAAGCCCGAACAGCAGAAAAAGACTGCCTCTCCGTACTACCTGTTATGGAAGCGCAGGAGCGATCTGATCCGAAAAAACAAAAGCCTCGGCAAATACGATGAAGCCGTATCTGCCAAGGCGAAGGAATATATTGACAATTGTTTTGAACTTGCGCAGGTCGATTTTGAATATGCTTTAACGCAATATGAGAACGATATGGAAATAACGAATGTTTATCAAAAGGCAATGGAGATGTTAAATGTATGAGCTTGATTACTCACCCGTCAGACTGAATGACTGGAACGAGTATTTTGTGAGATATAAGCAAAGCGGCGATATAAAATACTACAATGAGTTCCTGAATTTTTACGAACCGATATTGCAGGAGCGGTCATTGAGATTTGTCCGCAGGTATGAGCTGGAAGAATATCGTATCGATGACCTGAAGCAGATATTTTCTTCTTTACTGTGGAAGGATTTGCAAACCTACGATTCGAATATCCCTTTATTGCAACAGATCAAGTTCAAGGCGCTCAACGCCTGGCACGAGTATGTCCGGCTCAACTGCGGTAACTTTCAGCCGGATAACAGGAATCAGTATACACTGCTGAGAAAGATCGCGCGGCTGTATTACGCAAAAAGTGATGATAAGAAAACCACTCGGGAGATCATCACGGAGATTGCAAAGGAATTAGATCTGACGGAAAAGAGCGTAGAAGATTATATCACAGCTGTCGCAACCTTCAAGCCGAAGTATAATGCGGATTTCTACGTCGAAGAGGAAGACGGAGAGTTCTTTTCTCCGATCCCTGATAACTACACAACTGAGGACTGGTTCTTCCGGTTAGAGCGGAGGGAGAAGCTGATCTCCGCTTTGTCTGACCTAACAATAACAGAGCAGAAGCTGATCGAGATAAGATTCGGTATTTGCCTGAATTGCTTGGGCAATCTCCCCAAGTCCACTATGAGCGCGTCGTCGATGTCGCTCGGATTGACCGAGAGCGGCGCCGAAAAGAAGCTGAAAACTATCCTAAAAAAGTTGAGAAAAGCACTACAGGAATAAAGGCTATGGAACAGAGATGTGTTCATAGCCTTTTTTGGGCTCGGTCATAAGGGCGGATCAAGTTTTCTTTGATTGGCGCGTCATGTTTTGACGCCTGTGAAATGCCGACATATCGGGCATGCGTACCTTTTATTCATCCTCCTATACATTTCATCCAATCGAAAACAGCGGGTCAGACGCGCCTGTACGCGCCCGATCCGCTGTTCGTTATATATTCAGTTGTTCTCTGCCATGAGCTCAGCCATCAGCTTCGCACCGAGACGGAAGCCTTGAAGAAATCCATCGCGCTCGGTCAGCGTGATCAGCTTACTGTATCTCTCCGAAAGCTCCGCTATTTTTTCTTTCTGCCACTTATCCGTAAGGCTCTCACCTAATGCTTCTTCCAATTCTGTAACTTCTGACAAAGCTTTTCTTGTCTCAACACTCTGCGGTTCATCAGTCGGTCTGATGTTTCCGTAGTATAATTCTTCAATTACGCTCATATGCTCACGCTCCTTACAAGCATAACACAATACCATGAAAATCGGATAAGTCAAGCGAAAGAATTCAGCCATAGCCTGTCCGGTAGGAAAGCTATGGCTGAAAGGCCGTTAATTATCATCAGTACTTCGAAGAGCTTTATATACATCTTCAAGAAAAACACGCATCAGCTCACGCTTCTTCTCATCATTTTCCAATAACAGGGCAAAAAAATCTTGATTCTGCTCATAGCCATCAAGCAGTGCGTCTTGTACTGCATCATAATATGCAAAAGCAAAGTCTCTGAGATTATTGCTTCTGGCACTGTCACGAAGGTGACCGTTTTTCAAAAGCAGATCTCGCATCTGCAAGGCGGACTTTGTCGCAACATCTACATCAAAACTCTTGTTATATGTTGCGTTGATTTCCTCGATTATTTCTGACAGTTTCTTTTTGGTCGTTTCATCAAAGTAGACCTCGTTCGGCTTTGGCAGATTGACTTCCGGCTTTGAGTCGATCTCGGCAGACTGCTCCCTTGTTTTCTTCTGACGGAAGTTCGATGCGGTAATTTTGTCGGCGATATCAAAATCGTTTCCACCTCCGCCGACTTCGATCTCTTTTACCAGATAGGAGAGAAAATTATACTTCTTATGAAGGTCAATGCTCTCAAAGCAGGTTGCTTGGATAAGGAAGCTGTAGAATCGGAGGAAGCGCTTAATCGTAGCGCGAATCTCCATCTTCTCCAGATCCGTATGACGATTGATCAGCTGTAACGCTTTGTCTAAAAGTGACCACATCTTTGCCTTATCGGAGCCGCTTCTCTTGTCCTGATACAAATACTCATTGAAGCGATCGATATCATCTATATCCAAAAATCCGTATTCATCTACCTGTGCTTCTACTGCTCTGATATCCGACGGAGTAATGGTCTCGTTAAGAATGGTGGCAGTATAGAACGGAGCAAAAGCATTCTGGATATCCTCATATTCATTCTTGAAATCCAGAATCACGGTCTTTTTATCATAAGGAGAACAGATTCGATTCAAGCGTGACAGGGTTTGTACAGCAGAAACGCCGCGCAGCTTCTTATCGACATACATTGCGCACAGCTTAGGCTGGTCAAATCCGGTTTGGTATTTATTAGCTACCAACAGTACCTGATAATCGCCGGAATCGAATGTCTCGGGAAGGTCTTCTTCAGAGATGCCGTTCATCGCAGCTTCGGTGTATTCGGTTCCGTCGAGAGTCACCTTACCGGAGAAAGCGACCAGCGCATGGATCCCTGTATAACCGTGTTTGGTGACATAGCTGACAAACTCGTTTCGATACTTCACCGCAGACTGGCGCGAGGAGGTTACAACCATCGCCTTCGCCTTGCCGTCGAGTTCTTTCATGACATTATTCTTGAAATGCTCGATGATGATCTCGACCTTCTGGGCAATATTCGTATCATGCAGTTCTATGTACTTAGCGATTTTTCGCTTTGCCGCTATCGTTTCAAGCTCGGGATCGTCCTCGATCGCTTTATTGATCTGGTAATACGTCTTGTAGGTCACATAGTTCTGCAGAACATCAAGAATAAATCCTTCTTCGATCGCCTGTTTCATAGAGTAGAGGTCAAACGCAACCTTCTTGCCGTCCTCGTTAAGTGTGCCGAAGAGCTGGAGCGTTGTCGGCTTTGGAGTAGCAGTAAAGGCTATCATCGAAACATTCGGCTGTTTACCGCTTCTTTCGATCTCCTCCTCAATCAGATCAGCCATACTCATATCATCGTCCCCGCGGTCTTCCGATAAAACATAAGTGACCGATTCCATCATAACGCCCGCGGTAGAGGAATGCGCCTCGTCGATAATGACCGCAAAGGTCTTGTTTTTCAGTTCCTTTACCGCGTCATGAATATACATGAACTTGTGAATAGTGGTAACGATGATTTTCGTGTTGCTGTTCAGCGCGTCCGCTAAATCTTGGGCGTTGCAGGAATCGTCCATAACTTTAATCAGACCGGCTTTGTGTTCCAGAGAGAGTACGGCATCCTGCAGCTGTCGGTCGACTACGATATGATCGGTGATGATACATACAGTGTCAAAGATCACATGATCCTCGGCGTCATGCAAAGAAGCCAGACGGTGTGCAAGCCACGCGATCGTATTCGTTTTACCGCTGCCGGCAGAGTGTTGGATCAGATAGTTCTTCTCCGTATGATGTTCCGTCACATCGGCGATGACCTTGCGCACGGCGTTGAGCTGGTGATAGCGAGGGAAGATAAGCGTTTCTTTCTTCTCTCTCTTGCCTGTATCGGGATTCTTCCTGACTGTCTTCTGCAGGAAAATGATCTTGTCGATCAGATACAGGACGGTATCCTTTTTCAGAATATCCTCCCACATATAGGCGACGTTGATCCCGTTTTCATTATGCGGGTTTCCCTTACCGGAGTTGATTCCCTCGCCGCTTCCTTTGTTGAACGGTAGGAAGAAGGAAGATTTTCCTCTGAGGTTGGTGCACATATACACCTCGTTCAGATCCATCGCAAAATGCGCCAGACATCCCGCCTTGAATTTCAGCAGGCGGGTTTTGTAATCCCTCTCATACTTATACTGACGAATCGCATCCTCATAGTTCTGACCGCTGGTATTGCATTTTAATTCAAAGGTAAAGATCGCGATACCGTTGAGGAAAATGACAAGGTCGATACGCTCGCCTTCTTTATGGTACACCTCTTCCATAACAGAGAGAATGTTCTGCTGATAGAGGGCGTCCGCCTTTGGATTAAAGGAGTTCGCAGGCTTGCGGTACATCAGTCGCAGCGTAATACCGGTGTCGAACTCTACGCCGTGCTTGAGCACATCCAGCAGGGAGCGGTTCTTCTTATTGATCTCATTATTGATATAATTGAGGATCGTCGGGCGGGTCTTGTCGCGATAGAGCTTTTGCAGCTTTTCCATCTCTTCGGGCTGCGTTTGCTGCAGGAACGAAAAGAGAAGCTCCGTGTCCATACCGTAACCGGGCTCAAACGCAGTCGCGGGACGGATCCGGTAACCGTTCTCATCGCGCAGCATCTCGAGGATATATGCCTGATAATCGGTTTTTTCTTTGAGCTGTCCGCTTTTGATTGCCATATCACATAGCCTCCTTTACGCGCTTCTTACCCGTGACATATTCATAGATAAGGGATTTCTTGTGCTGTTGCAAGTATCCAAGTGCTTCCTCTTTTTCAGTTATTATTTTGTTTATCAGATTACATTTGCTATTCAAAAATTCAAAGATTGCTTTTTGCTCTTTTATCGGAATAATTGGCAGAATAATATTCTTAAGAGAATACGAGTAAATAACTTCGATAGTCGTGGCATTACTCATCCAAACCAATTGTTCTTTTACATAATCAGATTCATTAAAAATCAGCATGAGTAATTCTGATATCATTGTATCCATATTTATCCGAAATCTAATCAAACATGGATGTAGAATACCTATTTCTGCTCCTTTGGGAACAATTGCCACTTTTCCTATTGTTCCTCTGGTTGTAATGAGAATATCATCAGCATACACACGGAATGAAATGAGTTCCTTATACTTTTCTTCAGATACAAATGTATCGTTTACGGTAAAGTTATTATCAAGGACTAAGCGTTGATTATATACCCATTTGCCTTCATCAGTATAATCGCTACCTGCTAATGAACTGCCGAACGGTCCAACTTTCAAGTTGTTATCTGAGTTTTCCAACATATATTTCAGTCTTTTTACGCCCCAATGCTGGGGTATCTTTCCGATAAAATCCACCCCGCTGTCTTTCATCGGTACGGACTTATCCAGGCCCTTGGTTACTGTTTCGGTGATCAGGGATTTTTTGTACTGTTTCAGCAGTTCGATTTGCTTTTCGATATCGGCAATAATGCTATCAATCTCGCCACATCTTACTTTTATGTGGGACGCAATCAAGGATTGCTCATCTGTGGGAGGGATACACACCTTAAACTTTCCTAAATCTTCAGCAGAAAGATTTGGTTGCGCTGTTCCGTTATCCCAAAGAGAACGTTGTTCTTCTTCGATGCTTGTATTCAGTGAAAAGAACAAGAATAAGGGATTAATACTAATGCTTCTTATTGCAACAAGAGAGGAAGCAACAGTTCCCTTTGATATATCAATAATTGCATTTTTTCCTATGCTACCGCGCAAACAATATAGTATATCATTTGAACAAAGTTTTACTCCACCCATAGTTTTATACTTTTGTTCCGAGATGTAATCCATATCATCCATGTTCAAGCTACCGTTTTGGATATGTCCTGCATTTATAAACGGTATACCAGTCGAAATAATCTCTCCTTTTGATGGATAATTCTCGCCTCGATCACCATTGTAGAATTCTACGAGGTATTTTATGGGCTCAACCTTCCAACTCATGGGAATATCACCAATGCAAGCAATCCCGCTCGGTTTCATTTGTTCTGCCATGGTCAGCCCTCGCTTTCCTGCAAAGCGGCGATCTTTTCGCTCAGATCTTTTTCCAGTTTCATGAACTGTGCCAGCAGATCGTCAGCCTTTTCGGGTGCCTTATACTGATAGAAGAAGCGGGTGAAGGGGAACTCGGCTCCTTGCCTCTCCTTATTCGTCTGGCTCTCCTTTTTTGACGGATCAAACTCATATGCCCATACAGCGTCGGGAACATGGGGATAGACCTCCTCGCGGAAGTATTCTTCGGGATCCTTCGTCAGCTTGATAATCTCTGTATCCTTGGTGGTGGGGTCTGTGATGATATTGCCCTTCTTGTCTTTCTGAACCACAGCCGTTTTATCCATCTCGGACAGTATCATCGCAATGTTCGTCAGCCGACTATCAGAATAACCGTCTACGTTCGAAAGGAGCTTTTTGAGATACTTTTCAAATACCGCGTAATCCATATACACGGTTTCGGAGAGGTTATCCTCCAGTATTTGCAGGACTTCTGCAGCGAACGCTTTACCCGCGACATACTTCTTGTACTTCTTCTCATCGGCAACGCTGCGAGGGTTCATTTCTTCCAGTTCTTCGAATTCCGCATCGTTATACAGGTTAGCGTTCGCGGTGAAATACGCGCTGTTCCTGAGACGGTCAACACTCTCCCGGTTCAGCACAGCTCGCCTTTGAAGCGGTTGCCAAACAGAGTATTCACGGAACATGAATTCTTCATTCGGGAAGATCTTGCAGTGCGGTGTTTCTTTGAAATCGGCATACAGCTTTGTGATACGCTTCATACTGTCTTTGTCGATCTCTCTGCGCTTTTTGCCGAGAGATTTGCGCAGAGGTTTCCACATATCTACCGCATTGATCAGCTGTACCTTTCCTTTACGGTCGGAACGCTTATTTCTGGAGAGGATAAAGACATAGATTCCGATATCGGTATTGTAGAATAACTGTGACGGCAAAGCGATGATCGCTTCGATCAGATCCTCCTCCAGCATCCAGCGTCTGATCTGGCTCTCGCCGCTCGTCGTACTGCCGGAGAAAAGGGGAGAACCGTTGGAGATGATCGCGGCACGTCCGTTTCTGTCATCGAGCTTATTGATAGCGTGCTGCATAAAGAGCAGTTGAGCGTCGCCCGTAGCAGGCAGCCCATGTTCAAATCGACCGCCCCTTTTCTTTTGATCGCGGACGGCTTTCTCTTGTCCGTCGGGCGCATCTTTTCCTCCCCAAGAGGTACCGAATGGAGGGTTCATGATCACGAGTCGCATCTTCTGATCGGGGAAACAATCCTTTTTGAGGGTGTTCGCTTCTTCACCGCCGCGAATGTTTCTTGCGTCCTGCCCTTTAATCAGCATATCTGCCATACAGATGGCAAAGGATTCCGGGTTGATCTCCTGACCGAACAATCGTACATCGACGCCTGTGTTCTTTCTCTCGAGAAAATCCTTGGCTGTGGAGAGCATACCTCCCGACCCACATGCCGCGTCGAGTACGGTAGCGATCTTGCCTTCTTCCGTCAGCAGATCCTCGCACCCCTCTGCGAGCAGGATGTTAGTGAGCAAACGGATAACCTCCCTGGGGGTATAGTGATCGCCGGCTTCAGCATTTTCTGAAAAGCGACGGATCAGATCTTCAAAGATATAGCCCATCTTCAGACCGTCGATAGATCTCGGATTGAAATCGATCTCGGAGAATTTTTTGACGACACCGTAAAGGCGGTTATTTTTATCCATCTTGTCGATCTGCTTCTTGAAATCAAGGTTAGAGATGATCGACTGCACATTTGCCGAGAAGCCGTCAATATAGCTTTTAAAGTTATCAGCTATACTATCGCTGTCGTTCAAAAGACGCGCCAGTGTATAATCGCTGGTATTGTAGAAGGGGTAACCCGAAACAGTTTCAAGGATCGCTGCGGGCTGAGTAGGATTTGCTTTATACCTAGCAACTACGGCGTCCTTTGTGTCGGCAAGCGCACACTCAAATCGACGAATGATTACCATCGGGATGATGACATCTTTATATTTGTCGGAGGTATATGCTCCGCGCAGAGAGTTCGCTATCGACCATACCAGAGCGACTTCTTTACTGACATCTATCGAGGTATCGTCAAGCATAACCTCATAATTATAAATCTTTGCCATTTTCTGTTTCTCCTTCCGAGGGGGTATGAATAAATGAACTGAATAGTTGTTTTATCTGAATAATTTGATTGGGATTCAACTCAACCCCGTCGATCAATCTGATAACATCATTCAAATCTTTGTTAGAGCATAGGATCCTGCATACATCCGGAGGAGGTGTTCCACGGATGAGGCTGTAAGTAGAATCCAGTTTTTGTCGCTCATTATGCTCGGGCGACAGTGCGTTAACAATACTCAGATATTTATCGGAAGTTGGAGCGTTGACGCCATCTTCGATATACTTCAAGTTTGAAGGGGGCATATCGACTTGTCTCGCTAATTCACGTAAGCTGAAGCCACGCTTATCCCTCAGCTTTTGGATCATCTTACCCAGTTGGATTCTTGCCTTTTTTATCGTTTTGTTTTCATCGTGAGCTTGCTTCATCCGTAGCACCTCCCTTCTTAGTGTTCTATGTTCTATAACATAGAACAGTTTAACATAAGCATTCATGAATTGTCAATTATAATTCAAATATATTTTGTATTCATCATTGACATTATACTCCTATGGGAGTATAATGAAGCTGTAAAAGAACATACTCCTGTGGGAGTAGTCAGAGAAAAGAGGTAACAGGATGATTCAGCGCATTTATCATGGTTCAAAGGACGTCATCGAAAAGCCGAAGTTTGGTTACGGCAAGCGCTACAACGACTACGGTCTCGGCTTCTACTGCACCGATTCCATCGAGATGGCTAAAGAATGGGGCGTGTCTTTAGATCGCGACGGCTTCGCCAATATCTATGATATTGAGATGGACGGTTTGAGCGTGCTTGATCTGAACAGCGATGACTACTGCATCCTCCATTGGCTGGCGGTTCTGCTGGAGAATCGTGAGTTTGACGTCCCATCCGGACTTGCTTTGGAAGCGAAGGAATACATTTTGAATAACTTCCTGATCAACTATTCAAAGGCAGATATCATGATCGGCTACCGCGCCGATGACAGCTATTTCTCCTTTGCGCAGGATTTTATCAACGGCACGATCTCCTACCGTCAGCTCAACAATGCGATGCACCTGGGCAAGCTGGGTCAGCAGATCGTTCTCAAGAGTAAAGAGGCTTTCAACCGCATACACTATGTTGGGAATGAAGTCGCTTTGCACAGCGAGTGGTACGCTAAAAAACAGCTTCGCGATAAGACCGCACGGCGCGAATACTTCAATACAGAACGCAACAAACGACAAAGGGGTGATCTGTATATCACCACGATTCTGGACGAGGAGATGAAACCGCATGATCCACGCTTACGATAAGGTTTACCTTGAGAAAGCAAGAACGGCGCTGGGCAGGATGCTGGATTTTGCTGTATACGATCTTCATCTTGACTTGACGGAATTTTGGAAGCAGTTCCTGGACAGCGACGTCTGTAAACGGTTTGAGCAAGGGGATTCCTCGCTTCTGGCTGGTATGTCAGGAATCGAAATGGCGTATGCTGTCATCGGTGACACAACAGAACGCACTCAGCCGAAGCCCTCTATGGATCGCTCCGAAGAATACTGGCTCGGCTGGGCGCTTGCGTACTATCAGTGGAACACAGGTATACCATTCCGCGAGATCGTTGATGCGGAAGATATCACAAAGATCAAGGCGCTGTATTCTCCCTACCACGAAATGGATATCCGACACTTCTGCGATCTGCTCGATGAAAGGTATCTGAGCAACAGAACGACCAAGCTGAAGCAATACCGCCAGCGTGCGGGGCTGAGCCAGTCTCAGCTTGCCGAGGAGAGCGGCGTTCCGTTGAGAACGATCCAGCAATATGAGCAGCGTCAGAAGAACATCAACATGGCGCGGGCAGAGTATGTAATCAGGCTGGCGAAGGCGCTGTATTGCGAACCCGAGGAGCTTCTGGAAAAGATAGTCCCGTTACAGTCCGCATAAATCAGCATTTGAAGACCGGAAATGTTTGCAAGAGTTGACTCCGATTTTTCATGGTAACGTAAACAAAAAAGATCCCGAAAACGGGAGTAGAGATCTCTCCTTTTTCGGGTGAAATAACGCTTTGCAACGGCGGGCTTTCTAACACTTATCTAACACTTTTTCTAACAATTTTCCGATTTTTTGAGAAAATCGCGATTTGGCTTCTTCTAAACGTTTTTGCGGTTGATAGCTCACAAACCCGCATAAACACTGGCTTTTCTCCGATAATCGGTGGTGTTGAAATAACCTGCGTGTGACCCCGTGGTACGGCTTTTCAACCTTTCGCATTCAAGAGGTCAGCGGTTCGAATCCGCTTATCTCCACCAAAGCATAACAAATCCGAAATCGTCATCTCAGGTGATTGTTTCGGATTTGTTGCATTTTACAATTATACATAGTGTTATAGGCAGGGAGCTTCACATTTGCTCCCTGCCTATTATCTTATACCTTTTCTATTCTCGCTTTGTTTCTGGGGATGGCGGTAATCCCATCAGGTCTTCTTTATTTATTACTTTACGGTTTGCTGCCATAGGGCAGCGCTTCTATCTGTGTCGGTCATTCCTCCTTTATTCCGTTATACCTTTGCTGTTCGTATTGATTTTCATTTCGCCTCCATTGTTTTTATATAGATATGGTTTCATGTGTCAAGCCGGTCGACACACAAGACTATGATTGATTCTCTCTTCAATTGTCCTATCTAGTATTATAGTTCACCTGAAAAATAAGTCAATGGAAAAACATAGTCGAAAAAGTTACAATCTGTTATTGAAATTGCTCTTCTATATTCGGGTCTTTGATACCTAAAATAGGGACGCCCTATTCGGACGTCCCTGTTGTGATTCATGAAAGCTTTTTTATTCTGTCAGCGCCCAAACGAAGCCGTAAGCTCCGAGGGTGATCTGCTGCTTTGTATGCTTTGTGCCGGTCAACAGATCGGTGTAGGAAAGGTTCATGTCAAACTCGACTGTACGCTCCTCGTTACAGAAATTGAACAGCGCCAAAAGATTCTGCTCTTTGTACGTGCGGAAAAATCCCAGAACGTTATCCGAGCCGGTATCAAAGGTCGATATCTTCGCCCATTGCTTGAAAGCCCTGTTCTTTCCACGCGCCTCGCCCAGTTTCTTCAGAGAGTTGAATATCCTGCCTTGATAGCTGTCAGGATCGGTGCGTTTCTTGGCGAGCTTGCGGTCAAATTTGCCGCGGTGGAGATAACGACTGTCAAACTTCTTGTTGATATCAGCATGATACATATAGTCGTTCAGCTGACCGACCTCGTCACCGCTGTAAATGACGGGGATGCCGCTCAGGGAAAACATAAATGCGTGGAGCATAATATCAGCGTCGATAGCGACACTGAGCGCCTTATCATCCTTGTCCCACAGCGCCGCCTCAATGCCGCAAAGGCTCGCAGCAGTTCCGCAAAGACGCGCGTCCTGTGAAATCTGATCTTCGTTATACAATTCTCCGCGCGCGGTACTGCCCTTGAATCTGCCGGTAAAATAATCATTCAGGAATTTTTTATGAGGTATCTCGTCCATGCCGAAACAACGAAGGAAGTCATAATCCAACCCCCAGCCGATATCATCGTGGCAGCGCAAATAATTGAGGAACACACAGTTTGGCGGCAATTTGCTGACCTTGTCAATCTGTTTACGCAGCAGGCGGACGTCACGCGTAGCATAGGTATTCCAGATGCTCGCCATCGTCGTAACGTTATACAAGATATGGCACTCGGGCTTTTCCTCTGTTCCGAAATACGGTGCAACCATCGAGGGTTCCATCACGACCTCGCCGAGCAGCAAAACCGACGGACACACAATCTCACAGATAATGCGCATCATTCGCACGATGTTGTGAACCTGCGGCAGGTTGCGGCAGCTGGTGCCTAGCTCCTTCCAGATATAGGGCACCGCGTCAAGGCGGATAACGTCTATGCCGGCGTTGGCGAGGAATAGCATATTGGCTGTCATATCGTTGAACACCATTGGATTCGCGTAATTCAGATCCCACTGATACGGATAGAAGGTCGTCATCACGATCTCTCCGCTTTCAAGCTGAGTGAAGTTCCCCGGCGCGGTCGTCGGGAAAACCTGCGGGACCGTTCTTTCATATTCGTTCGGCGTCTCCCAGCTGTCAAAAAAGAAATAGTGGCTGCGGGCATCCGGATCGCCCTGACGCGCCGCTTTTGCCCATGCGTGCTCATCGCTGGTGTGATTCATCACAAAGTCCAGACAGCAGTTGATACCGCGCTCATGACAGAGGGTTGTCAGCTTTTGCAAATTTTCCATCGTGCCGAGCTTAGGCTGAATCTTTCGGAAATCGGATACCGCATAGCCTCCGTCGCTGTTTTCTTCGGGACTGTCGAGCAGGGGCATCAGATGGATGTAGTTGACGCCGCTCTCGGTGAAGTAATCGATGTTTTTGATCACACCGTTGAGATTGTTGGCAAAATTATCCACATAGAGCATCATGCCGACGATGTCGTTACCGCGATACCAATAGGTGTCCAGCTCACGTTCACGGTCACGCTTTTTCAAAGCCTCGTCGCGTTCGGTATAATACTGTTTTATCAGCTTGCAGAGATAATCAAAGCCCTGCTTATCATCATGATACAGCTCATAATAGAGCCACTTCAATTCGTCATAGCGTATTTTGAAGCGGATGCCGAGTTCATTGGAATAATCCTTTTTCATAACTATCGTTCTCCCTGATACGGTAATGTGCAAATCAGTTATCAGTATCGTCGCAAAACGAAAAGACGGATCAGTTTACTGCAAGGATCGCGTCGATCTGACTACGTTCGGGCATCGAGCGGATCGCTCCCTTTTTGGTGGTAACCAAATATGCCGCTGCGTTTGAGAAGCGCAGAAAGCGCCGGAGATCGTTCTCCGTTAAACCGTCAAGACCTTTCTCCAATACACACGCGAGAATACACGCGCAGAACGTATCCCCCGCGCCGGTGGTTTCGATCGTTCCGCCGAGCCGGAAGCCGGGCACATATACCCGCTGATCTGCGTAATAGGAATAACTTCCGTCCGGTCCGGCGGTGATATTAATCAGGCGGATGTTCGGAAAGTTCTTTTTCAGATATGCCGCGCCCTTGTCAAAATCCGCGCTGCCTGACAGGAACTCGATCTCGTTATCGGCGATCTTCAGGATATCGCACTGTGAGAGTCCCCATTCGATTTGCTCGCGGGCAGCATCCAGGCTACTCCACAAAGGAGGACGAAGATTTGGGTCAAATGATATCAAAGCGCCGTTTTCTTTTGCGGTCGCTACCGCCTTTTTTGTCGCCTCACGCACCGTATCATGCGTCATAGACAGCGTGCCGAAATGGAATATCTCCGCGCGCCGCAGCAGATCGGCGGGAATCTCATCCGGGGTAAGCATCATATCCGCGCCCGGATTGCGATAAAAGGAAAAGTCGCGGTCTCCATTCTCAAAGGTCTGCACAAACGCAAGCGTTGTATTCACAAATCGATCCGTCAGCAGCGATCCGGTATCGATCCCGATCGAGGCGACAGTATCGCGCAGACTTCTGCCGAAAATATCGTCGCCGACCTTGCCGATGAAGGCACAGCTTTTGCCGAGCTTCTTCAGCATGGCGAGCACATTACAGGGAGCGCCGCCGGGGCAGGCTTCAAACAGTGGATTGCCTTGATCCGACACACCGTTCTGCGTAAAATCGATCAACAATTCGCCTAAGGCAACTACATCAAATATTTTGTCCATTTCAAAACCTCGTATTGTTTATTGCGTAATAAAAGGAGTGCCGGGCTGCCGAAGCAGCCCGGCGCAAACGAAAACCGAAAAGGGTAATTAATCAGAATGATCCTTTAATACCTTGCGCACTCCGGAGCGTTTGCCTTAGCAGAAACCGGATCGTACCAGATAAGGTTGTTCTTTGTTTCCTTATCAAAGAGCTGGATCAGCTTCGGCTGGACGGTAAACTTGATGTTAGCGCCCATAGAAACGTCGGTATTGAGATCCATTGTGGGAATGACCATAACGACCTCATCGTCGCCGGAACGGGCGTGGAGGTTAAACTCGGTGCCGAGCAGCTCGCTGACTTCGACCTTTGCGCTCAGCTCGCCCTCACCGACAGTGATATGCTGGGGACGGATGCCGCAGATAATCTCGCAGGGCTTCTGATTGCGGGATTTGAGCGCCTTCTGCTGGAACTCGTCAAGCTCGAACTTGACGTTGCGGATCTCTGCGTAATACTTGCCGCCCTCGAGCAACAGGTTGCAGCCTGCAAAAAAGTTCATGACAGGCATACCGATAAAGCCGGCGACAAAGAGGTTGACAGGCTTGCCGAACAACTCCTGAGGCGTACCGATCTGATTGACAAAACCGTCCTTCATGATGACGATACGATCGCCCAGCGTCATCGCCTCGGTCTGGTCATGCGTTACATACATAAAGGTCGTGTTGATGCGGGAACGAAGCTTGATGATCTCGGCGCGCATCTGGTTTCTCAGCTTAGCGTCAAGGTTCGACAGCGGCTCGTCCATGAGGAATACCTTCGGGTCACGAACCATCGCTCTGCCTATCGCGACACGCTGGCGCTGACCGCCGGAAAGAGCCTTCGGCTTACGGTCAAGATACTGGGTAATATCCAGTACGCGGGCGACCTCTTCTACCTTTCTCTTGATCTCCGCTTTCGGGACCTTCTTCAGCTTCAGCGCGAAGCCGAGATTATCGCGGACGGTCATGTGAGGATAAAGAGCGTAGGACTGGAATACCATCGCGATATCGCGATCCTTGGGTTCAACGTCGTTGCATAACTTACCGTCGATATACAGTTCTCCGTCGGAAATATCCTCAAGACCCGCTACCATGCGGAGAGTCGTGGACTTACCGCAGCCGGAAGGACCGACCAGTACGATAAACTCTTTATCTTTGATATGAATGTTTACATCGTGAACGGCTGTTACGTCGCCGTCATAGATTTTTTTGATTCCCTTTAATATAACTTCTGACATGTAATCTTGCTCTGACGATAAGGACTCCTCCAAACCGCCTCGCGGCGTTTACTGTAAAACGCACCGCATTACGACAGGTCTCCACGCTGCCGCACCGCAAGCTGACGGAAATAATCCTCCTTCTTTTTATGGTCGAACGCTCATTATTGTGGAGTGATCGCTCGCCATTGGATTATAGATTGAAATCATATAGTTTTAAATATCCAGTGTGTACTGTTCGACGGTGATAGTGGCATCGCCCTCGGATCCGAAGCTGATCCCGTCGGCGTACTCGGGAGAAAAGATCGCAAAAGTCGCCGCCTGCTCTCCCTCGTTGACAAACAGCTCTATGCTGTATCGGTCGAGGATGAAGCGAAGTGTGATCGCGCCTTCTCTGTCACGAACAGCGAATTCCCGCCGACTTATAACGTTCTCAGGCCATCCGCCGCGGCTCCTGTCCACAAGGACGGTGCCTTTTTCGGGATCGTAGCTTACGGTGACCGCATAGCCATCTCCCTCGGCAAGACAGACGGTGACGCTTTTGTAAAGCGCGTTATCATCCGGTCGGATATCTACGGTAAGATCAAGGCATCTGCCTTTCACATCGTGGAAGGCTGTTTTGCCGTTCAGGGGAACGTCGGCATAAGCAACGTGCTGTGAGCGATAGCTTTCGAGCTCTCTGACAGGATTCTGGATCAGTCTTCCGTCGCGGACATTCAGCTCGCGCGGAAGCGTCATCTGGCCGAAGAAGGGCAGATCGTCAACGGGACGGACATCCACGCTGTTCCAATACTGCATCCACGCGATCATCACGCGCCTGCCGTCTTCTGTAAGAACCGTTTGAGGCGCATAAAAATCCAGTCCGTAATCAATCGTATGCTCCGATTCTCTCAGCAGCTTACCGTCCTCGGAAAGCTCTCCGATCAGGTACAGAGTGGTATTTCCGTACAGGAACTCCATTCCCTCTGTACTCATCTCCTGCGGACTGACAATCAATACGTCTTTTCCATCCAACCGGAACAGATCGGGACACTCCCACATCCTACCCAGTCGGTTTTCCGACGCTGCTACCGTGTTTACGAAACGCCAGTTGAGGGCGTCGTCGCTTTCAAACAGCAACACCGCTCCGTTGTCATCTGCGCTGAGATTACCCGTTACGACATAAAATTTCTCGCCTTCCTGCCAGATCTTAGGATCGCGAAAGTGAACGTGACTCCCTCCGGGAGGAAGCAGTTCCGGACCGATGACCGGATTGTTCTCGTATTTCTCATAATCGAGGCCATCGCCGAAGGCAAGACACTGGGTCTGGAACTCTTGTCCGTCGTCCGTCTTGCTCACGCCGGTATACATCAGAAGGTGACGTCCGTCCCTAAGCTCAAGTGCGCTGCCGGAAAAGCAACCGAATTCATCATAGCTTTTGTCCGGAGCCAGCGCACAGGGGAGGCGTTCCCAGCGGATGAAATCCCGGGTCTTGACGTGTCCCCAATGCATGGTATCCCAATATACATCATAGGGATTATACTGAAAAAACAAATGATATTCATCCCGATACAGCGAAAAGCCGTTTGGGTCGTTGATCCAGCCGACGCCTCCCGTTACATGAAAACGCGGGAGATGCGCAGGCGGCACATCAAAAAGGTGCTCGGTTTCATAATCACGCGCACGGGAAAGAAGAATACTAGGCATAATTCCTTCCTTATGGTTTATTTCTTTTGATAGAACTTTTTCCAAAGCTTGCTGTTATTTGCTTCGCCTTCTTCTTCGTCTTCTGGCTCCTCTTCTCCGTCCAGCTTACGGAAAACTCCGTTCAAAAGCAGAATGTTCACATAGCACGGGAGCGAAAGGCCGAACAACAGTAAAATCGGTATTCCGAACTGATAGAAATGGATGCATACGAACCACAATCCAACGGCGCATACGACCATAAACAGAGTGCGGGGAAAATTCCCCACTGCCAGCATCGCGGCATTTTTCATCGTGCCGCGGAGCGTATTCTCATAGCGGGCAAGCATACCGAACGCATAAAACGCGATCGCCAGGATGATGACGCCGATCGCGATGATCGGAGCTCTCATAATGGGAATGTACGTCTGCGCAGCAAGATAATCCAGATAGAGGATCCCGGCTGCGGCCGCCAGTATCAGCCCCAGAATCATGCCCTGCTTAAAATTCGCCTTAAAGGATTGGAAATACGGTTTTACGGTGTAGCCTTCTTCGCCGCGGACGATGTGAATGACGATATCGTTCATGGCTGTGACGGCGGGGCCCATCGTGATGATGGGAATACAAAGAACCATGGTCAGCAAATTCAGAATAAGAAGATCTGCCGCGATTGTCAGCGCCTTCATGATGGGACTGTCGGATTTAAATATTTTTTTCATCCAGCGGGACCTCCTTATCCCATGTTTTGCTTTGTCTTCCCCCGAGTATACGCCGGTTAAACTGACATCACGATATCAGATAGCTGCGGCGTTAACCGGCGTTTACTCTTGAAAAGGAGAAGGAAAGCATGAAAACAGAAATTATCCTTTGACAGCGCCGGAGGTAACGCCCTCAACGATGTAGCGCTGCAGGAATACGTACAGAATCAAAATGGGGAGCATGGCAAGCAGCAGAGCCGCCATAATCAAACCAATATCTGTTGAATAGGTGCCATAGAAAGCCTGGGTAGCGATCGGGATCGTATAAAGTTCCTTCTTCTTGAGAACCAGGCTGGGCAACAGGTAGTCGTTCCAATACGCCATAGCGTTGATGATTCCTACCGTTGCGATGGTGGGCTTGAGCAGGGGGAAAACTACTTTCCAGTAAGTCTGCCAACGGTTGCAGCCGTCTATCGTAGCCGCCTCCTCAAGCTCTAAGGGAATATTTGTCTTGATCGACCCGTGGAACATAAATACCGCCATAGACATCGAAAAACCGACGTGCATCAGTATCAGGGTGATGCGGGAGTTCAAAATGGGACCGTATACAGAAACCAACGGAACCATCAGAACCTGGAACGGAATGACCATCGACGCGATCATCAGCGAGAAGATCAGCGTGCAGAGCTTCCATCTGCCGTTTCGGACAATAACAAATGCTGTCATTGACGAGAGAACGATCGTCAGGATCGTCGAGCATACGGTGATAATCAGAGAGTTTCCGAATACCGTGAGGAAGTTCATCTTCTTCATCGCTTCGGGGAAGTTCTGGAGCGTGAATCCGTGCGCACCGATCAGTGAGAGCGGATCCGCGGTGATATCTCCCTTGGTTTTGAACACGTTGATAACGACAAGCAAGAAGGGGAATATGAAGCATACAAATAAGATTAGAAGTACGATCCACATTACTACATGGGCGATCTTCTTCTTTCTGGCAGCTTTCGCGTTTTCAGTCATTACGCTTCGACCTCCCCTCGCTTACCGATGAGAACCTGAGTCACGCCGACGATGGCGCAAACGAGGAAGAGGATGACCGCTTCCGATTGGCCAAGTCCGTAATTCTTATAGGTAAACGCTTGGTTATATACGTGCATCGCTGCCATGGTCGACGATTTGAATGGTTCGCCGTTGGTCAAGGACAGGTTGACGTCGTATACAACGAAGCAGCGGGTGATGCTCAGGAAGATGCACTGTACGAAGCTGGAGCGCATCAACGGGATGGTGACGTTTTTCATCGCCTGAGCGGATGTACAGCCGTCGATCCTCGACGCTTCTTCAACATCCTTCGATACGCTCATGAAGCCCGCTACATAAATCAACATCATATAGCCGGCGTACTGCCATACCGATACGAGTATCAGACAGAACATGGCGCCCTCAGTGGTGGAGAGAAGAGAGGTGGAGTTGAAGATCGCGACAAAAGCGCGGTTAAATACGAACTTCCAAACGTAACCGAGTACGATACCGCCGATCAGGTTCGGTACGAAGAAACCGGCACGGAAGAAGTTTTGACCTTTGATTCCCTGGGTTACGAGATACGCCAGACCAAAGGCGAGAATATTGATAAAGACGACGGCGAAGATGGAATAGATCACCGTGCGGCCCATTGCAGCCCAGTAATCTCCGTCGCTGAATGCTTCAACGAAGTTTTGGAAGCCTACGAAGGGCTTGACCGCACTTACGCCGTCCCAGCTGGTCAGGGTAAGGTAGAGACCGTAAATAAACGGAACAATAACTACCGCAAGAAACAGCGCTGTACCCGGACCGCCGAATAGCAGGTACTGTTGAATTTTATAGGATAGTTTATTTTGTTTCATACACAAAATTCATTCCAATCTGCCGCTTTGCTATAAATAAAGCGGAGGGGTGTTCCCAAGCGGCCTGTGAACACCCCGCCATTTAGAAAAAAGGAATGTCGGAATAGTTGATTACAAATTACCGAATTGTTGATTAGTGAGCGCCGACCTCAGCGGTCTTCCAATAATCAGTAACCTGCTCAGCGAAAGCTGCACGATCGATTTCGCCTGCCAGATACTTTTGGAAGATAGCGCCGCACTTAGCATAATGATCATCGGGCAGATAGTTGTAGTTGGGGATCAGAGCGTTGGCATCAGCATACTTCTTAACGGAAGCGCCCAGCGGATCCTTAACGTCGAGAGTGATGTTGGAGTAAGCGGGAACCAGAGCGCACTGGTTAACGATGAAGTCCTGACCTTCGGCGTCGCTGACGAGCCAGTTCAGGAAGTCCTTAGCGGCCTGACGCTGTGCGTCGCTGGTGTTGTCGGAAGAATCGATGAAGAAGTACTTGGAACCGCCGCCGACCAGCTTCTCGGAAGAACCGTCGTTCATGTCGTTGGGAACAGGCATGATACCCATGTTCTTGGAATAGTCATAAGCGTTGATGACGGACCAATCCCAGTTGCCGCCGAACATGAAGCCGATCTCGCCTTCAGCGAGCTTTTGCTCAGTTACTTCGCGCTCTGCGGAGATAGCAGCGTCTTTCGCGTAGTTGTTTTCCTTGAGAACATCAAAGGTGTCCATTAAAGCGTTGAACTTCTGATCGTCAGCGAGCTTGATGGAGCCGTCTTTGATACCCGCGATGAATGCATCGGGATCGTCATGCTGCTCATAAACCTCTGCGAGGTAGTGAGCTGCCAGAGACCAGTCTTCTTTCATGACGCCGGTGCCGCATTTCTCGGCGATAGCCTTCAGATCAGCGGTGGTCTTGACAGTGGTGGGGTCAAAGTCAGCGCCGGTAGCCTTCTTAATAGCGTCCGCATTGTAGATGATACCGCGAGCCTCTACACAAACCGGGAAGCCGTAGGTTTTGCCGTCGATCGCGATCGCCTGAGTGGTATCCTTTACCCAATCCTGATCGGAAAGATCGATTGCGTGCTCTTTCGCGAGAGAATAAACATCCTTCGCGTCAACCATAGAGATGGTATAGGGATCGTTGGAAGCATAGCGGGTGGACAGATGAGCTGCGACCGTGTCAGAGGAATAGTAGACTTCAACGTCGACGCCTTTAGCCTCTGAATACTTCTTAGCCATTTCTTCCATCTGGCTCTGGATCTCCATTTTGGAGTTGAAGATGGTGATAGCTGTTTTGCCGCCTGAGGAGCCACTGTCACTGCTGCCGCCGTTGGAGCAGGCTGCCAGTGCGAGGACCAGAACGAGTGCCAATAAGATTGCGAGAACTCTCTTTTTCATTTGCATTTTCCTTTCTGATAATAAAATGATTGAGATGGTTTTGTGTAGCGCGTCCGCAAGGCGTCCCGCCCGTCAGATTCTGCCCGGGACAACCAAGTTAAACGTTTTACACAGATACGATTTTCACGTGTCTAAAGAATAGCACGAATTATTCAACAAGTCAATGAATTAACAAGTTTTTTCATTAATAATCGAGATTTTCGTGAGTTATCACATAATTTATCCTGTTTTTTGTACACTTTATCCCAACGTAAAACGTTTTGCGTAAAATTCTATTTTTTTGTGAAATAGGGCTTTATTTCTTTGCTGTTATCTGTTATAATAGCCTTGCGCAGTATCCATTTTGATTGATTTTTCACGATATTTGAAAGGTAAACGAAAATGAAACGCGAATCCACCCCCACCATGAAGGATGTAGCGCGTGAATGCGGATTGTCTCTTGCCACCGTTTCCAAGGTCATCAACGGGCTGCCCGTCGGTAAGAAGAGCCGTGAGCGCGTTGAGGCTGCCATCGACAAGCTGGGCTATCAGGTGAACACCTACGCCCGCGCACTCAAGAGCAGTAAAACCTACAGCGTCGCTCTGGTCATGCCATCGCTCAAGCACCCTTTCTTCGCCTATCTGACGGACGAGCTGACCAAGTGTCTGATGAACAGAGGCTACCGCGCCGTGCTGATGATCACGAATTATGACGCCGAAGTAGAGCAAAAGAGCTTCGTGATGGTGCGCAGCAACAAGATGGACGGCGTCATTGCCCTGACCTACAGCCCCGATCTCTCAGTAGGCGAATCCATCCCGATCGTCACGATCGACCGCCATCTCGGCGAGGATATCCCGTGCATATCCTCCGACAACTACCGCGGAGGAGAGCTCGCCGCACAAAAGCTCATCGAGCTGGGCTGCCGCAAGCTGCTGTTCATGCGGATCACGTCGCCTGTTCAAGGCGAGCCCAACAAGCGCTGCTCGGGCTTTGAGAGCGTGTGCAATACACGGGGAATCGAGTATGAAACGCTCCTCTTTCATGACAACGAGCCGAACGAACCGATCTACCTCTTCCTGGAGGATCATATTCGCGACGGCGCCTTTGACTTTGACGGCGTATTCTGTAATTCGGATCTCCTCGCGAGCAGAGTCATCCGTTTTCTCTCCGAGAGAGGCGTCAGTGTGCCCGGACAGGTGCAGATCATCGGTTACGACGGGATCATCGACCGCTTTACGGGAAAGCACGTCTGCTCAACGATCGAACAGCCCATCGCCCAGATGTCGGAGACTGCCGTCAATATCCTGCTGGATTATCAGGGCGCCTCGGAGGGCGTTAACATCTGCCTCCCCGTCAAGTATATTCCCGGTGGAACGACAAAAGACTGATATCAACAAAAAACACCTCTGCTGTGAAACAAAAGCTCTCAGCAGAGGTGTTGTTTTATTCCGGAATATTATAAATCTATGACGCAGTACTCGTAGGCGTTGACGACCGTCGTGCTGCCTTTTTTCACTGTCTGAGGAATGCGGAAGTCGTAATTCCGATGGATATGCCCGTGTATGAAATACCGAGGCTCATACTTTTCGAGCAGGGTGTTGAAGCACTCAAAGCCCCTATGAGGGATGTCCTCAAAATCATTCAGGCCCCTTGCGGGAGCGTGGGTCAGAAGGATATCAAAGCCGCGATTCTTTTTCAGCGGAAGCCTCAGCTTTCGTATACGCGAGCGCATCTGTTTTTCTGTATACACATACTTTCCGTCGCGATAAAACATCGATCCGCCAAGCCCGAGTATGCGCAGGCCGCCGAACTCGACGATCTTATCGTCCGCGCAGATACAGCCCTGCGGCTCGCGTCCGTAGCTGTCGTCATGGTTGCCGTGGACATAGGCCAAAGGACAGCCCGCCAGCGTTACCAGAAACTCGAGGTACTCCGGTCTGAGGTCGCCGCAGGAGAGGATCAGGTCGAATCCATCCAGCACGCCCTGTCTGTAGTAGTCATAGTATTTGTCGGAGGTCACATCGGAAATCGCCAGGATCTTCATCACTCAACACCGTCTCTCTCGCTCTTATTCAGCTTTGCCTTCATGACGCCGACCGTGTCGACCGTCGCCTTTCCGATCTCAGAAAGCTCGTCATAAAACGGAATACTGCCGACCACGTTATCGACCAGATAATCCATGCTGATGATCTGCTCGAGGCTCAGCTCGTTCTGACGCGCACCGATGATTTCGCCGCTCTGTGAATAAAACGGTGTCAGGAAAGGCTTGCCCACTCCGCTGATCAGGCTGCTGCGGAAGAAGTCCGCGTACCGACGCGAGGCAAGCGGCAGTGCAGGCGCGTACTCGATATCCACCACGCCCGCGGACATGCCCCAATAGTAGTTCAGCGCGCGCGCCGTGTTGACATATTCGCTTTTGATCGTCTTGTCCAGCATGGAGCGCAGGAGCCTTTCATAATACACGCCCCACTTCCAGACAGGTACGGCGAGCAGATCGGTTTTGTTCTTGTCGATATGCGAAAGTCCGAAGCTGAAACGGTCATCCTCAGAAAAGCGGGCGGTATCCTGGGAGGAGATCAGATGGATATGCTTACGGCTCAGCGCGGCGGCGGCCTCCTTCGCGCCCTTGACCGACGACCATTCGAGATAAACCTTCGAGCGCGGATTCGCCATCTGCGCGCCGAGCGCAAAGGCGTTGATGCCCGCAATCTGACCGAAGATCGGATAATCGCAGACATAGCCGAGCCTACCGCTCTGTGTAAGCGAGCCCGCCAATATCCCGAGGATGAATTTCGCTTCATACATCCTTGTATAATAGGTACGGACATAACGATGCGAGGTGTTGAGCGAGCAGTTCATGATGACGGCCTCGGGATGCTCCACCGCAGCGTGCAGGGATGCCTGCAGCATCCTCGGGGAGGTCGTAAAGATCAGCTTACATTCGTCGCCGATCGCCTGCTCCAGCACATCGGGATAATGGGACTCGCCGCCGCAGATATACACCTCGGTGTCAACCGTGTCGCCGAGAACGGTCTGGGCGTACTTTCTGCCCATCTCATGGTCACTAACCCATCCCGATTTTTCGGGAGCGATGTCATAGACGAACGCCGCCTTCAGCTTTTGCGGCTTAGTGATCGGCAGGACCTTGGAAATAACGGATTGCTTTTTGTTATCGATCGGGACGGTTTTCAGCTCGATCTCGTCGGCGTTTCCTTTGAGCGCGATCTCCTCCCACATCTTTTTGAGGTTGATGCGGATCTCGGCTTCGCTCTCGTTCTGGAGGCGCGAGTATCCGTAGACCTGGATATAGCTGAGCATCGCGTCGCCGACAGTCGTGTTTAGCTTATCTCCGCCGCTTTCCCGATACGCTTTCTCAAAGAAGTAGTACGCGCTCGAAAAGCGCTGTTGTTCGTCGATGCTCCAGTATTCGTCATAGGGCTTGCCCATCGCGCGCAAGAGCTCCTTGAAACTGCCAAGTTTGGAAAACTCGATAAAATTGATCTTGCTGTAACGGTTGAAATCAAGGTATTCCAGGTAGAGTTGAACCTCTTCGCTGTCGCGCTTCTCGGGCATGATGCGCGTCACGTCGGCAGGGATGCTGTACGCGCCGCAATATTTCAGCACGCTGACGCGCTTATTGCCCTCCACCACATAGTAACGGTTGAGATATTCATAGACCTTGATCGGCTCGCGGATTCCCTCGCTCATGTGAGAGCGAAAGAGCGATTCCCACTTTGCGGCGAATTCCGTGGTCTCGGCGAGCAGCGGCATAAAATTGAACGCAAAAGCATTGACCCTGCCTGCTGTCGCGGTACCGACGATAAACCACATGGGGATCTGGATCACGCCAAGGCTGATCCCGGACATCGCCTTTTCGGGAGGGATCAGCTCGTCCAGAACGGATAGATACGGATTTTCATTTTTGGATGTTTTTACGCGAACCTCTTTTTGACCGAGTTTCAGCGCTTCTTTGTAATTCACTTCAGGCTGCATAAATAAACTCCTCGGAAAAGTATTCAGTATTTCTATTACGATCTCAGAGTATCGATAAATCTCATGAACGCCGCCTGTCCCTCTTCATCGCGCTTGAACACGCCCGCGTCGAGGAGTACCTGCTCAAACACAGCGCCTACCTCCGCGCGGATGATATCCATCGCGTTGTCGGCGTTGAACTCGGGATAGCGCGGCATGAACTCAGCCGCCCACTCTGCGTGGCTCGCGGTCTGCGGGTTCGCTGAAAGGTCGTCGCCGTTGAGCAAAGCGTCCTTGACGGCCTCGAGCTCCGTCGCCAATCTCGCGGGCAATACCGCAAGACCCATGACCTCGATCAAGCCGATGTTCTCTTTTTTGATGTGGTGGAGGGTCGGGTTGGGATGATAAACGCCGAGCGGTCGTTCTGCGGAAGTGATATTGTTGCGCAGAACGAGGTCGCACTCAAAGAGTCCGTCCTTCATTCTGGCGATCGGGGTGATGGTATTATGGAGTACGCCGTCGGTAAAGGCGAAGATATTCGCCGCCTCATCGGTATAGGCTCGCCATGCTTTCAAGATCTCGGCGCTTGCCTGAGAAAGCTGCGCTTTATCGGCGCTTCTCAGACGGATAACGGACATCGGCCACTTGACGGTCGCCATATGGACGTCGGGATAGTCGGGCAAAGAAAACTCCTTTTCCTCAGGAGCGACAGCCATCGCAAAGGTATAGTGACCGCCCTGGAAATGCTCGTGCGAAAGGATCGAGCCGCCGACGATGGGCAGGTCGGCATTGGAGCCGACGAAATAATGCGGGAACTGACCGATGAAATCAAAGAGCTTCAAAAATACCGCCGCGTCGATGACCATCGGGATATGCTTGCTGTTGAACACGATACAATGCTCGTTATAGTAGCCGTAGGGGGAGTATTGCAGATACCAGTCGCCGCCGTTGATCTTGATCGGAATGGGTCTGAGATTCTGGCGTGCGGGGTGGTTCTGACGACCCGCGTAGCCCATATTCTCGGCGCAAAGCTGGCACTTCGGATAAGCGACGGAGACTGTAGCTCCCGCCTTGGCGATATCGCGGGGGTCTTTTTCGGGCTTAGAGCGGTTGATGGTGATATCAAGCGCGCCGTACGCGGAATCGTAAGTCCATTTCAGGTCCTTAGCGATCCTTCCCGCGCGGACGTAGTTGAGCTTTTGGCTTTGGTCAAAATACCAGTCGGTCGCCGCGACGGGGGATTTCTCGTACTGTGCCCAGAAGTCGCGGATCACCTCGCGCGGCATGGGGATCAGAATACCCATCAGCTTGGTGTCGAACAGGTCGCGGTTAGCGATCGTGTCCTCGATCACGCCGTTCTCACAGGCATAGTCGATCAGGGGCAAGAGGACATCGTCGATCGGCGCGTCGGCTGTATCGACAGGCTCATCGACCCATTCGGATACGCTGAGCGTATCCATCAGCATATTGCGGACGACCAGCTCGTCGTCCATAGTGATCAGGTTATATTTGATAGCGTAATTGATTAATCTTTGGATGTTTGCACAGATCATGATATTGCTCCTTAAACGATTTTGATACCGCCGACGGGTCGGATACGGAGAACGTAACAGCTCCCCGCGCCGAACAGCGCGTCCATCTTCTCTCGGTATGCTTCTGTTTTGTCAAGCGGAACGAAGGCTTGGATCGTACCCGCAAAGCCGCCGCCGTGGACACGCACTACGCCGTCTTCGCCCAAGACCGTCTTGCTGACGGCGATAGCGAGCGGGATACCCTGCTCCAGCGGCTTTTTGGTCGCATAGAGATTTTGCAGAAGGCTTGAGGAGGAATTCGCGCTCTGACGATAGAGAGTGAAGAAACGCTTCAGATCATCTCTGTCCAGCGCGTCCGCCTCCGCGATCGCGCGGCTGTTCTCACCGAAGAAGTGCATCGCTCGCAGGATCGCGCGGTCGGAGACCTTGCCATGCAGAGCGGGGATCGCTTTATAGAACTCTTTTTCGTCCACTTCGCGCAGAACCTCTTTACCGAAATACGCGGCGACCTGCTTCATCTCGCCGGGTACGGCGACGTAATCATCGGTCAGGTCGGAGTGGCTGCCTTTGGTATCGGTGATACACAGGTTGTAGCCCTCTTTTGCAAAGTCGAAGCTGTGCTTCTCGACAACGGGGTTGTCGGTATCTCTGAAATCGAGGAAAACGAATCCGCCGACGGAGCAGACCATCTGGTCGAGCAGACCGCTGCCCTTGCCGAAATAGACGTTCTCGGCGTACTGACCGATCTTGGCGATCTCGATCTCACCCGCCTTGCCGCCGTTGTACTGTTCGTCAATAATGGTGCCTACCATGGTCTCAAAGGCGGCGGAGGATGACAGACCGCTGCCGGAGAGGACGTCGGACACGGAATAAGCGTCAAAGCCGCCGATCCTGACGCCCATCTGTGAGAATCTCGCGGCGATACCGCGGACGATGGCGATAGACTTGCCCTTTTCTTCCTCATGCACTTCGAGATCGGAGAGATCGATCTCGGTCATGCCGTAGCCCTCGCTGTAGAGACGGATCACGCCCTCTTCATGGAACGCGACGATAGCGACGACGTCGAGGTTCACCGCCGCGCCGAGGGCGCAGCCGTGCTGGTGGTCGGTATGGTTGCCGCCGATCTCGGAGCGACCGGGAGCGGAATAGATATGGACGTTTTCATGGTCGGGATAGATCTCGATAAAGCGCTCGATCGCCTTGATGTAGCGATGGCGCTGTGTATACAGAACATTGGAATCGGGACCGTAGAGCACCGATAATTCTTCTTTGAAACCGCTGTTGTTCAATCTGTTGATCAATTCTACAGGCCTCAAGAGTCTCGCCCCCTTACTTTATTGATTGATGCACACGATATCCAGCTGCATGGCGGGATAATCGCCCGTCAGGCGCGGGAAGGTGTAACCGCCGCGCATGAGCGCCGAGCCGAGAACCTCGAACTCGCCGTTGACGGAATAGGTCGCGTCGGGGAGTAAGCCCTTCAAATCGACATGAACCGGCGCGGAATTCGCCAAAGGATTGGTGACGACGATATTCAGCACGCTGCGGCACTGATCGGAGCTGACATACTGCCACGCCATAAAATGATCGGTATCGCTCATTTTGCTCAGACGATAAAGCTTGCCGTTATGGATGATCGGCTCGATCTCCTTGTATCTCTTGATTTGTTCCTTGATCTCTGCGCAGTCCTCATCGGACAATGCTGAGAGGTCAAGCTCATAGCCGAACGCGCCCGACATCGCCACAACGCCGCGGGTGCTAAGCGGCGTCTTTCTGCCGGTCTGGTGGTTCGGCGAGGCACTGACATGAGCGCCGACGGTGCAGGTCGGATAGCCGAACGAGGTACCGTATTGGATCTTCAACCGGGAGATCGCGTCGGTATTGTCTGAACACCAGATCTGCGGCGAATAATGCAGCATACCCGCGTCGAAGCGTCCGCCGCCGCCCGCGCAGCCCTCAAAAAGAACGTGCGGGAATTTTGCGATCAGCTTCTCGTATAGGCTGTACAGACTCAGGTAGTAGCGGTGGGTCACCTCTCCCTGCCGGGGCGAGGGGGTCGAATGGGAATAAACGTCGGACAAAGGACGGTTAAAATCCCACTTGATGTATGTGATATTGTATTTCTCCAGGATGTCGGAGATCGTTGTATACAGATAATCGTGGACTTCCTTGCGGGAGAGGTCGAGGACGAGCTGGTTGCGCGCCATCATCGGCGCACGGTTGGGAGCGGTCAGCGCCCAGTCGGGATGCGCGCGGAAGAGGTCGGAATCCTCGTTTACCATCTCCGGCTCGATCCACAAGCCGAACTTCAAGCCCATGTTGTTGATCTTTGAGATCAGACCGTCCAAGCCGTTAGGCAGCTTATCGGTATCGGGTACCCAGTCGCCGAGCCCCGCGTTATCGTCGTTGCGGTTCTTGAACCATCCGTCGTCAAGAACGAACAATTCCACGCCAAGCTCCTGTGCCTTCTTCGCGATCGCGACGATCTTATCCTCATTGAGATCAAAATAGGTCGCCTCCCAGTTGTTGATCAAAACGGGACGGTGACTCAGCTTGTACTCTCCGCGGACAACATTGTTGCGGATAACGCGGTGGTAATTATGCGAAAGCTCAGTCAAACCGTCGGCGCAGGTGAGGATGACCTCGGGTGTAAAGAAGGACGCTTCGGACGCAAGCTCCCAGCGAAAGCGGTCGTCATTGACGCCTGTGACGATCCTGACGCCGTCGAACTGGTCGAGCTCGATCTCCGTCTTGTGATTGCCCGAGTACATCAGCATGACGCCGTAGCATACACCGCTGTCCTCGGTGGCTTCTCTGTCACAGAGGATAACAAAGGGATTGTGCTGGTGGCTGGACATGCCTCTGCCCGAGGATATCGTCTGTACGCCGTGAAAGAGCGGAACGCGCTCGGCTTGGCGTTCCATACAATGTCTGCCGTGGAAGTGGATCATATCCCACTTGCCGAAGGGCAGCTCGAGACACATGGAGCACGCTTTTCTCAGCCATACGATCTCATAGCCCGCGTTAATGATCTCAGCCGCGCGGGTGATAACATCCAAATCCTCAAACACGCCGTAATACAGCTTGATGCGGATATTGGCGGCATTGTCGATCAGGGTGACGATCAGCGTCTGGGCGATCTGTCCGCTGTCATAGACGGAGGGCAGACCGGGGATCGAATACTTGCTGTCCCGGATCTCGTGGCTTTCATAACGAAACTCCGCGCAGCGGCTGCCGTCGGAGCACGACGCGCGGATACTGGTAACGCGGAAATCGCCTACGCCGAAGGAGGTGTATTCCTGCGCCATGGAATCCAGCGAATAGGCGCGGTTCTGACGCATATCGTAGGGGTTGCCCGAAAAACCGTGGTCGTAAATACGGAACGGATAGGACATATCATTTTGTCCGAGCCTGGGACCGTAATACAGATGCTGTAAATAGCCCAGCTCGTCGATCTTCATCTGGTAAGCGGTGTTCTTGGTTTCAAGGATCAGTTGTCTTGTGTCTTCGATATAACGGATACTCATATGCGTACACTCCTTTATGAGGCATGGTGGATGATCGTTCCTCTGTTTAGACTATCTTACCATGTTTACCGAGCCTTTGTCTATACCGAATTCTCTTTTTTATCCGATAATCCCGATAACCTGCGCGATCGGTGTAGACAAGGAGAAACCATCCTGCTATAATAATGCCAAATCAGCATGAAAGGGATGTCTATATGGCAAGCGGCAGAATGGAATTCCACGCAGAGTCGATAATGCAGCACACAAACTTTTCTTTTGTCATCGCGAACGACGTCAATATGGAAGAGGTCAGGGATCTCAGACACTATGACAGAGAGCCGTACAACCTGATCCTGCTCCATGGGCTGACAGGAACCGATACCGACTGGATGTACAGCGGCGTGGCACAGGAAATGGCGGTACAGTTCAATCTGAACGTTTTTATGCCGACAACCGGGAATTCGTTTTATCTTAACAAGGGCTACAGGGGCGCAAACTGGTGCCAGTTCATCGGCGATGAGCTTCCCCGGTATATCAGAGAAACGTTCCGCCTCAATGTCAAAAGAGAGAACACAATCATCGGCGGTTTTTCTATGGGAGGCTACGGCGCACTGCACAACGCTCTGGAGTATCCCGAGAGCTTCTTTGCCTGTATCGCGCTATCCTCGGCGCTAGTCATACACGAGTATGCCGATGGAAAGAAACGAGGTTCCGATGTATTGCCTCGCGAAATGCTGCTTGACATTTTCGGCGATCCGAACACGATCGAAGACTCTGTCAAGAATCCCGAGGTGCAATACAGCAAGCTCAAAAGGTCCGGCGCCGATATTCCTAAGCTCTACCTTGCCTGCGGAACGGAGGACACGCTGATAGAACACAACCGTGCGTTCGCGGCATTTTTGAAGGAGCAAAACGCAGTTTTTATCTTCGAAGAGGGTTCGGGCGCCCATAACTGGGCTTTCTGTAACAAATATCTTGAACAGGGTCTCAGCCGCCTGATATAATCACATTCATAGGATCTGCGACTGCATGACCACCGCGGCGGTCTAAACTACAATACAGCAAACGTAAACCTCCCCTATCGGCTCGTTTGAACTGACGGACATCATCCAAGCCACCGTGAGGATGCGTCCGAACGGAATCACCTACCTGAACACGAAGAGCTTTATGAAGAAGTTCAAGGACAAGAAGTTCGCCGCCAAATGCGACCGCGAGCTGATCAAAAAAGGGCTGTGAGCTGCTGGGCATGGAGGTCAGAGACGTCGCCGAAATCTGCATCGACGGTATGCATCCCCACGCTGAGGAGATCGGCTTACAGGGAACGGAAAACTGATCGGTTGAGATTACCACGGCTCGACACGCTTGTCAAATGCCTCGCAATGACATTTTAAAATAATACATCCACAACAGGTACATCGGTTACTGTTGTGGGTGTTTCTTTGTTGGCGTGGTAAATATTTCCTAACCACTTCAAACAATTTAAATCGGGTTTTAAACAATAAGCAATAGGACGGTGTTTTAAACTATTGATGATAATGTATCATTAATCGAGATAATCATTTCATACAGAAAACAAATCGAGCAAATTATCACTTTGGCTCTGCTATTTCTCTCGAAACGCTAACCTGTTTCTTTGGATGGCATCCCAATTATTTGCCTTTCACGAATGCAAGGTGTTGTATTTCACGTTTGATATGACCTTGCTGCAAGTGAAAGCGCAGCTGAAGCTGCAGCGTGCAAATATCCCGGATGAAAACCTCATCATCCATGATGTGCCCGGAACCAGAGTGGTATTGATGAAATATCAGAAATACTCGCCGGGCTCGGTCAGAGCGATGTGATAATGATTGACTACTAATATGGCGTATTATGGGTTTTAAATCTCAAACAGAAGTTTTAGTTAATTATCTCTTTGTTCATGCAAGGCATGTATTGACCACAATTCTGACCACAACAGAACCGGAACGGATCGTACACGAGAGCACAAAACGGAAAATGGGCGTTATATCCCCGGACAAAAGAGCGCTGAAAGCGGCAGAAAGGCCGTAATGTACGTATTGTAAACGGCCCTTGCAGCGCTAAAATCAAAAGGCACAGTAGTAAAACTTCATTGGTTTACAACCGTGCCTTTTTTGATTCCTATTCGGTTTTTTAATGTTCCGTTAAGGACAGCGCTCTTTGTTAGCGCGCTTCAAAGGGATATGGCAATGTGAAATGCGCACACCGTAGTTTCTTAATTAAGAATACATTTGACAAACGTCTCATTTAGCGCTAATATCAAAACAGCATTATCTTGGAGGCGAGAACGAATGAAAGGCGTCATTTACGCACGGTATTCTTCCGACAACCAACGAGAAGAAAGCATTGAGGGGCAGCTCCGTGAATGCAATGCGTTTGCCGAGAAGAACGGTATCCAAATCATTGATAATTATATCGACAGAGCGCTCTCGGCAAAGACAGACAACCGTCCTGCTTTTCAGAAAATGATTACCGATAGCGCTAAAGAGCAGTTCGACGTTATCATCGTCTGGAAGCTCGACCGCTTTGCCCGCAATCGCTATGACTCGGCACATTACAAGGCGATCCTGAAAAGGAATAACGTCCGCGTCATATCCGCTACCGAGGTGATCTCCCAAGGACCGGAAGGCATTATTCTTGAATCCTTATTGGAAGGTATGGCGGAATACTATTCGGCAGAACTGGCTGAGAAAATCGTCCGAGGGATGACAGAAAACGCCTACAAGTGCAAGTTCAACGGAGGAGCAATTCCTTTTGGTTACTATATTGATGATGAACGGCATTTTCAGATAAACGATACAGAAGCCGCTGTTGTACGCGAAGCATTTAAACTCTATAACGGCGGTATGACATTACAGCAGGTGGCAGATCAGCTTAACAGCAAGGGCATCCGAACCCGTCGAGGCACCGAATTCAGAGTAGCGTCTGTCTCAAAAATGATTTCTAACAGAAGATACATGGGTGAATACAAGTTCCGCGAGATAGTGATAGCTAACGGTATACCCGCTATCATTACGAAGGAAGAATTTGAAGCGGCAAATCATCGTTTAGCGGGTAACAAAAGGTCGCCTGCTAAATTCAAAGCAAAGGATGAAGATGAATACATTCTGACCACCAAGCTATATTGCGGAAAATGTATGTCATTCATGGTTGGTGAGAGCGGTACCAGCCACAGGAATATCACATACCGGTATTATAAATGCTTCTCAGCAAAGCGTAAACGCGGTTGTGATAAAAAGGCTGTAAAGAAAGACGCTATCGAAGACCTTGTTATCGGTCAGATTCAAAAGCTCATATGGGATGATGAGCTGATAGATGAAATCGCTGAGACTGTGATTAAAGTTCAAAACGAAGGCGGCAGTGAAATCCCTATACTGACAAAACAGCTATCCGACACAGAAAAGAGCATCGCTAACATCATGAAGGCGATCGAGATGGGCGTCGTCACTGAAACAACTAAAGATCGACTGCTGGAGCTGGAGAGTCAAAAGAAGGAGCTTGAATTCCAATTAGCAGCTGAGAAGATAAAACGCCCGATGCTCACAAAAGAGCAAGTCATCTTCTGGCTGCAATGCTTCAGAGATCTCGACACAAAAAGCCCAAAGCACAGAAAACGCCTGATCGACAGCTTTGTGAACGCAGTAATTCTGTATGATGACAGAATTGAGTTCTACTTCAACTTCAAAGAGGGCGCCAAAACGCTCAAAAAAGAGGATCTGGAAAAAGGTTCGGATTTATTCGCTTTAACTCCACCATTGAAAAAGACGGTAAGTATCGCAAGATACCTACCGTCTTTTACATTTGTACCGTACAGAGGAGATAAGCGGATAGCGTAGCGTTTTGGCGACTGTGCCGTCGTCGTCACTCGCCGTATTCGGTAGTCATATCCGGTTGGTATGACTTAACCTCATGTGGCGGTTCCTCCTCGCCCCATAATGCGGGGCATTATGGGGACCCCGTTATGTGCGCGAAGAACCGAAGGTAAATCAGTCCGGCGGACTGATTTTAAGGAGAGCGTAGGCGCGACTTCTGGCAGGAGGTGACGCTCCCAAGACGGGGCAGTTGATTTCCTACAGATACAGCACAGCTTATCTCCACCATTGAAAAAGACGGTAGGTATCGTAAGATATCTATCGTCTTTTTCATTTATACCGTACAGTGGAAAGAATAAGAGGAACTTATTTATCTGCTGTTGATCAGTCCTATCACATTTGGAACGTCAATTTCCGTGATTTTGCGTTGGATACAGGTCGCGTCGATGGATTCCAGCACTCCGTTTCCGTCGATATCGCCGAGCATGAGGATGGCATTTTCGACAGATACATTCAGGTTGGCAAGGTGGCGCTGGATCGCGGTGGCGTCCATCAGATCGACCATACCGCTCGCGTCAGCGTCGCCGAGAGGGCATTGATCGAGATCGACATAGGGAAAGCCGAATTGCTTTGCGATATCACAGGCGCCGTAACGATTGCCGTAGCCGTAGATTGTAATACCGCCGCACCCATCAAACGTGTGGTCCGGCAGGTTCGATATCGAGAAATTGCGCTCGAACACCACGCTTTTCAGTGAGGTGCAGCCGGCAAAGCACTTGCCGAAGAAGGAAGCCGACCCCGGGATCGTGATGCTTTGCAACGCGGTACATCCCTCAAAGGCGGATTCCAGCATGCCGGTGTCCTCGGGCAGGATAACCCGTTTGAGTCGGGTATTGTTGCGGAAGGTTTTGCTCAAGAATACCTCGTTCACTCCGAGGACGTTGCCCGGTACGGTGACCTGATCGCTGTCGCCGTGCCATCCGGTGAAGGTCGCCATACCGCCTTGCGCCGAATAGCATTGTGTATGGAAGCTCCAGTCGTCGGTGCCCGGCGCGACATAGGTAATATCGCGGCTGCGTGCTTGTATCGAGGTGCTTCCGCTCCGTTCGGCAACCACATAGATGCCGCTGCTCTCGTTATTATACACATTCCTGATCAGCAGATGATTCTCTTTGATCGAGTTGTAAGCCCTGTCGTATACTACCGTATAATGATCGGCAAATTCATTGGGCACCCACTCGATGTACAAGCCGTCCTCACGGAAATCGCACCGCGTGATCTCGGGCATATTGTTCAGCGTAAGCGTCGGGGTGAGCCCGTAGGCGCTGTAGCGGTTGTTGCCGGAGATGCTCCCATCCTCCTGTGTAGGATCAACGGCGACGACGGCATAGCGCTTTTTGACTCCGTATCCCGTCGCGCGGAGCGTAAAATGACGGTCGGTGGTGATACCGAGCGCCGGGTATTTGATACGATCCCTCTCTATATCGTATTCGTACACGGCGTATTTCTGCGCACCGTCCATCGCCTCCCAGCTCAGTCGGAAGCCGTCGAAGGTCGGCTTCACCGATACCACGGGACTGTCGGGAGATTTGGAGCTCAGCGGCTCGCTGAGGATCTCGTTGCCGTTTTTATCAAAGGTATATTCACGCGCGGTATACCAGTAGTGCTTGTCGCGCTGAGCGGTGGTATCGATGTATTCCGTACCGCCTCGATTCGTAAAGGTAGCGATCTTCTCGTATTCTCCGCCGTTTTCCTTGCGGTAGATATGGTAGCCGACGCCGCGACGGAAGGTGTAGCACAGCCTCACGCCGTCATCCGTCCATGTCGGGGTATCGCCGCCGTTTTGGTTGAAGGTAGCAAAGACGTTGGTGCCGCACGCAAAGGTGTAGGGATAAAATTGGCTTGTGATGCCGTTGACGCCGATATAAGATTTGCCGTAGGCTGTCTCGATATTCGGCCCGATCCGTTTGAGATATCCGTTCTCATAATCCGCCGAGTACAGCGGCTCTCCGTCGTAGCGGAAATTGAAATCCTCGCCGCATTTGAGCTCATGACCGTCCTTGTACACGCCGATATAATCGAAGAGATTGTCCTCGGTCAGGGTCAGCGATTCGGGGATCGGGTCAAAGGTTCTGAGCACGGTCGTTGCCGTGTACATGTTGACGGGATAAGTCAAGACATCCTTGGGGATGATGTCCTTATGCAGGGTGATATTGCCGTCGAGATCCATCACAGCGACGGCATCGATGGTATCCTCATTGGAAAAATGCCAGATCACGCCTTTCTCGGTCACGATCGGCTGATCGCCCGACACAAAGATCATCATATCCTTTGGCGCAGAGCGGATCTGATAACGCGGATCACCGACAGCATGGATATCCGTTTCTTCTGTTTGAGCCGGATCGATATTGCCGTTGCCGTCGACAAAGACATATTTCATGGTGGTGGGGGTGGCGTCATAGATTATCTTGCCGCCGCTTTCCAGACGAGCGCTTTTGCGTTCATCCCACATGATCAGGAAGCGATCGTCGTTGATCTTGACCAGGTGCGGATTGGTGGCGCACTGGTAATCCTCCTTCACAAAATCCGAGAACCAGATCCTTTTGGTGCTTTCCTGGCTGAAGGGATCCTTCGGCGTGACCGACAGATAGACGTTGCGCGACTCATTCGTATGGAAATCATCCGACTGCTCAACAGAGTCGCCGACCGTCAGATATGCGGTGCTCGATATCGCGAGACCGCCGATATTCGCGCCGGTGGTATTGTCGCCGCCATCGCCTTTATACTCGATGATCGGGATAGCGTCATAATTCTTTTTTCCGATGAGGAAATCGCGATCCGCTTTCTTGTTGAACTTGCCCAGCAGCGCGACACGCGGATTTGCGTCCGCGTGATCGAGGCATACGACCGTGCCGTCCGTATCGACGGCGACGAACTGGTTGAACGAATGAGAGGCATAGCCGATGAGCCCCAGCGTGGACGCGCCGTAGACCGACGGCTCCTCCGTCATGGTGTTGACGTCAAAGCGCAGGGTGATGTTCGACTGATGATACAGACCGAGTGATTTGTACATCTGTCGGGCGGTACGGACGATCAAATGCCCGTTGTATATCGCGAAATCACAACCGCCCCGGAACGGGATGGTGGTGCAGGCGTTTTTGATCCCGACGCTGCCCAGCTGATTCCAGTTTTTGTCGAACTTGGTCAGGTGGTATACCTCCTTGTCGGGATCCTCCTCCATATTGGTTTGTCCCGTGAGTACATAATAACGGCTGTCATCCTCATAAAAGCCGCCGAAGACGGGCAGCCCCGAGGGGATGACGCCGCTGTTGACCACCTCAAAAGCCTCGTTGTAATATTCGACAAACACCGTGCCGTTATCAGCGCCGTACAGCCGCATATAGCCGCCCACTGCTTTTCTGAAAAATGAGCGGTTCACGGAGTTGATAAAGTCGTAATGATTGCCCTCGATGTTGTCCTCGCGGTAGGTGATCTGCCGATCGGATGATCCGGGGACAGGGACGGCAGAGGCGCTCTGCGGAATGAGCAGCGTCAGCAACATACAAATCAGTAACGCGGTGAGCTTTCGTATCATTGATTATCCTCCAGATAGCGTAACATATCGTTCAGCGACATTGCGCTCGGCGAATAGCGGCTCTGCGCTTCATACGCTTCATCCGAGCACATGCCGCGCATATCGTTACGGATCAGAATACTGCTGATATCCAAGAACAGGCTTTTTTCACACGCGATATAAGCAGAGGAAGAAAAGACCTCGTTGCGGACGATGTATTTCGACGGATACGTTCTGCTCGAGCATAATTCCGTCGCGACCAATTTGTCGCCGTTTTCATCCAATCTGATGCAGCGGGATGAACCGTAATCATTATCGTCGGTGCTGTACAGGTAAAGATGCTTGTCGCCGTCCTTTTGAAACAGGAAGAAGGAATCGTTGATATCGGCGTTTGAACGCAGCGGGGAATCGTTAAGCAAGCTAACGGTATTGGTTCCGTCATATGTGTAGATGTTCAGCTGAGCGGTATTGCCGTTCGCGCTGAAAAACAGCAGCTCCGGTGTGTCATCGCCGTAAATATCCGCCAGCGTGACGGGAGCGGAGCTGTCGCTGAACTGCCAGTTGTAGCTTTGGATCGCCTGCGCGTTTTGCCGCAGCAGCTCACGGTACGCCCCAAACGCGCTGTTGCCTTGCTCCCGTGATTCCTCGGGGGGCAGTGTGGGCAGGGGCGTAGGCTGATTCGGCGTATCGGGATTTGCCTGCGTGGGTGATACGGGTGTGTTCTGTACCGCCTGCGTGGGCTGTACGGCAGGGGTTTGGTTGTTGTCATCGACGGGAGTCTGCGGTGTGTTGATCACATTCTGCGCGACGTTTTCCGCGTTAACGGGTGTAAAAGTATTTTGATCGGGATACTGCACGGGAAGGTCGTTTTGCGAGCCTGCCTCACTCGACAGGAGCTGCTCGGGATCCTGCTGCTCGCCGCCCTGCATGCTGCCCCAGCCTCGGGCGCTCTCCTGCGACAGCGCGCCCGAGAGCACGCCTGCCGCCGCGCCGAGCACCAGCATGATCGCCAGCGCGCCCGCGACGAGCTTTGCCGCGTTTGTGCCGCTGCCGGGCAGCTTGCCGCTGAAGCCGCCGTATACCGCGTCGATATCCTTTTGCAGACCCTTCCACAGCGCGGTGGGCTTTTTCTCACCTTTTTCACGGTCGAGGATGCGGGTGAGGATATCCGTAAGCGGCAGCAGCGGTACGCCGTAGAACTTGTCGCCCGATTGCTTTTCCTGCTGTTCGATATTCTTTTTCAGGGTCATCCGCGCGTATCGCAGGCGCGATTTGACCGTATTGATGTTGCTGTCGGTCAGCTCGGCGATCTGCTGCAAGGACAGCCTGTGATAGTGGAACAGCAGGATCGCGCGGCGCTGTTCAAAGGACAGCTTTTCAATCTCAGCCTTGAGCCGATCGGACAGATCGCTGCGCTCGGCATACAGCTCGGGGAGCATGAATTCATCCTCCTGATCGGGCTCGCGGTCGCTGTATACCGCGTTATTGTCGGCGATCTCCATGCCGCGGCGATTGGCGATCTTAATGCACTCGCGGTTGAGGATCCTCTCCGTCCACATGACGAACGCCTCGTCGTGCTGCAGGGTGCGGATACTGCCGTACATACGGATAAAGGTGTTTTGCACCGCGTCCTCGGCGTCCTCGCGGTTTTTCAGTATCATCAGCGCAAAGCAATAGCAGGGCTGACGCAACTGCATATACAGCTCGCCGAACGCCTTTTTGTCGCCGCTTTTCACCTGCGCTAAAAGCTCCTTGGAAGGTGCTTGCATTTTTGGGGTTCCCTCCTGACACTCATTTTAAATAAAAGCCTTCCATATGGAATGTAAGATTTTTATTTAAAATCAGTATGATTGGTTCTGATTGACATTATAACACAACAAATGGCATTGAACAACATTTTTCGCCATAAAACCGATATAGCACCCCTGCTGAGGGCAGGGGTGCTTGCTATAGGGTTGATCTGCTTAGGATAACGCTTTGCCGATCGGATAAGATACGGACAGTCCCGCGAGCTTGCGCTGGATCAGGGTCGCGTCGAGGGCGTCCGGCTTACCGTTGCCGTCCACGTCGCCGTTGCGCGCGATCACATCGGGATCCGCGTTACTCTTGATACCGGCAAGGGTTCGCTGGATGACGGTCGCGTCGGTGATGGTGACCTTACCGTCGCCGTCCGCGTCGCCGCAGATCGCCAGATCGACCTCTGCGCCGAGCTGCACCAGCAGATAGACGCTGAAATGGTCGGTCTCAAAGACCAGATAACCGTCCTCGTAGCGCGCGTTCATATCGGTCAGTGTGCCGTCGGTTTCACGACGGAACACATGCGCGTCCGGGTCGTCACAGCGAACTCTTACGGTGACGGGAGCGTCGGGCTGGACGGGCGTTTCATCCTTGATATCACGCAGGGTGATGTCATATGCCGACAGCACGATGCTGTTCTCGGGCAGCTGTTCTGCGGCAGGGACTGCTGCCTCGTCATCCGTTGCCTTTTTGGCGACGCTGTAGGTCTTGCCCTCGGGGGCGTCCAGCGTTACCTCGTCGCTTGCCGAGGGCGCGATCATGCGGAACGGGATATCATACTTGGCGGCATATTCCTCCGCCTCGGTGCCGTAGTAGCCGTAGATGGTCAGATCCATAGAATTGTCTTTTCTATAAACCGGTCTCATGTTCATGCCGTATTTGTCAAATTCATAATCTACAAGGTAAACACCGAGACCTGATGAAGATAATCCCGTTACCTGCTCGGGAATTACGGCGCGCTTGAGTCCGGTACAGCCTAAAAATGCTTTATCTCTGATCATGGTCACGGAGGTCGGAATCTCGATCTCTGTCAGCTCTTTATTTCCGTAGAATGCGTTTGTACCGATCGCGGTGACCGTGTCGGGGATGGTCGTTTGAGCGCTTCCGAGCACCAGCTCGTTATCCTCGGTGCGGATGATGGCGTTGCAGTTATCGCGGCTGTCATAGACGGGATTGTTTTTATCAACAGTGATCGACTTTAATCCGGCACAGCCTTTAAACGAGCTGCAAATGAAAGTGTTAGCATTTTTGTCGTAGTTGTAGGATTTATAGCCGATCTCAACCGCGGTTGACGGGATGTTGATGCTTGTCAGCGCTGTACAGTAGGCAAAGGCTTGATCGCCGATGGTGACGAGCCCCTCGGGGAAGGTAACCGACGCTAAGCCGGTACAACCGGAAAATGCTTCATCTCCGATCTTGGTCACGGAGGACGGGATCGAGATCGCTTTCAGACCTTTATTTCCGCTGAATGCGTTTTTACCGATCGCGGTGACCGTGTCGGGGATAGTCGTTTGAGCGCTTCCGAGCAACAGTGTGTTATCCTCAGTGTGGATCAGGGCGTTACAGTTATCGCGGCTGTCATAGATGGGATTGTTTTTATCAACAGTGATCGACTTTAATCCGGTACAGCCTTCAAACGAATTGCAATCGATCTTCACCTTTGTGCCGATGTAATTGTCGTTTTCGTCGTAGAGCTCGGTGGCATAATCATAGTAGTCTTTATCATTGGGATCAGGTTTTCTGCCGATCTCCACCGTGGTTGACGGGATGTTGATGCTTGTCAGCGATGAACAGTCGGCAAAGGAACGATTGCCGATGGTGACGAGCCCCTCGGGGAAGGTAACGGATGTTAAGCCGGTACATCCGGAAAACATATAATCATCGATGCTTTTGATACCCTCGGAGAAGGTAACCGACGCTAAGTTGGTACAGCCGGAAAAGGATTCATAGCCGAAATCGACAACAGAACCGGGGATCAACACACTTTTTAAGCCGGTGCAGCCCTTGAAAGCATAATTGCCGAGGAGCGTCAACGAATTGGAAATCGTGACCTCTGTCAGTCCGGTACAACCCTCGAACGCGCCGTTATGATCCATGTGGTCGAACCCAATACTGTTGATCTGTGTGACAGAATCAGGGATTGTGATTTTGGTTAATCCGGTACAGTTCATGAAAACGCCGTCGCCGAGCTGTGTAACAGAATTGGAGATCGAAACGCTTTTTAGTCCGGTACAGTCTTTGAAACTGTATGAGCCGATGGATGTTACCGTATCGGGGATCGTGACCTCTGTCAGTCCGGTACAGCCCTCGAACGCGCCGTAGATTTCATAACTAATACCACACCCTCCTTCTTCGATTTTCGTAACAGAATCAGGAATGGTGATTTCGGTTAATCCCGTACAGTTTTTGAAGGTGCCTTTTTTGATTGTGGTAACAGAATGAGGAATCGAAACACTTTTCAGTCCGGTGCAGCCTGAAAAGGCTCTATCTCCGATTTCGGTCACAGAGTTCGGGATCGTGATTTTTGTCAAGCCGGTACAATCCATAAATGCGTAATCACCGATCGCGGTGACCGTGTCGGGGATGGTCGTTTGAGCGCAGCCTATCTCCAAGGTGTTATCCTCAGTGCGGATGATGGCATTACAGTTATTGAGACTGTCATAGACGGGGTTGTTTTTATCGACCTTAATTGACCGTAAGCCGGTACAGCCTTTAAAAGAATCACTGATTACTTCTACGGAGGCAGGTATGGTGATCTCGGTCAATCCCGTACAGTTTTCAAACGCGTGCCAGCCGATCTCTGTAACAGAATCGGGGATCAAAACGCTTTTTAAGCCGGTACAGTCTTTGAAGGTATATTCGCCGATGGATGTTACCGAATCGGGGATTTTGATCTCGGTCAGTCCGGTACAGCCTTCGAACGGTCCGCCTTTTTCACCGAACATATCCATTGCTAATCCATTGATACTCGTGACGGAATCGGGGATCGTGATCCCGGTTAATCCCGTACAGTTCGCAAAGACGCCTCCGTTGAGCGTTGTGACAGAATGGGAGATCACAACGCTTTTTAATCCGGAACAGTTTTTGAAGGCTCTGTATTCGATGGATGTGACCGAATCGGGGATCACGATTTCCGTCAAGCCGGTACAACCGTTGAACGCGTCTTCACCGATCGTGGTCACAGAGCTCGGGATCACGATTTCCGTCAAGCCGGTACAACCGTTAAACGCGTCTTCACCGATCGTGGTCACAGAGCTCGGGATATCGATTTTTGTCAAATCGGCACAATCCTCAAACGCGCTGCCGCCGATCGCGGTGACCGTGTCGGGGATGGTCGAATGAGCCCATCCCGATACCAAGGTGTTATCCTCGGTGCGGATGACGGCGTTGCAGTTGTCGCGGCTGTCAAGGATGGGGTTGTTTTCATCCACCGTGACTGATTGCAGATTGGAACAGCCTACGAATACCGCGGAGCCGATGCGCTCAAGATGCTCGGGAAGAGTAATGCTCTTGATGTTTGAATCACGGAACGCTCCGGAACCAATCGCGATAACAGGATTGTTTTGGATACGATCGGGGATCACGATATCGGTATCATCGCCTGAGTATCCTATGATCGTGATTGGGTATTCCCAGTTGCCGGTTATGTGGTCATAGTCCAAAGTGTAACGAAAGCCGTTGTATTCGTAGACCGTGGGTCTGTCCCAGTCCCCTCCTCCTCCTGCCGATACGCTCAGGGTCGCGGTGGGGATGACGCTCAGCGCGAGGATCAGCGCTAAGACGACCGATAGTATTCTTTTGTTGTTGCTCATAAAAACCTCCTTGGTTTATCTCATTCCGCGATAGGTTTTTGCCACGCTCCGAGGGGAGTGTACTCGGCGGAATGACGCTGATTTGTTTTGCCTTGCAGTCGCCCGAGGGAAAAGCGCCTGTCGCGCGATTATCCGTTTTACGACATGACTTTTCTCCCGGGACGGCTGACGGCTAACGGCGTGTACGCGTTTCACGGATGATGAAACGTGTCTATCAATAGATAAGAACGCCGTATCAACAAAGATGTTTTAAAAATATCACCATTGTGATCAAAATTGTAGGAAGTGACAAAAACTGCCCACGTGCTTTGTGGGAGTTGACCAAACGCCGTTACATCAGCTCGATCAGCTTTGCCTCGATATACGGCAGATAGCCGATCGAGTAGCCCAGCGCGTTGGGGTGGGTGCCGCGGTCACTGCTCTTGCCCTTTAAAAGATCGTAGCAGTATTTTGCCACCTGACGTTTGTTGAAGCCGTCCAATACGGAGATGTTGAACAGATCGACCGTCGCGATCCCGTGATCGTCGGCGAGGGAGAGGATCTTTTCCTGATAGAATCGCTGTCTGAGCAGATTGCCGTAATCGATCTGATGGGAGCGGACATAGACGACGGGGATATCGGGGAAGCTCTCCTCAATCAGCGCAAAGGTCGTCTTGACGCCGTCGACAAAGGATGCCTCGTCGGTATAATCCACGCTCACCTTGCCGTCCGTGTAGTGGTAGATCTCGGGGTGCTGCTGATGATATTCACGATGTGCCTCCACGCTGAACCAGTCGGGCGCGCTGTAGCCCCAGTCATACACGATCCTTTTTTGATCGTTGCCGCTGTAGGGGATGGAGGCGGCGTATTCATCGTTATCGCCGCCGTTCATCAGGATCAGATCGGCGGATTGATTCTCTCTGACGGCGGTGCGGATCTGATTCGCGACATGCGATTTGTAGGACGCGTTGTCGGTGAATTCATAGAGATTGCCGTTTTCCTTGAGCTCCGTGCCCATCGACGCGCCTGCCCATGAGTAATCCCGGTGGATCATGCCGTACTTCTCGCCGATGAATTCGATGGGACCCTCCATCAGCTCGCGGTTATAGCGCGGAAAACGCTTGTTGCCGAAATCCTTGCGGTTGACGTCGCGCCAGGAGTTCTCACATCCGCCGCCGTTTTTGTCAATGATATTGCCCTTGCCCTGCATGCCGCTGTCGCCGAAAGAGATCACCGTCTTGCCGTTCCACTCCCGATACAGCATGAGCTCGTCCATCATCCTGTCCCATTCATCGGCAGAGATATCCCTCTGCGGAAAAAGCCGGTTGTAGCGGTCGGGCGTGATCCAGCCGTAGTAGGCGACGGTGTTCATGTTTTTGTTGGCGGTATCCGTCGCGTAGTAGGCGGCGCTGCTGAGCTTGTTGAAGGGATATTCGCTGAGCGACATCACGTTATACGCGTTGCCCAGCGTACGCGGCGTATAGCCGAACAGATTGACCAGCGTATTGGCGGCGAACTGTCGGGTCAGGCTCACGCCGTCGTTGAAATAGCCTGTGGGAGTCAGCGCGCCGTATTCATGCGCCGCGTCGCTGAGCTCCTCGTATGTCCAGTCGGAAAACTCCGTCTCTGCTACCTCGCTGTGCTTAGCGGACAGCAGGTCATAGATCCAGCGGTTACGCGTGCAGTAGAGCGCGCCGTTGACATAGTAGGGGGTAGAGGTCACCGCGCTCGCCACAGCGCCGTATTTGTCCAGCGCGCAGATCTGATAGGCGTACACGGTATCTTCCTTTGTGTTTTCGATCGTGAGCGAATTTTGGGCGGTGGAGCTGCTGACGACCTCGGTTTCTATGGAGGGATCAAGATATTTGCGGTAGACGCGGAACGCCGCGCCCTGACCGCTCCATGTGAGCGTGTCGGTGTTCACACTGCCGCCTGTCGGCGCGAGCTCGTCATCCTTATGCTCGATCTCGGCGCCTTCGTCCTCCTCGGTGATCTCATCCTCCGTGGGGGTATCTGTCTGCGGCGTTTCGACAGTATTCCCGGTCGCCGTGATATCCTCTGTAGGAGCTTCTGCAGCGGCTGCCTGTGTGGGAGCTTCTGTCGGCTCGGGCGAGCCTGTGGGTGAAGCGTCCTTTGTTCTGCTGATCACGGAGGTGACGGTCGGCGCGTCATAATAGGTGACTGTCCAGCCTTTGTCGTTGTAATCCGAGGCGAATTCCTTGCCGTCGGGCGTCACACAGCGGATCGTATAGCAAAACGATGAGCCGATGTGCACGTCCGCGTCGACATACTGAGTCGCGGCGGTCGTGATCATCCTTGTCCAGCTGCCTTTGGCGTTCCTATAGTAGATACGGTAAAATACGCCGTAGGGGCAATTGTTGTTGGTATACGGATCCCATTTGAATTGGATGCCGCCGTCGATGACCTCGATACTGCTGAACGAGGGGAGCGGCGAGCTGCTGTCGTAGATAGCGGCGGATACTGTGGGAACAGACGCCGCCGTGATGCCGACGATCAGCGTGATGATCAGCATGACCGACACAACAGCCGCGACTGTTCTTTTGCGCTTTTTCATATTCGGTCTCCTTTGGTTTTACGTGTTGCACAGGGTAGCTTGTTTGACCGTAATAAAGAACCGTCAGCCGACAAAAAAAGTTTTATCAATGACAGCTTTTTGTCATTGTTTTGATGATCCTGCCGAAATAAGCGGCTGTATTTGTGGATTATGCTGACCGAAAAAACGCAAATTAATCAAGACCTTATCCACCTTGTTGAGCAATTCTGATCGAGCGGCGTTATAAGTGTTGATTGCAACGTCTTCACCATTCTTTTGCAGGGTGATCGTTCCTGTTTCATCCTCGCAGCGATAGAGATATTCTTCCTTTTTCATGACGCCGTTTTGTTCATCCGAATCGGAATACCTGTTTATACGGAAATGGGAGCGTTGATCGCCGCTTGTATTATAGCAATACAGTGCCTTATCTCCACCAGAAAGATAACCGCTTGTTCATAACGAACAAGCGGTTATTGTTATGTGATTATTATGTTGTCGCTATTATAAAAATAACATTGGGAGAATTGCTGTGTACATCATCAAAAACCTTGAGCATATTCTGCGCGTATTGTCGCATATCATCCGGCATTGTTTCTAACCCTTTGATTTCAACAGTTACATTCTCATCATCTTCATACCAGCCATCTAAACAGTCCCAAAGAGCATCCCAATTCTCACCGTAATAATCCGGAAGCTCAAACTTTGATTTTAGTTCCCTATGGAGTTGTGCAGGATATTTCATATTGGTAAAATCTAATGTTATCTTTATTGCTTTCATATTAAATAGATTACCCTCCTTATATAATTTCAACAAATGTTCTGTAATGATCAAGAGTAATAAAAATCAATCCGTCATTGGAGTATAGTATTCTTTCACTGTTTCTGTAGCCCCCGGAATAATTGATATCCGCCTCATACCATATTCGTCCGGGCTTCTCAGGTAGATGCTCGTTACGATTGAAGTACTGACCTCTTGTAATCATCTTACCGGGAGCCACCTTGTCGAGATTCCCCTCTTTAGGTTTGAAGCCTAATTTCACAGCTTCTTGATAAGTGATTTAATAGTCAGGAAGCTTTCCTTGGCTTTTTATCCACCAGTCAGCTCCATTATGTTTCTCGTTAGTTGCGGTTCCGACTATAGCTGTTTGAATCGGTTGTATAGTACATCGACAATGAGGGTGTAAAGGCGGAAGAGGAAAGACCAGATTATGTCTTTCGTAAACCTTCCCCCACATATTCTTGCATTGTACACACAACTTTTCGTCTTCAACTACTACCCAGTTTAGAAAACGGACATTTGCATCGGTAATCCAATCCACAAGAAGTGCCTGTAAAAATATGGTTGTGCTTATCCGATTGTTTCTGATAACATAGCCATTTGTCTTTTTAACAAACATTATTTCTCTCCTTCATTTAGTAAAAGATAGTTTCACCTTTCACTTATAGGAGTTTTCGATTATAGTTGCATAGTATTATGCAACTAAAAAATGATTGTAACATTATTTTTTGTGTTTGTCGATAATCGATGGTAGAATCTTTACATTTACAAGATAATATAGCAACATAAAGAACCGCCTGCTCACGCGATGTGAACAGGCGGGTAAATTTTATGCTGTAATTGGAATATTCTCTGTTTCCTCCATACCGAGGGAGAACTGGCGGATATTCATATTCAGCTCGATGTTCAGGCCATAGTTACGGTAAACATCAACACGTTTGATCATCGAGTTGACAATCATCTTTTTCGCCTCGGTGGACACGCTGTCGTACAGGCTCGACCAAGATATGATCTCATCGTACTGAACATTCAGGTCTTTTATAAGATTCTCCGACGATTCTACCTCTCGCTGTGCTTCGTCACAGCGTTCCTTTAGCTCTTTATCCTTGCTTCGGAGTCCTCGACCAATCCGGCGAGCATCGTCTGCGAAAAGGCGCTCTCACCCTGAATGGACTTTACGACCTCTGCGCGGAGCTTATTCAGCTTCTCCAGTTCTTTAGCGTATTCAGACTGGCGGTGTTTGAGGTTGGCTTTTCTGATCGTCAGTTCCTCTTTATACCGAGAGCTGATAACGGCGCTCTTTGGAACGCTCTTGATACGCTCAAAATCTTCTTTCACAACACTTTCAACGATACTGTTGAGCTTCTTATATAATAATCCTTCACGCCGTGCGTATCCCACTATGAAGGGCACCCGGCGAATGGTCAGATATTGATTCTGATTCGTGACGCGATTGAGAAATACGAGGAAAAGCACGGTACTATAGAGTCAATTGAAATATCGAAAAAACTATTTCAAAACCGAAATGGCGTCGAGGATCGATTTTTCCATCGCTTCCTGTCCGTATTTATCGACCTGCATTTTGTCCTTTGCGCCGTGAGTCAGACAGCCTGCTCCGCCGATACAGCCGTTGACGCACGCCATACCCTCGATGAAGTTCGCCTTCAGCGCATTTTTGCTCTTCAGCGTCAGCGCTTTTTTACATTCCTCAATGCCGTCGCAGGAAATCGCATTCAGTTCAAAATCTTCCAGTCCCTGCTCCTTCAAGCCCTCGGCAACCGCATCGGCTAATCCGCCGCAGCGGGCGAATATTCTGCCGAAGTACGAGGCGTTGTCGAGCACGCCCTCCTCCAGCGTGGTGAGGTCGATATCGCGGCTGTCAAACAGCGCTTGTAATTCCTCGAACGTCAGCACAGAATCCACATAGGGCTTGACGGTATCGAGCTGAACCTCCATCTTTTTCGCCGTGCACGGTCCGATGAAAACGATCTTCGCGTTCGGCGTGGTATCCTTGATGTACTTGGCGATCGTCGCCATCGGCGAAAGATTGTGAGAGACATTCGGCTTGAGCTCCGGGAAGGCTTTGTTGATATATTCAACAAAAGCAGGACAGCAGGAGCTGGTCAAAAAGCCTGTTTCCGCAAGCTCCTTAGATTCCGCCTGCGCTACCATATCCGCACCGAGAGCGGCTTCTACCACCGTATGGAAGCCCAGCTTTTTCAGACCGGTGATCACCTGACCGAGCTTTGCGTAAGTAAACTGGCTGGAAATGGACGGAGCGACAACAGCATAGATCTTATCGTTCTTTCCCTGCTCGCATTTCTTCAGCATATCAATGACATTCAAAATAAATGATTTGTCGCTGATTGCGCCGAACGGACACTGATAAACACAGGCGCCGCATGAGATGCACTTGGAATCATCGATCTGCGCCGCGTTATCGTCGTTGATGCTGATCGCCTTGATCTTGCAGGCGATCTGGCAGGGACGCTTGCGGTTGGCGATCGCGGAATACGGACAGACCTTGGCGCATTGACCGCATTCCACACATTTACTTTTATCGATATGCGCCACATGGTTGTGGTCAAAGGAGATCGCGCCGCGTCTGCAAACATCCTCACAGCGATGCGCCAGACAGCCGCGGCAGGAATCCGTGACCTCATAACCGGCGGCAGGACATTCGTCGCAGGCGATGTCGATCACCTCGATGACGTTGGGGCGGTCAGAGTTGCCGCCCATGGCGATTTTGACGCGTTCAGCAAGGATCGCCCTCTCTTTATAGACGCAGCAGCGCATGGTCGGCGTTTTGCCGGGAACGATGATCTTCGGGATATCCAGCACATTTTCCAACAGCGTATCATTCCACGCCTGACGCGCCACCTCGCGCAGCACCTTGTATTTCAGATACTGCACCTTGGTATCAAATTTTCTTACTTTATTCATTTGCGTTCACCTAAAAATAACTGACCTTGATGCGTTTGCCCATCAGCTTGAGCGCCTTTGAAAGCTCCTGCACTAAATTCATTTTAATGTTGAAATTGATCGGCAAATCGGGATTCTGATGCGCCGGGTTAACAGCCTTGCCGACATAAAAATTGATATCCGTCGCTTCCTCGAACAACAGGCGGCTGATCAGCGAAGCTCCGTCCTTACTGTAGCCCCATTCCTCATAGGAATCGTTGTTTTGGATATAGTCATTGGCATATTCCACCACCTTGTTGACGGTGATAACGCCCTCGGTCACCAGATCGACGCCCTCGAGCTCCGCGATCGGCGGCACATCGCTGCGCTCAAAGTTGAGCTTTGGCCGAAGCGGTTTATGCAGCCATTTTGCGGCAATAGAGGATGTAGTGCCTCCGCAGATGATATGCTTACCCTCCTTGGAGAAGAACAGGCTCATCATCCGGTCGCAGTCATCCCTGTCGGAGGGAGGGCCGAAGAGGATATTCATCGGTACGCGCTTGCGGATCTTGATCACACAGGCGGTGGCGTCATCGCCCGGTTTACCGCCGTAGAGGCGGTTGACCTCGTCGATCAGCATGGTGGAAAGCACCTTGGCGGTGAAGCCTCCTTTGGACATATCGAGCATATAATCGGCGATATCCTCCCGCTTCCAGCCGAAGTTATAGGCGATACCGATCCCCGCGTGCGGACATCCGTCGCTCATGGCAATGATGATATCGTTCTCCATCAGGCGGATCACGGACTTGTAGATCTTTTTGTCGCCGATATTCAGCTCGGTTTTATCGTAATCGAAGAGAGCGCCGTCGCGGATATAGATAATATGAGGATTATCATATTGGATCAGCTCGATGGTACGGGAGTTGATGATGTGCATAATGGTAAAGGTGGAGTACGCAACGCCGCGCACCGAGCAGACTGGGAGCGTTGCGGCAATGGTAGATACACATTCCTCCAGAGGCAGACCCTCCGCCATCATGGTCGAGATGATCTTGGAGGTCAGCGTAGACAGGATGCTCGCCTTTACGCCGCTGCCCATACCATCCGCCAGCACGATCACGGTGGAATCAGCGCCCTGTTCGACGATATCGATGTGGTCGCCGCAAAGCTGTTCGCCGTCATGGTTAATGCTTTTATAGCCGATCTCAGCACATAAATCATTCATCCTTGATCGACTCCTTCAGCTTTGACAGCGCAATTTTAGTTTCGGCGGCGGTTTCGCCCAGCAGGGAAGCGATCTCCTGTACGATACGCATTTGCTTGTCCACCACCTTGTCGGCGACCTCGACCGTCTGACGGCTGATGTCCTCTTTGCGCTGACGCGCGGTCTCCTCTTCGGTGACGTCGGTCATGATGCAGATCAGCATGTTGCTTTCTCTGTCGGGAACGACCGTCATTTCCACATAGCGGTCATACTCGGCTAAAAAGGTACGTTCGTTGTAGATGCCGCGATGGGTGGACTGCACGTTCAAAAACGGCAGCGGGTCAAGGATGCGCACCACCTGAGAGCCCATGACGTCCGACGCGGAGCGCAGGTTCAGTATTTTCTGCGCCGCGGAGTTGATCTGCTGCACCTCCAGCAGGTCGTTGACGACGATCAGACCGTTGGGCGTGTTTTTGACGATCGTATCCGAAAAGCTCTCCGCCTTGTCCTTCAGGAACGGCAGACACATGGAGATCTCCGCCTTGCCCTGATAGATGGCGACCGCTTTTTCGCGGCAGGTATCGTAGCCGCAGGAACCGCAGTTCAGCTCCTGAGAGGGCTTGAATTTACCCATTTGCCGCAGGATCTGGTTGATCTCATAATCAGAGGGCTTTGCCGAGCGCGGCGCGATGAACTCGAACACCTTTTTCATCTCAACCGCTTCGGGCTGATCGACCTCAAAATCGTGCTTGCCGGCATATTTGGCGACCGCCGTATAATCGCTGACCGGGTTCAGCCGCTGCTTTTCCATAACAGGACCGCCGACGCAGCTTCCGGCGCAGGCGCTCATTTCAATAAAAGCTTTGTGAACATTACCTGCCTCGATGTCCTTCAGGGCGGCGATGCAGTTTTCTACGCCGTCGATCGCAAAGTAGGTATAATCCTGCGCCTTTTGCGACATCGTTTTCAGGATACCGCCGGTAGTCGGGAAAAACCGTGCAAGGCTGTTTTCGGTACGGTCGGTTTTCTGTTCGAGGGTAATATTTTCCTCTTTCAGCCATGCCGAGAGCTCCTCGAAGGTCAGCGTGGCGTCGACTATGCCCTCATAATACTCCGCCTCGTCCTTCTTTGCGACGCAGGGGCCGATAAAGACGGTCTTGGCGTCGGGGATCCGCGACTTGATATCCTTGCAGTGTGCCTGCATCGGCGACAAAACGTCGGCGAGATACGGCAAACAGCCCGGAAAATATTTTTGGGTCAGCAAATTCACGGAATGGCAGCAGGAGGAGATCACGATATCCCTGTCCTCTTCCTGCAGGATCCGGTCGTATTCACGCTTGACGATCGTCGCGCCGACAGCAGTCTCCTCAACGTCGTAAAAGCCGAGCTTTTTCAGCGCGGCGCGCATGGCTTCTATGCCCACGCCGGTGTAGTTGGCGATAAAGGACGGCGCAAGGCTGACGACCACGGGGTCGCCGCTTTGCAGCAGGACGCGAACCTTTTCGGTCTCATCAACGATTTGCTTGGCGTTTTGCGGACACACCACAAAGCAGTGACCGCAGAGAATACACTCGTTGCCGATGATATGCGCCTGATTTCCGGAAAAGCGGATGGACTTTACCGGACAGTGGCGAATACATTTATAGCAGTTTTTGCAATTTGATTTTTTTAAGGTCAAACAGTTCGACATCTGTCCGCTCACTTTCAATAGAGTTTTTGTTATACTAATATTCCATTAAACGCTTTAACTAATTTATTAGTGGGATATTTCGCAGAGCAAGGCGGACGACGCAGGCAGGCTGGCACCTGTCACTTCCGGGGTCCCCGCAACGCTCCGCGTTGTGGGGAGAGGAGGAGTCGCGGCACGAGGTCAAGGCACACCAACCCGGATGTGCCTACCGAGCATAGCGAACGACGACGATAACACAGCTATGCGGAATATAACGCAATCAATGTTAATGTGTTTTAATGAATATTAGTATAAATTTCCTTTTCAAAAAAGCTGTCAAAGGTTTCGGGCGTCACACCCGTAACGATCTCGTCGTCGATCCGAACGGTGACACCCTAGCGGTTGCAGCGTCCGATACAGAAGCTGCCCGCGAGAGTGATCTTATCCGCCAGACCGCGTTCCTCAACAGCCCTTTGGAACAGTTCGACGACCTTTTCCGAGCCCTTGAGATGGCACGACGAGCCAACGCAGATCTGTATGTTCATTTTTATACCTTTGCCTTTATGTTTGTTTCAAAGAATTCGCCGACGCTTTCGGGAGATACCGAATGGAAGACATCGTCAACGGTGACGCAAACGCCCTTTTGGCACTGTCCCATACAGAAGGTACCGCCCAGCTCCACCTTGTCGCTGAGATCGTTTTGCGCGATAAGCTGCTGCAGCTGCTCTACTACCTGGCGCGAACCCTTAATGTGGCAGGAAGAGCCGATACATATGGTTACTTTCATGCTGACTTCTCCTTATTCGTAGTCGACGACGTTTGCCCAGCTTAGCAGGAGCTCGCGCTCCGCTTCGTTACCCTTTACGGACTGTGAAGCCGCTACGATCGGCATCCACTTCTGGACATACTGCTTGGCGGTGTCGCTCTTTTTGCAGAACAGGTCGAGGTACTGCTTTGCGGTTTCCGTATCGCCCTTGAGCCAGAACAGTAAGTAGGTCCTTGCTGCGTCTGCCGCGCCGTTGCCCTGGGTCGCGTGCGACCAGTCGATGATGTAGGGAGTGCCGTCCTTTGCAATGATGATGTTGGACGGGTTAAAGTCGCCGTGGCATACCTTGTTGTGCTTGGGCATACCGTTCAGTCTGGTGTGAAGATCATAGCGGGTGGTAGCGTCCAGCTCCGCCATGCTGATCTTTTGGTTCATCTTATCCTTGAGCTTGTTGAGC
>CAMJJL010000001.1 GCA_946406145.1 uncultured Clostridia bacterium | reverse complement strand
GTATTATAATACGTTATTCGAAAAAAAACAACCCTTTTTTGTAAGAAAATTTAAATTTTTGATACTTTTTTCTTCTTTTCGTTACAAACCTTTAATTTCTGCACAAGAAAATGTATCAATTTTTGTAAACTTTTTCATGTCGCTTGGTGTTGACAAAAACCGACACACAAGATATTGATTTAGGTGAATGGCGAATGGTGAATGGTGAATGGTGTCGGGAAACGCTGACGCGTTTTGGATTAGTATAATGGCTGCAAAAGAAGGCGTTCGATACTCTGTGATGAGATGTTGACATTTTTTCTATTCTTTATGCTTATTTGGTTTTAATTATCTAATCGGGTGAGGGCGGAGCCCTCCATCCACCATTCACCATTCACTATTCACCATTCACCAAAAAAAGCTCCCCTAAGGGAGCTTTTCAGCGAGCAAATCTATAAGCCGGGTTCTGTATTGGGCAGTCATCTATCTTGGCCGCGCGTTGCCGCAGCGGCTCGGTGCCACCTCCACGGGACTGCCGAGCAAGCATATTGTCCCTCCGCGGTGTTGCTTCGGATAGGGTTTACACGGCGGTGACGTCTCCGCCACCCCGGTGAGCTCTTACCTCACCTTTCCACCATCACATCCCCCCGCCAGAATAGCAGAGGACTGCAGTCATTTTCTGTTGCACTATCCCTGGGGTCGCCCCCGGCGGCTGTTAGCCGTTATCCTCGCTCTGTGAAGCCCGGACTTTCCTCGGGCGGAGCCTTTCGGCGCTCGTCCGCGACTGCCTGATTTGCTCGTGCCTTATTATAATCAGTTTAGCCCTCTTTGTCAATCGTACTTTTGGCATATTTCAAAAGCGCCTCTTTCTCATTGGGCAGCTCGCCCCCGATCACCTTGTCGAGCAGGAGGTCAAGCGTCTTGCCGATCTGCACGCCCGAGCTGACGCCGATATGGAGAAGGTCGGAGCCGTTGACCTCGAGCTGTCGCAGGCTGTAGCATTCCCCTGCCGCGATGATGCGGTTCAGCTCGTCCCCTACCGCTGACAAATTACGAAGCTTTTCCTCGCGCATATACTTGGACTGCGCCAAAATATCCGCGTGCTGGATCAGCATGAGCGCCTGCATGACCTCCACGCCGAGGCGCTTGAGGTAGCCCTTAAGCATGACGGTATCGGGTTGGAAGCGCTCGTCGTGCCAGCGGATCAGCGTGCAGACCTCGTCGATGAACGCCGATGACATACAAAGCCGTCTGAGGATCTCTCGCGTCATCGCCGCACCGATCTTGGTATGATTCTTGTAGTGGCTCATACCGAACTTGTCCGTTGTCTGCGCCAGCGGCTTGCCGATATCATGGAACAGCATTGTCACACGCAGCAGCGGCAGCGGCTCGATATTGCGCACGGCAGCAACCGTGTGACGGTACACATCGCGGTTATGGTGCCTGGAATTCTGCTCAAAGTCAAAGGTTCCCTTGAGCTCGGGGATGAACACCGCCATGACCGAACGGTAACGCCGCAGGACAAAATCGGTGTTCTCACCGCATAAAAGCTTCAACAGTTCCTCTCGGATACGTTCACCTGCGATATCCGAGAGCAGCTTGCGCTGCCTGAGGATCGCGTCGGAGGTGGCAGGCTCGATGGTGAAGCCGAGTGTTGCCGCAAAACGCAGGGCGCGCAGGATGCGCAGCGCGTCCTCAGAGAATCGCTGAGCAGGTTCGCCGACACAGCGGATCACGCCGTTTGTAAGATCCTGCTGTCCGCCGTAGAGATCGACCAAGCCGTCCTCATCATTATACGCCATCGCGTTGACGGTAAAATCACGTCGCGCGAGATCGTCACTCAGTCGGTCGGAGAATTGCACCTCGTCGGGGTGACGGGAATCGGTGTACTTTCCGTCGATACGGTAGGTGGTGATCTCATACAACTCGCCCTCTACGATCACCGCTACGGTGCCGTACTTCTTGCCGACGCTGACCGTCTGGTACTCCGCAAAGATCCGCTCGATCTCTTCGGGCGGCGCGGAGGTGGTGAAATCCCAGTCATGCGGCGCGATACCGCGCAGGCTGTCGCGCACGCAACCGCCCACAACATAACCGCTGTAGCCGTTATGCCGTAGCTTTTCGATGATCAGTTTTACGTCTGATGGCAAAAAAATCTCCATATTCCACCGTTTTTTCGCATATTTTTTTCATTTTCAGTATAACATCAATTTGATACGGTTACAATAAAAATATGAAAAAAATTGAATGAAATGCAACTCGGCTCCGCCTCAAACAGTTTATACAATCCCTCAGTCTGCTTTGCAGACAGCTCCCTTTACCAAAGGGAGCCTTAAACTGTTTGCATGAACCTTCCTGCTTTATTCTGTCGAAAAGATCAAATACTATCGACGGAGCAGATCAAAATCATGAAATGCTCTGAGTGAATAAGTAAAGGTTGTGTGAATAATGAAGAAGATGATAAGAGCTGTTTGCATGACGCTCGCGGCAGTTCTGCTCTGTCCGATCATGGCGGTATCCTCGCAAGAGGTGCGCCGTACCGTCCATGTCGGCGGTATGCCGTTCGGACTGACAATGTACACGGGCGGCGTTGTGGTTGTCAATGTCGATGACAGCTATGATTCCCCTGCCGTTACCGCAGGCTTGCGCGAGAACGACGTCATCACCCGTGCAAATGACGAGGAGATCACCTCCAACGAACGTCTGCACGAGATCATTGCCGCCTCCGAGGGGGCGAATATCGAATTATCTGTGTTGCGAGGTAAGAGCCCGATATCCATGACTTTGACTCCCGAAAAGGATAACGACGGCAATTATACGGCAGGCATGTGGATCCGCGACTCGACCGCAGGACTGGGCACGATCACCTATTTTGATGAAAACACCCATTCCTTCGGCGCACTGGGTCACGGCATCTGTGACCGCGACACGGGGTTGTTGATGCCGCTGGGCAGCGGAAAGATCGTCAAGGCACAGATCGGCTCGATCACCAAGGCAAAAAAGGGGATCGCAGGCGGTCTGAACGGTTATATGTCGGATGAAGAGATCGGCGAGATGACCGTCAACAACAGCTTCGGCGTGTACGGAAAGTATACCACCGAGCCCGAGGGCGAGGAAATGCCCTGCGCCTTTGACAGTGAGATCGAAGCAGGTCCGGCACAGATCATCACCACGCTTGATGACGGCGAACGGCAAAGCTATGACGTCGTGATCGAAGGCTTTAATCTCAACGATAAAAGTGGGCAGAATATGATCGTCCGCGTAACCGATGAAGAGCTGCTCGACAAAACAGGCGGTATCGTGCAGGGGATGAGCGGATCGCCCATCATCCAGAACGATCGGCTGATCGGTGCGGTGACGCATGTGTTCATCAACTCACCGGAAAAAGGCTATGGCATCACCATCGGCAATATGCTGGGCTGTTATGAGCAGTTCGGCGGTATCAAAGCCGAATCGTAATCATCTTTCGTGGGGTGACTGACGCTCTATGATCGATGTTAGAATCAAAAACGAATTCTCTGAGTAAAATAAACTTCCCCGGTGCAAGCACTAAAGTGTCCGCCGGAGGCTTTACCCTCGCTTTGCTCCGGTAGGGTATTCGCCTTAGAGAATCAAGCCTCCCCTTCGAAAACTTTCGCGGCAAGCCGTGGGGTATTTGCCCCTTTATTATTCAGTTGAGATTGTCACGGGGCTAAAGCCCTCGCAATAACTATATTGAAAACAAACAGGACGCACGTGTCCACGCGTCCGCGAAAAATGTCGAATATTTCTTTCAAAAATTTTTATGTTTTCTCTTGCCAAATTTACCAATTTATGGTAAACTGTGTTCACAAAACAAAACAGGAGATGTAAAAATGACAGAAAGAATGAAACTCTTGATGACGCAGGAGCCGACTGACAATATGACGGAAATCATGCAAACCCTAGCGCCATACGGCTTTTCGACCGCTTTTTGTTTGAAGGACGGCGAAGAGGTGATCAGCCGTATCCAAAGCGAAAAGCCCGATGTGGTGATCATGGATCTGTTCATGACTCATATCGACAGTATCGGGGTCATGCGCGCGATCCGCAAGCAGAAGCCCGAGAAGCTGCCGATGTTTGTGGTATACTCGAGCTTTGACAGTCCTGTGCTCGAGCGTGAGGTGATGAGCGCCGGCGCAACGTATTTTGTATTAAAGCCGTTCAATCTGAGTGATCTGGCGGAGAATATCGTCAGGCTGAGTAAGCGACAGCGACAGAGATCGAAGGGCGGTATCCGACAGATCGGTTACGACAGCAACAGCTTAGAACTGAAGGTGACGGAGATACTGCACCAGATAGGAGTCCCCGCCCATATCAAAGGCTACCATTATCTGCGTGACTCTATCATCTTGTCCATTGAGAAGCCCGAGATCATTAATGCCGTGACCAAGCAGCTCTACCCCACCGTAGCGAAGAAATATGAGACAACATCATCCAGAGTTGAGCGTGCGATCCGCCACGCGATCGAGGTGGCATGGGACAGAGGTGACGTCGAGGTGCTGAATTCTTACTTTGGCTATACCATCCAAGGCAGTCGCGGCAAGCCCACCAACAGCGAATTCATCGCGATGATCTCGGATAAGCTGAGATTGCAGATGAAGAACGCGGGATAACAAGCGCGCTTGTTTTCTATTTATTATCGAACCGCATAGACCTATTTCAACCGAAATACGCCTTGTCATTCTGAGGAGTTATCCGAAGGATCTTTTCAAAAGAATTGATCAGAATAAAACAGAGCTGTCACGGAAATGTCCGCGGCAGCTCTTGCTTATTGACAGAGTTTAGGGATGAATGGTATAATGAGCGTGAAAGAAAAGTGGTAATCGGTTGAGATTGCCACGGGGCGCATACTGATTGTCATTACGAGGAGGAATATGATTCCGACGCGGTAATCTCAACCTTATTTTTTGCGCCCCTCGCAATGACGATTGAAAAGGCGGTGTTAGAATGGCGTTTGATACTTTTGATGAAGGCATCAGCTTAGGCGGTATGCGGTCAAAAACCGAGATCCGCACCCTGATCTGTTATCTGTTCAAGAGCGTCGGCGTTCCGATGACCAAGGACGCAGTCGTGAACGCGCTGATGGAAAAGGGTCTGGCGAATTATTTTGAGACCAGCGCGAGCTTTGACGATCTGATCAGAAACGGCAACATCGAATTGGTCGATGAAGAAAAGAAGCGCTATTTCAATACCGACAACGGCAATATGATCGCGACCCAGCTAGAGGACACCTTGGCGCCGACCGTCAAGGAGCGCGCGATCGAATGTGCGCTGGCGCTGCTCAAGCAGGAGCGCGTCGAGAGCGAGAACAAGGTCACGATCGAGAAATGTGATAACGGCTATACAATTACCTTCCGTATCTCGGGCGGCGACATGGAGCTGCTGAGCTTCTCACTGTATGTACCCGACAAACAGCAGGCACGGATCATGCGCAGGAACTTCTACAAGAATCCCGACCTGTACTATTCCGTCATGATTGCCATGCTCACGCGCAACAAACGCGCCGTCACGGAGATCCTCGACGAGCTCGGATCAGTCATATAATACAAATATGCCGGGTGGGGGCTTGCTCCCACCGTTTTTTTGCTGCCCTGTCCATATTAAAACACGGACAGCAACACCATCAGAGCAACGCCGGGTACACCCCCTGCCGCTGAGGTCAACAGCGTGAGCTGTGTCACGGGGATGTAGACCCCTGTCATGCCCGACAGAAGATTGACGACGCACAAGGTCAGCAGCCCAGCCAGTATCGAGAGTAAAGCCCTTTTGAAGGGCTTTTTCTTTTTGGCGGCATAATGGATGAAGGAGAAAACAAGAAAAGTCGATACGGATATAATAAAGACAAACAGCATAATGACTCCTGAATTCAGTAAACACTTTCTTTGGCAACCCTCCTCGCCGGAAGCGGCTCCCCCCTTGTCTGCTTTGCAGACATTTCCCAATGGGGGTACCTCAGGAAAGGGAGGTTTGGAGCGGGATGAACCATTTTAATTCGGTTGAGATTGTGAGGTGCTGTCAAAATCTTGATTTTGGTTACAGCACCCATGCAAGGCTCTCCCAAGAATCGGAACGGACAACTGAGTCCGTGAACGATGATTGGTTGAGAGCTACTGCCAAATCCTCTTGCGAGCTTCGCAATGACAAATAAAAAAAGACTACCGGATTTCTCCGATAGTCTATTCTATGATAGCTTGTGCGAAAATATTATGCCTCGGGAGCAGTAGTTTCAGCAACCTGATCGCTGACAGAGGTGGAATCTGTCGCTTCTACGGAATCGGCAGGGGTGGTGTAGTAAGCGATCACGTTCAGCGCGATAACAACAGCAACGAACGCTACAGCAAACCACTTGGTAGCGCGCGCAAGGAATGCGTCGTAGGAACGAGCCTTGTTCTTAGAGAAGAAGGTATCTGCACCGCCGGATACAACGCCGATGCCCTGCTGGTTGCCTTCCTGAAGAATAATGATAATGATCAGCGCAACAGATGCGAGCAGCAGAACCGATCCTAAGATAATCTCAACAATTGACATAATGTATCTTCCTTTCAAAACGACTGTTCAAGCCGATATACTCAAATGCAAAGATTATTGTATCATACAAATATGCAGATTGCAAGTGTTTTTTTGAGGATTCCCGAAAAATGTTCAAAAAGCACAGCGTAGGATTGTGTTGTAAGGTACAGCGCTTGTCGACGCACCGCGCAGCAGATGCGTTTGTTTCCTATCTCACATTTTCGATAACAGATACGCCCGTCATTCTCGGTACGTCATAAATGCCGTACCCTACGGAGGGGCTGACCTGCTTCGTATACAAATTTGATATAACAGAAACGTTCGGGAGGAGCAAGCCCCTCCCCTACAAAATTACTTCCAAAATCATTTTCAGTATTGCGAAACTGCAGTGATAGTCACCCGTCAAATGAGGGAAAGCTGCTGGGCTTCATCCTCGGGCGAGGGTAACGCGCCTGCCGCAGGGAGAGTACGGGTGCGATAGCGCGAGGGCTTACTGAATCTGCCCTCTGCATACGGCTCGATCGACATCACACGGTGTCCCTTCCTCAGCTTCATCACCGCTACACCCTGCGTATTCTTGGTCGTCTTGGCAGCGATCGCGCCGCTGTGGAAGAGCAGCATACGACCGTTGGACGAGGCGAGCAGGAACTCGCGGTCAACCTTGGTGAAGTCGATGCCGGCAAGGGGGGCTTTATCGGAATAGGCATTGATCAGCTTCTTGCGGTTGGTCTTGGTCTCGTATGCCGAGAGCGGCACCTTGGCGACCTTACCGTTTTCAAACGCAAAGAGCAGATAGCCGCTGTAGTCCTTGGTCTTTAAGACAAACACGGCTTTTTCGCCCTCGTCCATCCCGAGTCGCGCCGGGATGAACTCACCGAAAGCGCTTGCCTTGGTATCGGCGATCTCACTGACCTTGGTCTTGTAGACCTGACAGCGGTCGGTGAAAAACAAGAGATCGGTGTTGTTGGTGGTCTCGGTGGTATAGACGATCTCGTCGTTCTCTTTGAGTTTTTGCTCGCTGCTCATGCGCAGGGATTGCGGCGTGATCTTCTTGAAATAGCCTTCCTTGGTGAAGAACAAATGCACGGGATAGTCGGGGATCTCTTCCTCTAAGCTGACGTCGGCAGGCAGATCGTCCACATGGAGCAGCGGACAGAGTCGTTCCTTGCCGTATTTGTCCGCGACTGCCTTGAGCTCCTTGACGATGATGGTCTTGACGCGTGCCTTGGAGTTGAGGATCGCCTCGAGCTCCTCGATATCCTTGATGAGCTGTTCGATCTCGGCGGTACGCTTCAGGATGTACTCGCGGTTGAGATGGCGGAGCTTGATCTCGGCGACATACTCCGCCTGGATCTTGTCGATGCCGAAGCCGATCATCAGGTTGGGGACGACCTCAGCCTCTTCCTCGGTCTCGCGCACGATCTTGATCGCCTTGTCGATGTCCAGCAGGATGAGCTTCAAGCCCTCGAGCAGATGGAGCTTATCCTTCTTCTTATTGAGATCGAAGAAGGTGCGGCGGCGGATACATTCGATGCGGAACGCGATCCACTCGTTCAATATCTCCCCTACTCCCAGCGTCATCGGTACGCCGCCGATGAGCACATTGAAGTTGCAGGAGAAGCTATCCTCTAGGGTCGTCATCTTATAGAGCTTCTGCATCAGCTTATCGGGATCGGTACCGCGCTTTAAGTCAATGGTGATCTTCATGCCGTCGAGACCTGTCTCGTCACGGATATCGGAAATCTCCTTGATCTTGCCGTTCTTGACAAGGTCGATGACCTTCTCAATGATGACCTCGGTGGTCGTGGTCGGAGGGATGTGGGTGATGTCGATGCAGTTCTGCTTTTTATCGTATTCGTAGATCGAACGCACCTTGATGGAGCCGCGTCCGGTACGGTAAACCTCGCGGATCGCTTCTTCGTTATAGATGATCTGTGCGCCGCCCGAAAAATCGGGTGCAGGCAGGGTCGAGATGATGTCGTGATCCTTGTCACGGATCAGCGCGGCGGTGGTCTCGCAGATCTCTTTAAGGTTGAAGGAGCAGATATTGGACGCCATACCGACCGCGATACCGGTGTTAGCGTTAACCAGCACGGAGGGATAGGACGCCGGCAGAAGAGTCGGCTCCTTCATGGTATTGTCATAGTTATCGACGAAATCGACGGTATCCTTGTCGATATCCTTGAACAGCTCGTTACAAATGGGGTCGAGCTTCGCTTCGGTATATCGGGAAGCCGCCCACGCCATATCGCGCGAGTAGAACTTACCGAAGTTACCCTTGCTGTCGACATAAGGATGCAGCAGTGCTTCATAGCCGCGGCTGAGTCGCACCATAGTGTCATAGATCGCACTGTCACCGTGGGGATTGAGCTTCATGGTGGCGCCGACGATGTTCGCGGACTTGGTGCGCGCACCGGTGAGCAGGCCCATCTTATACATGGTATAGAGCAGCTTGCGGTGCGAGGGCTTGAAGCCGTCGATCTCGGGGATCGCGCGCGACATGATGACGCTCATGGCGTAGGGCATGAAGTTTTCTTCGATCGTCGAAGCAATGCGCTGTTCGACAATATCACCCGCACCGGCGATCACGCCGTTGGCGATCGGTTTTATTTTCGGTTGTTTTGTTTGTTTTTTCTTTGCCATATGTTATTTCCTTATGAAACGTTTTTCAACGCCCACTCTGACGAGGGGGTTGGGGGAGAGATAACGTCTTTTACTGTTACACTCCCTGTTCGCCCATGAAGGGCAATTCAATATCAAATCTATTTTTCCTCAATTACAAATTCAATGTGGTGATAGATGTCTTCACATACATCCCGAAACTCATGGGCGATTTGCAGATTCGTGTAACGCAACTCTGAGATGCCCATACGATTCAAATATGCGGTACGATGTTTGTCGTAGGCTTCCTGCGTTTCTTCAAAGTGACCCGATCCGTCAAGTTCTATTACCAGTTTAGCCTTGGCACAATAGAAATCAACAATGTATCTACCGATTGGCTTTTGTCGCTGAAAGCGAACGGGGCAAGTACGAAGAAACTGAAACCATAACTTTTTCTCATACTTTGTCATGTTTTGACGAAGTTCACTTGCTAATGGTACGTTTCGTTGCCGATAAGGTTTCATCGTCCACCTCAATAATTCTGCGCCCTATTGAGTCAAACACACTTCTTTACAATCGTGTCACGTTATCTCTCCCCCAACCCCCTCGTCAGAGGGGGCGTTGGAAAACACGCTGCTCTTCAGGGAAAAACTTCTATCATGACACATCCAGATTATCGGTATAATTCGCGCCGAATTCGACGATGAAGTCCTTGCGTCCCTGCAGGTTGTCGCCCAACAGTACATCAAAGATCTGTGCCGTGCGCTCGATATCGTCGGGCATAACCTTGATCAGGCGACGTGTATCAGGGTTCATGGTGGTCAGGCTCATCATGTCGGGTTCGTTTTCACCCAGACCCTTTGAGCGCTGGATCGTAAACTTCGCGCTGCCGATCTCGCTGATATACTTCTCTTTTTCCGCCTCGGTATAGGCGAAATAGACCTTATCTTTCGTCGTGATCTCATACAGCGGCGATTCCGCGATATAGACCTTGCCCTCCTTGATCAGATCGGGGGTCAGTCGGTAGATCATTGTGAGCAGCATGGTGCGGATGTGGAAGCCGTCCACGTCGGCGTCGGTACAGATAATGACCTTATTCCAGCGCAGGTTGTCGATGTTGAAGGCGTTGATATCCTTTTTCTTCGACTTGGTCTTTGCCGTATCGACCTGCACGCCGCAGCCGAGAATCTTGATCAGGTCGGTGATGATCTCGCTCTTGAAAATGCGGTCGTAATCTACCTTGAGACAATTCAAAATCTTGCCGCGGATGGGCATGACCGCCTGAAAATCGGGGTTACGCGCCTGTACGCAGGCGCCTTTTGCGGAGTCGCCCTCCACGATGAACAGCTCTCGCTCGTCGACATTCTTGGAGCGGCAGTCGGTGAACTTTGCGATCTTGGCGGTAATGTCGATCTTGGCGGTGAGGTTCTTTTTGATTGAGATACGGGTCTTTTCTGCGCTCTCGCGGGAACGCTTGTTGACCAGCACCTGACCCACGATCTTGTCCGCCTCAAGAGGATTCTCGATGAAGTAGACCTCGAGTTGTTTCCTCAGAAAATCGGTCATCGCGTCCTGGATGCCCTTGTTGGTGATCGCGAGCTTAGTCTGGTTCGCGTAAGAGGTGACGGACGAAAAGGAGGAGATAACGATCACCAGACAATCCGCTATGTCCTCATATTTGATCTTGCTCTCGTTTTTGTTATACATGCTCTTGCTCTTGAGATAGCTGTCGATCTGATAGACAAAGGCGTTGCGCACCGCTTTATCGGGTGAACCGCCGTGCTCCAGCCACGAGGAGTTGTGGTAATATTCGGTGACGGAGGCTTTATTGGAAAACGCCAGCGCGACATTGATCTTGCACTTATACTCGTCCTTGTCGTCACGATCGCGGCACATGCGCTCGCCGCTCCAGCTCTGGACGGTGGTGAAGCCGTCTTCCCCGATCAGCTCGCTGACATGATCGGCGATACCGTTCTCATAATAGAATTCTTCGATGTCAAAGGAACGCCCTGCCTGCTGACGGAAGATGAACTTGACGCCGGGATTGACTATCGCCTGACGGCGGAGCATCTCGGTGAAGAATTCTTTATCCATCTTGATGTCGGTGAACACCTCGAGGTCGGGCTTCCAGCGGATCTTGGAGCCGGTATCTCTGCCGCTGTAATCTGTTGATTGCAGGCCGCCGACATTTTCTCCTTTTTCAAAATGCAGAGAGTATTTCTTGTGATCGCGCTTGATATCAGCGTCCATGTACTCGGAAGCAAACTGCGTCGCGCAGAGTCCCAAGCCGTTGAGACCGAGGGAGAACTCATAGTTGCCGCCGTTGTCGTTGTCATATTTGCCGCCCGCGTAAAGCGTGCAGAACAACAGCTCCCAGTTATATTTCTCTTCGTTTTGGTTATATTCGACGGGGATGCCGCGACCGTGATCCTCGATCTCGATCGATCCGTCATTGTAGGCGGTGAGCACGATCTCTTTGCCGTAGCCCTCGCGCGCCTCGTCGATGGAATTACTGAGGATCTCAAACACGCTGTGCTGACATCCCTCGATACCGTCGGAGCCGAAGATGACCGCCGGGCGCTTACGCACCTGATCGGGTCCCTTGAGCACCTTGATATCGTCGTTACTGTAGACAGGTTTTTTCTTGGTTCTTGCCATTTCTTTCACCTTGGTTTCTGATTTCTGCCTCCCTTTGGTAAAGGGAGGTGGGCTCGCGTTAAGCGAGCTCGGAGGGATTGTAAAACGGAGCAAAGCGACCAACCAAATAAAAGAGTATCTCGCTGACGCTCGATCAAATATGCAATCCCTCAGTCGCCTTTGGGCGACAGCTCCCTTTACCAAAGGGGGCCTTTTTTGTGACAGTGCGTCGCACGCGACCCCTTTACCAAAGGGAGCCTTTTTTGTGACAGCGTGTCGCACGCGACCCCTTTACCAAAGGGATATTTATTTCAGCCCTTTGAGCTTTTTGATCTGGTCACGCAGGTATGCCGCGTGCTCGAATTCGAGGAGCTTGGAAGCCGCCTGCATCTCTTTGGTGAGCTGCTTGATCATCTCGATACGCTGTTCGCGCGAGAGTCTGCCGACCAATTCCATTTCATCATCGGTATGGGTGGATATCTCGATGATGTCGCCGACTTTCTTGATGATGGTCTGCGGCGTGATGCCGTTCTCCTCATTATACGCCTGTTGGATGCCGCGGCGGCGATTGGTCTCGACGATGGTTCGCTTCATCGAATCGGTCACGCTGTCGGCGTACATGATAACCATGCCGTCGGCATTTCGCGCAGCGCGTCCGACCGTCTGGATCAATGAGCGTTCCGATCGCAGGAAGCCCTCCTTATCCGCGTCGAGGATCGCCACCAGACTGACCTCAGGGATATCCAGACCTTCTCGGAGCAGGTTGATGCCCACCAGCACGTCGAACTTGCCCAGTCGCAGGTCGCGCACGATCTCCATACGCTTGACGGTATCAATATCGTGGTGCATGTAGCGCACCTTGATGTCCATGCTCTCGAGATATTCGGTGAGATCCTCCGCCATCTTTTTGGTGAGGGTCGTCACTAAAATTCGCTGGTTCTTTTCGGTGCGGATGTTGATCTCAGAGATCAGGTCGTCGAGCTGACCCTCAGTCGGTCTGACGGAGATCTCGGGATCGAGCAACCCCGTGGGACGGATGATCTGCTCCGCTACAACAGCGCTCTTCTCCAGCTCCAAATCGCCGGGCGTCGCGCTGACGAACACCGCCTGATTGAGCCTCTCATAGAATTCGTCGAAGTTCAGCGGACGGTTATCATAGGCGGACGGCAGTCGGAAGCCGTAGTCAATCAGGCTCTTTTTGCGCGCGTGATCGCCGCCGTACATGCCGCGTACCTGTGGCAGCGTGACGTGGCTCTCGTCCACGAACAGCAAAAAATCCTTTGGGAAATAGTCAAGCAGGGTGAACGGCGCGGAACCCGGTTCTCTGCCCGACAGGACGCGCGAGTAGTTCTCTACGCCGGGGCACATGCCGATCTCCTGCAGCATTTCGATATCATAGTGCGTACGCTGTTCGATGCGCTGGGCTTCGAGCAGCTTACCATTTTCACGGAAATATTTCAGCCGCTCCTGCAATTCACGCTCTAATTCCGCGAGCGCGCGCGCCATCTTCTCGCCGTCGACGATGTAGTGCGACGCAGGATAGATGGCGGCATGGCGCAGTTTCGCGATCAGCTCGCCTGTGAGCGGATTGATCTCCGTGATGCGGTCGATCTCGTCGCCGAAGAATTCGACACGAATGACGCGATCGGAGGATGACGCCGGGAAGATCTCGACAATGTCGCCCCTGACGCGGAACTTGTCGCGCACAAAGTTGATGTCGTTGCGCTCGTATTGCAGCTCGATCAGCTTGCGGATCAGGTCGTCGCGGCTTTTCTCCATCCCCGGTCGCAGGGAAATGACCATATTGCGGTAGTCGATCGGGTCTCCCAGTGAATAGATGCAGGATACCGAAGCAACGATGATGACATCCCGACGCTCGGACAGTGCCAATGTGGCGCTGTGGCGGAGCTTGTCGATCTCATCATTGATCGCGGAATCCTTTTCGATATAGGTATCGCTCTGAGGGATGTACGCCTCAGGCTGGTAATAATCATAGTAGGATACAAAATACTCGACCGCGTTCTCGGGAAAGAACTCCTTGAACTCGGAGCAAAGCTGCGCGGCGAGCGTTTTGTTGTGGGCGAGCACCAAGGTCGGCTTGTTCACCTGCGCAATGATGTTCGCCATGGTAAAGGTCTTGCCGGAGCCGGTAACGCCGAGCAGGGTCTGTTCCTTGTGCCCTGCCTTGATGCTGTCCACCAGGGTTTGGATGGCGGCAGGCTGATCGCCCGTAGGCTGATATTCAGATACGAGTTTGAACTGTTCCATGCGTCATCCTCCTTTCGGGAATCGGTTGAGATTGTGAGGTACTGTCAAAATCTTGATTTTGGCTACAGCACCCATGCAAGGCTCTCCCTCGTCGTCGCTCGCCGTATTCGGTAAGCGTATCCGTTTGATACGCTTTGACCTCGTGTGGCGGCTCCTCCTCTCCCCATAACTCGGGGAGTTGCGGGGAACCCCCTGAGGCGAACGCTGATTGGCTGAGAGCTACTGCCACAGGCTTTCAGCCTTCGCAATGACAAAAGAATGGGAACCCCCCAATCGGCACCATAATACTTTTATATCATGCCCGATTCTGCCATCGATACGCAATCGTGATCGGCGACGATGAAATGATCAAGCAGGGTGATGTTGACGAGCTTCAGAGCTTCTTTGAGCGAACGTGTCGTCAGCACGTCCGACTTGGACGGCAGCGCCAAACCGCTGGGATGGCTGTGCGCCAACACCGCGGAGGTTGCGCCGTAGTTGATTGCCAGCGTGACGATCTGTCGGATCGAGATACCAGCGGAATCAAAATCGCCGTGCGCGATCATGCCGCTGTAGACCTCTTTCCCCTTCTTATCCATCAACAGCAGGAACACGTGCTCGGTTTCCTCAAAGCCGATGAACTTGTTCAGGATCAGACCGGGAATATTGCCGAAGTTCAGCGTCTTGTCGGGATTCTCATACTTGTCGAGCATATACAGCCGCGTCACACCGGGAAAGAGCTTGAGATACAGCGCCTGGTGCTCGGTGAGACCGGCATTCTTCAAGCTGTCCAGAGAAGCGTCCAGCACTGCCGACAGCGATCCGTATTGCGCGATCAGGTTCTTTGCGAGTTCATTGGTGTTGCGCTGAGGAATCGCGTAGTAAAGCATGATCTCCAGCACCTCATGCGGCTCGAACGCGTCGATCCCGTTCGCTATCAATTTCTTTTTCATTCGAGCGCGATGACCGCTGTGATCGGCTTTTTGCATAACCTTTGCTCCTCTTAGGTGGTGAGAACTATCATAAAATGATACAAAACCCTATATGTAGCCATTATATTGTGATTTTACCACAAATTGTGGTGGAATGCAATAATTATGAAAGGATTTTAACCGCTCAATAAGCATTCTCCGGCATTATTATTCCGAAAAAGAAAAATGCTGTCCCGATAAGGAACAGCACAAGAAATCATTTGCGTTTTTTTCTTTTCTTCTTTTGCTTTGGCTCATAATAATCGTCGCCTTTTTCATCCAAAGATCGATATGCCATAAGCAATGAGATCATTTCATAACCAAATAGGGCAACAATAACAAAAATGAAAGCTATCAGTCCATATGGTGTGAAAAAGAATGAATAAAGTTTATCGATGATTGGTACTTTATACTGAAACTTTCCTTGGATTTGTTCATACGTGATCTTATCATCTAAAGCAGCGCCATCCAAATCGCCCTTCGTTTGATAAACATATGTACCGTTAATGATTTCAGGCTCAGCTATAACACGGTGCGTGATCATCTCTCCTGCCATTTCTCCGCTCAAAGCCTTGTAGGTAACAATATCATTCATTTTGATCTCTTCGGCAGGTACTTTCTTATCAAGAATTACATCACCTTTCATCAATGTCGGTTCCATCGAACCGGATGACACTCGATAAACCTGATAACCGAAGATCGAAGGAGAATTACCGGAAGCACGAATCACAAACAGCAGAATGACCACTAATACCAACAAGACCAAAAAAACGGTAGAAATAATATTAAATACTTTTCTGCCCATACTTTCACCTTTTGCATCGATGTTTTATAAACGGGTAATACTATCAGTTATTATAGATAAAAATCAAATTGTTGTCAATAACTACTCCCAAAGAAAAAAGGCTGCCATAACGACAGCCTGAAATGATTAGTTGTAGAGCAAATATAGATCGCTCACATTGAAAGAAGTGGCAGTCTGAGCGGTAATAAACCACTCAATCTCCAGCATACCGGGACCGTTTACATCGGCTTCATCCTTTTGCTTGACGTATGCGTCACGAACAATATACAGATCCGTTTGATTAGATGAAAACTTACGAACCGTATTGCCGGGATATGTCACAGCCAATGTAAATTTTCCGGAAATAGAAGGGATATACAAACTGATATCGGAAGCATTCTTTGTATCAGCGTTAAGAATCTCGGTTTTAAAATACTTTGTCTGTCCAGCGGAAATCGACATGGTGCCGCTTGCAGCATTTGTATTATATCGAAGTTGATCGACATATTCACCGCTTTGTCTGTTTGATGCAGTAACCTTAATTCCTGTATAAGTACTCATCGTACAGTTCTCGGAACGAATCTTGCCGTCGAAGTTGTATTTCATACCCTGTTTTGTATCGGATTGAGGCGTAAACCATGAATAACTCGCAGAAACCAAGTTGATCACCATCACTATAACAGCGAGTAACGCAATCAACACTACGCCGCGGCGAACTCCAAAAAGCTTAGCGTCTTTCTTTTTCGCTTTTTTATTCATAGCTTCACCTCCTTATTAAGGTTATTATTCAACAGTGAAAATCGACATTAGTCCAGCGTCGTCATGTTGCCACTGTTAGCGACATTGGTATAATTATATACACCATCCGTGGGAGCACCTGCAGAATCCGCCTTATAGGTCGTCATACCGTAGTTAGCAGAACTAGTCAGATCCAATGTAGGCGTCCATGCCTTGAGAACATCGCTTCCATAGGAATAAGTCAGATTTCCCCCTGCAGCATTATAAGCAGGTAGTACATAATTCGTCTTAGCGACATGCGCAAACGTAATCTTTACCGCATCATACGGAATATAGAAGCGATAGGTGTTCGAGCGTCCGGAAACAGCCTGAGCAGTCTGATAGTGAACAACGGGAGAAGCATCTCTGCTCAAGGTGTAGAACGCCATGACACGGCAATCCGCGGTATAGGATTGGTTCGCGGTAGCGTCGACATAATAGACGGGACGGTTCGATACAGAAGAAGAAGTGCCGACTGTAGTATGCAGCTCAGGATAACGTGAATTGCCATTCTCATCGCCTACGTATCCCTTGAACCACTTGGTTCCCGTGACAGACATCAAATTGACGTTATTGCGCGCCACAGTATCAAGAGAAGTGATCAATGAGCTGACAGTATGCGCTCCGTTAGCAGGTAACGCGGAATGGGTACCGGCAAAGGTCAACCCATTACTGATGGTAAAGGTATTGGGAGCCCAAACGGCAACCTTTTGGTAATCAATATTATTCGTCGAATACCAGAGCATCGTATTGAAGGAATTGCCGCCTGCTTTATATTTAGCATGGATATAATCGATATCGTTATCCTCGGCATAAACCTTCTGGATCTCCTCATTTTCATTGTCATTGAACTGACTGAAATCAAATTCTTCAACAACAAGGAAGTTATTGGTGACACTGTAATAGAAACGGGGTTCGGTGGGATCATCGTACAACGAATACGGTAGGCTCTCTACCCCATTGCGCTGTGCGGTAACAGAAACCTTGTAATAATAAATCTCATTCTGGTTGCCGCGGACCGCGTTATGGATCACATCAGTCGCGGTAGCAGAAGAAACATCCGTGACCTCGGTATCGTTGGTGGTTGTCGCAGTATGTCCGAGCGAGGTAACAGCAGCTGTAGAGACGTTGTAAATACCGTCGGTACGCGTCCAGTTATATGTGCATTTCGCGTCACGATTCTCAACGGGAATATATGATCTGATTGCGAAATTTGTGCTGTTAACGGGAACCATGTACGGATCCGTCTTCAAACCGGTGCCTGAATCCTCATTAGACACGTCATAGGAAATAACGGTGGGAGCGACAGGTCTGACCTTGACGATCACCGTATTCCTGCTGACAGAACCGGATGTTAATCCCTTGGCGGTATCATAGACAGAGACCGTGATTCGATATTCGCCGGGAACCGTCGGAGTAAAGTTGCCGGAGCTGTCAAATACAGACGCAGAATCACTGACAGAACTGACAGCCTCGGAATCGCTCGCGGTAGAATTGACTGCTGTCGCAGTATAAGTATACCTCAAACCGGTATTGGAGCCGGTGGCGGAGCTGATATTTTTATTCAGCGAGGAAGTGTCTCCCACTGTGATCGGAGTGGTATAGGAATAAGATGTAAATGTAGGATCCGACAATGTATAGGTGGCAGTGAGGGTGACATTCGCGGTGGGCGTATAGTTGCCGGTCGAGGCATTCACAACGGTAGTGCTGCCGTTTTTCCAAACAGCAGTGATACCGGTAGTCGTGTGCGCGTCAAGCGCAACAGATTCACCAATATCAACAGTTTTAGTAGAACCACCGCTTACAGTCGGCGCTGTACCGGAATAATCGGTAGGCGACTTTGCCGCGGTTACGGTCACTCGCTTGATAAACTTGGCGTATAGGGTGTTTGTACCGGTCAGGCTGGTCGTCTTTGTATAGCTTGTGCTTGTAGATTCAGCGGAAGTGGCTGAGGAACTAGCAAACCATCCGACAAACCTGTAGCCATTGTTAGCAGTCGCGTTAAAGGTGACCGAGGTATGATAAACAGCGCGTTCATAAGTGACAGATGTACCACCGTTGGAAGAAGGCGTCGTACCCTGATCCGCCTTGTTGTTATCCATATCCAGCCAGGATGCCGTGATCGTAACATTACCGCCTGTACCACTTGAAGTATATCCGCTGGCTGTTGACTTTGTCAGAACATTTGCAGTCTGGTCATAAACACCGATCGCAGCCTCCGCAGAATCTTTGGCAGTGCGCGTAGCGGTCAATGTATAGGCATTTGATGAACCGGATACCGTAAAGAAATAATGCTTTCCGGACGTCATCGCCTGTGTGATTTTAGCGGTGTAATACTGAGCATTGGTTCCGTCGTAATTACCCTCACCATAATGGCTGGAGTTAGCAAAGAACATAAGCTGTTCATTATTCCAAGCTCCGTGATTAGGAGCAGTACCATACCATATACGGGTTCCGGTGATATGCGTCATATCGTCCGAACACCATAGAAAACCATTCTGATACAAGCAGAACTGCACATGAGAATAAGTAGAGGTATTCCATCCCGAAGGAAGCTCAACATAGACAGTACCGCCGGAAACATTACCGCCGGTAGAAGCCCAGCCGCCGCTGACGCCCGTCATGGAAATATCGCGCGACGCCTTGATATTTCGCATCTCAGAGATAATGGGAGAAACCTCTAAGCCCGGCTCAGACTGATTGTCGTAAACATAGGCAGCGAAAGTAGTAGAAACAAGACCGAATAACATCAGAACAACCAGAGAGATGATCACAGACTTAAACGGCATAAAAGCTCTGTTCGCCTTTTCGAAGCGTTTGCGTCTGTCTTCGAATTTTTCAGCATAATGATAATGGCTATTCTTATGATTCTTACTCATGTTTACACTCCTTTCGTTCAGTATTTTTGATCAACAGATCAAGTCATCACAGATTTACTGTTGTCTGCATAGATACAATGTAGCAGGCATGCTTACTCGCCAAGCTGATTATTTATCACTCAATCGCGTTAGCGGGAGTTGCATCCGGTGACTCTGTGATCACACAATAGATACCGTCAGAAACCTTTTGACTGTATTTGAATTCCGTGTTCTCATAAGGAACCCACTTATAATAAACATACTCAGGTATCGTTGCCAGATCATCCAACGGAACATACCATCGATACTCATCGATCTTATTCGGCGTGATGTTGCTATATGTAGGCGAACCGGTATGTCCGGTCGTATTGTAGGAGAAGGTTCCGAGCACCTTGTCATCATTCGCGTTTGCTATGTCACCGTAATCCCAGAAGAAGTGCTCCCATGTACCGTCAACGATGACCGAGATATTCCAGTAACCGCGGGTGTAATCCGAAGACGTCGCGGAGGAATCGATCTTGACCGGATAGAAAGTGTCGCTGCCTTTACGGAGATTGGCTAGCCAAATCGCGTCAGAGCTTTCTATTCCCACAGAAGCAGCTCGGTGGAACATGATGTCGCCGGGGCTGTAATCATCCTGCGGATTGGAATTAGTACCTGCCTTAGGCAGATAAGCATAGAACTTCATGTTCGACTCGTCAGGGATCAGCGTATAGTAGGAATAGTCGTCCGCACCCTCGATCTTAACTCCGACCTGATAACGGTGCGCAGAAGTCGCAACATTATCGATCAATTCAGCAGAGAAGAAAATGGGATTGGTCTCTATTTCTCGCCATGTACCGGAACCGGTACGGTTGTTGCCCGATGCGTTAGTGTTATTCTCACTATAGCCCAGAGCGGTGTAAATATAACTCGTTGTGGAAGACGGCTTAGAGGCTTTGACGTTGTTCGTCCATGTGATCGCAGGATTCGCGTAGGATCCGCCGGGACAGTAATAGAAATTGAAATACTGATTCTCGATCCAATCGGTGGGAACCCACGATTTAAACAGACCTTCACCGTTATCGGCTGTCTTATCATAATACAATGTCGCCGTATTCTTAGCGGCATCGCTGTCAGCAGTATTCACATACATGACATCACTGCGGCTACCGGAAGATTCCGTGTCAGAAGCTACGTTCACCGCATATGTGATATACTTAAAGTTCTGATTAGCGCCGTTATTATAATCATTTGTAGTAACACCGGTCGCAAGATCACGGAAGTATACCATCGACAGCGGCGTCACATACGACCAACCGCCGGCGCCCTCAGAAGCGGAAGTAGCACTGTAAGCGCTGTATCGCATTTCACTGTTGGTATCCGCCTTGACGTCATTGAGATACCACTTATAGGTGATATTGCTCGGAAGCGCGGTGGAACCATTCGCAACGTAACTGCTCAGACTGTAATTACCGTAACCGAAGTAGGAGTACTTCAGTGCGTTTCGAGAAGCGGTGGTGCTGCCTTCCGCTTCCGTAAGATTTTTGATATACGGGAAAGAGGTAATATCGGGGATCGTAGTAGCCGCATTGCCGGTACCGTCGCAGGTGACCCAGCAGTTCGCGTCCACATTAGAACCGGAATTATCAAGGGTCATCGGATAAACATGACGATTTGAGCCGTTTGCGCTCTCCTGATAGACGAAGAACATGCGCTTTGAATTGCTCTCGGGATAATCGCCGGTCAGATGTCCGCCGATATTGAATTTATTATTCTTGCCGGAGGAGAAGGTATAATCATCAAAGTAGAGGAAATCGTAGTCGTTCTCACTATATGAAAGTCTGAGGTTGATTTTGATATCGACTCCCGCTAAATCTGTGCCGGAAATACCGCTCAAGCCAGCAGCTTTATCCTCCAGCCAGATGCGGATAGAAATATTCTGATCAGAGTTTTTTCCCAGCGTAAAGAGCTTCAGCGAATCACCGGAAACGATTTGCGTAGTCGTGACCGATCCGGTACCACCCGCGGTTGTATTGACTGCGTCATAAGTTGAGGCAACAGCGGAATAGATCTTAGGCGTACCATTTCCGGACTGGAACGAGATGCGCATCGCGTTTTTTATGATCTCAAGATCGGTATCGCTCAGATTCGAGGTATTATTCGTGACCGTAAACAGATCTTGTTCCGCAAAATAGAATTTTAACTTATGATCTTTTGCAGCACCCTTGTTATTGACAACAAAATCAAAATGGGTATACTCCGCGTTACTGTCGATAATGTCTCCCTGACGATAACCTGATTCATTCGGCTTAAGATTCGTCTTCTTCGGGAAGAAGAAAGTCCTGCCGTCTACAGAAGAAGCGCGGGAGAAACGATAGAGATTCTTGCTGCGGCTCTCACCCGAATAGCTGAAATAGTTATTCAAATCTGAAATATTAGAATCAACTGAGCTTGATGAAGAACTTCCAACGATAAATTCATATTTCAAAGGATTTGAAATCGGAATACGGGTATCATATGAATCAGTGAGATACTTATTACCCGTTTTGATGATCAGAGAGGAGGCTGTTTCAATCCAGCTGTAGGTGGTAAATGAAATGAGAATAAGGCACTCGATGATCGCAACAGCTGCAATCAAAATATAGAGAACAGATCGCTTGGAATGTACCTTAGCTTCAAACTGCTGTTTTATGCTGAGCTTATTTTTCTTTTTCATCATTACCACCACCTTTCTGAATTAGTTATCGATTACAGATCAATCCGGGTACCATGTCGCAGGGATCTGCGGCCAGCCGTAACCAACATGATCATTGTTATAATCGCCGCCGATATAGTTGGGAGAGCCTTGCCAATAATGGATGACCGCATTACGGTTTGTGACATTTACTTCATTACCGTATTCCTTAACGCTGGTCCAACTATTCGAATTCATACGACGGAGCTGGTACATGTCATACCCCTTCGGACAGACGGTCAGATAACCGTTAAATCCATCAAGAGCAAACGTACCATTATCGGTATAAAGACGAACATCTTTTGAACCTACATTGTGCTTGAAGAATGAGATCGTATAACGCAATCCCTCAAACATATCTACGTTATTATCTTTCTTCTCATAACTGATATTCACATAGTTGATCGCTTCGCCGTACCACTGATCTTTGGTATTTCCATTCTTCGTGAAATAGGCAAAATAATCGAATGTGCCGGTGAATGTGAAGGGATTATCAGCGTCATATGTCATAGAACCGTTTCGGTTCTTGATGTTCATCGCGTAATCAGTGTTAAAATTATAGAAACGCTTTATTTTCAGATTACCAGACTTCTTTGAAGCGATATCTGTCGGAACGACAGCATAATATAACTGACCGTAATACGGACCGGACGCTTTGTATTCAATCGTCTGCGATTTACTGTTACCGTAACTGTAGGTATAGTTCACTGTCATAACAGCCTTGTTGTTGTTGTACCAATGTCCGTCGGTACCGTCAACTAAGGTAAGAAGTCTCGTTTCCTTTTTACCCCAAACACCGCCGCAGGAACGTGAAGGTGTTTGTGCGGTCAAAGCAGCGGGAAGTGCTTCTGAATTTCCCTCAATTCCGGATTCTGCCGCATTAGCAGGAGCGCCGTCGGCAAACGCGGTAAAGTTGACGTAATAATTCGTCTTACCGCTGACAGTATATTGCTCCAAAGCAGCACCGTTACACTGTTGAGGACTGACAGGATGCCAGTAGTTCCATACCTCGTCTTCATTATACGGGTCAACACGACGGAAATAGAGATCATGTCCCTCAGTATAAAGCTTAGCCGGAGCGCTGCATTCCCAAACATCGACCTTACGGGTATTACCGTTGTTAGTCGTGGAAGCGGCGTGCATCAAATAACCGCGCTTATCGGTATTATCATAAAGCTGCATAACCGGAGCAACACTGACGCCTGCTTCGTTAGTCAGACGGTCAGAAGTCCAACACTCACGCGTCTTATCAAAGAAGCGATATGTGTAATATGGCTGAGAGTCGCTTTCGCGCTGCTGAGCGGGGATCGAAGTAGAGAATTCCAGATACAGCTCAATATTTTTCGCAGCGTAATTGGCATTGGTACAATCCTTATCAGTACCCTCCAACCATACAACCATCGAGAGATCGAGCATACCGTTGGCAGGAATGCGGAACATTTCACGACCCGAACGCATGATATAGTTATCGATCGAGCTAGCGAACGCAGGCACTACTTCTATCGGAGCGCCGGTCGTATTATGTACGCCGACAACAGGCGTATACGCACGCTGGAAACCGGCGGATACACCGGGAGAGATAACCGCATAGGAACCTGCCGCATCACCGACATAATCAGTATAGGAGAAGGGAGTTGTAAAGGAGTAGCCGGTATTCGTCCATACGTCAGGTCGGTAGATGTAACCATCGTTCGTAGTAGCCAACTGCGTATATTTATACTGAGTCGTCTGATCGGTCGTTGTGTTGTTCAAACCATCGCGATCCTCAAAAGCGACCTGATTATAGGCACTGGGAACGGTAGCGTAATAAACGCCCGCAGAAAGGTTGGTCATCGGTACACGGGAAACGTGACCGGAAACGGTCGATCTGAGTTTCACATACGGCTTAGACCAGTTGAAGATATTATTAAAATAAACAGTACTCTCGGAGTATGTCGTTTTTGTACAAGCGCCATTGGAACCGCCGTTGGAGAAATAATACAGCGCCCCGTCATCAGCTGCCAAGTCTTGGGTTTTGTTATCTTGATTGGCAAGGTTATTGAAAACGATGCCGCCCATTGTATTACCGTTGTAGGTCTCAGGGAAAGTATAAGAATAAATATCCGCGCCGCAGTTAGTGCATTCGTCACCGGGATAAGATGTAAATGAAGGTGAGTTAGTTTCATTGGGTGTTCTAAACGCATGAGCGCGTACTCCGGTCCAGTCATTCGGCTTGCGGAAATAGACGGTTTTTGTCCTATACGCTGAACCGGTTGAATTTGCAGCTGCACTACCTTCATACAGATGGGATGGATCAGAGCTGCTCGAAGGCGTATAGATACTCAGATCTCGAGTCTGAGTATAGGTAGTAGTATGCGAGCTGTCATAAGTAACTGTATTATCTTTTTGTCCGTTGTTAAATACAATGCTGGTATATTCTTCCACATTAGAGAATGTATAGGAATACACGGTACCGGCAACGTGTGTCATTTCGCTGCCCGGCCAGGAAACAGCCTCATAGTTTGTGGAGTTAACACGTTTCCAGATATAGGCATAGCAATTGTTCCAATGCGAAGGTTTGTTGAAATATACGGTAACACGATTCTCAAGTTTATCAAGCGCCGCATTCTCGTTGTTGGTATTCTCAAGAATGGATGATCCAACGTTACCGTGCTTCGCGTCATTCGTATAGAACGCCAGACGCAGGGCGCGACTGTTCTTCATCTCTTCACCATTCTGAGCAACAGCATTATCATATACTCTGAAATGAGATTCATTATTCAAATATACATAGACTTCACTATCGTTGGTATTGGTCAAGGTAAAATCAACGTCAACGTATTTTGTGTTGATATCGTTGATCGTTGCATCACGAAAAACGATTTTATTCGTTGTATCATTACCGAATGTTCCGGAAGTGGGAACAAATACGTTTCGTCCGTCAAGAGATGTTACGGGACTGAACTCAAAATCATCTTCAACATAATCCCATAGGTTAATATTATCGTCATAGTTCGCATTTTTGAAGTCAATATTCAAGCCGGAATCCGCATCCACGGAAATCAAACCAGTGTTAGCCTGCTTCTCACGTACTACAATAAACCACGCATAGGAGGAAATGGCAATAAGAACCAACACCTCAATGATTGCGATAACGGCAATCAGAGGAGATACTTTGAACTTACGATATTTACTTGTAGATTTTTTCTTGTTAGATGAATTTCTACTCATAATATCTGCTCCGGAATTGTTCGTCCTACCGGTCTGAACAATCACACAATAATAATGCTATCCTCAATCAATAATCCAGCCATTGACAGACCATTCAAAATCAAGTAGTGGAAAACTCGAAATTAACCTCATACTGTCCGCCGGAGGTTGCGCGACGAGATTCATTATCAGTTCCTTCGATCCAAATACGAACATTGACCTTCGTATAATAATACTCGCCAAAATGCATAGACAGATTGGAGAAAGACTGACTCGCAGCATCCAAATCATCCTTCGTAACCGTCTTGCTGCTATCATATAATTCTTCGACGTGATAATGAGCTGTATCGGATGAAGGATATCCGTCAGCCTTTGCCGGCTGACACTTGAAGATATTGTAAAACTTATGCTGTTGATCGACAGCCTGAGCCGGATCGTTGATATTCAGCGTCCAACCGGTCATCGTATCATTTGTATTAACATGTAAATCCGATCTGGGCAACCAGATAAACTCAGATTCATTATGTAAAAACTGCGGAGAATTTACCTGATACTCTTCTAAGTTACCGGGCATATTGTCAAGTTCAGCGGAGTAATCATAGTTAGTAAAAGCTACTCTTACGGCGCCGACAACAGCATCTTTCGAGAAATTACCATAATTAGACTTATTGGTAGCATTCGCGCCGATCATACTGCCACCGGAAGTAACTTCAGCGCCACCCTTTGCCCAGGAATCATCACCGAGTTTAACCGAAATCCCCTGTGATTTACTGCGAAAGTATAAATCAAAAGAAATATACTGTTCATTCGGGTTTGCAACAGAATAGTTAAGTGACGAAGTGTTGATAGAGCTGTTTCCGTAGCTCATTGCGGGACGAATCAAATTCACTCCGTCACCAGTCACATCAATTGGTTTATAATCATGCAAAAGGTTATAGCTTGTGTAGCCGGAGTCGTTCGCACCTTTTGCCTGAAGATTCGTCAAATTCAACGTACTGCTTTGGTTGCTGAAAGCGGTTACTTTATAATCACCGGCTGTTCCGCTGTTATAAAAACCGACAGCATACTCAAAGTCACCATTCGCTTTCACGCTTGCACCTACCCCGGTGGCATCAACCGGTTTATCCGGGGGTGAAAACCACGAGTAAGTAAACGCAAATAATAAGACAAGTAAAGAGAGCAATACCATGATACCTTTTGCCATCAAGGAATGACGGTTTTGCTTTTGGCTTTTCATCGTATCGCTCCTTTCTGTGGTATTTTTATTAAATCGCGGTGTGTTACTTATAATACTTCGCCTCGGGGAGATTGAGGAGGGCTTCGGGCTTATCGTCGACAAGCACGCGCGCTTTCTTGACAAACTTCTTTGCCTTTTTGGTAGCGTCGGCGAGCTTGACGTCGTAGTCCTTCTGGATCGCCTTCTTCTCGGCGTTGAGGCGGATGGTATATTTCTGGTCGTCGGAGAAGGTGCACGCGGCAACCTTTTCGTTCTCGAGGGTGTCGATCTTGACCTCATACTGCGACTGGATGTCAGCGATCTGCTTCTCATATTTCTCGCGAATCGCTTTGATCTCAGCCTGCTTGGTCAGCTCAGCGGTCTCGAGCTGCGCCTGCAGCTCCGCGATCTGATCGTCACGGAATTTCATTGCCGCAATCTGGGTGCGCAGAGAATTGTTCAACGCCACGTTCTTTGTTTCGATCTCGGAAACCTGCTCACGCGCCGCCATGATATCGCGTTTCGCCTGCTGCTCGACTGCATCGACGCCATCGATACGCTCGCTCAAAGCGGACTTTTCATCATTCAATGTAGCGATGATGGCATTCTTCGCGGAGATCGTGTTGAGATGTACACGGATCTGATGCTCGAGCTCTTTCTTCTCGTCATTGCCTTCATCGATCACACGATTGAGATCATCCATCTCACGCTGGTAGTTCGAATATTTATCAACAGCGGCATCATAGTCGCTTTTTAGATTGTTATATTTGTCGGTCAGCTTCTCATTCGCGTCATTCGCGGCGGATAAGGAAGCTGCCTTGGCGGCAATATCATCAGCCTGTTCGGCGATCGTGCGTTTATTTTCCTCGATTGTTACCTTGAGCTCGGAATTCTCCGCGCTCAGATTGCCGATCGTATTCGTCAGGGTACCGACCTGTGTATTCAGCTTGCCGATCTCGCCCTGCTGTTCAGTGATCGTCGCGTCACGCTCAGCGATCGTCTGCTTTTGCTCGGCGATCACGCCGTTAAGCTCTTCGATTTTTGCCTTAAGTCCGTCGATCTCGGCGTTCAGCTTCTTGATATGCTCCTGCAGCTCGGCGATGGTGCCTTCCAAAGCTGCAATCGTCGCAAGATGAGCCGCGATCTGCGTCTCTAACTCGCGGATAGTAGCCTCGAGTTCTGCGATCTTCGCTTCAAGCTCTGCAATACGCGCCTTGAGCTCTTCGACCTCTTTCTCGAGATCCATAATGCGGATCTGTGCCTTGCGAAGCTCTTCACGGAGATTCTCCAGCTCTTTCTTAAGAGCGGCGATAACGGATTCCAGTTCCTTGATCTTGATATCGCGGATACGGATCTGTTCCTTTGCCTGCTCGAGCTCGGCGGTCAGCTTTGCGATAATGACCTCTCGCTCACGAACCTCTTTGAGTCGCAGCGCCATTTCTTCACGGCGAGCCTCATAGATCTTATCCTCGATATATCGCGCCATTTCCTCTTCGGGCTTATTCGCCTCGGCGGCACGGCGCTCATTCTCCGCGACATACTCGGCGTGGAGCTTTTCACGGAGAGCGGAGTTGGTGTTGATGGTAGCGACGAAATGTTGGAAAGCCATGACGTCGTACATATCTTTCTGAACGTCCTCGGGCATCTGACCTTCAAAGACGTTTTTCTCTAATACATAACCGGTCTTGCGGTATGCCTCTATGAACACCCAGAGGTCATAGCACTGCTTAAACGCCGGATCCTGCTTAATGCAGTTCGTTTTATTGATCGGAGATTTTACCTTGATACAACCATTGAGCGACTTGATCAGATCGGTATTACAGAAATCGTCTAACGTCATGCGTATACGTTCGATACGCTCATAGTCCGTCAAATTGGAGAAATCTTCATCCCTGTCGATCTTGTCGCGCTCATGCTTCTCCGCATGGTGCTCAAGGCTGAAACCGAACTTTTCATGACCGATCGTGATCTCACGCTCCATGTTCAGCTTACTGGAGGAATCATTAGGAGCGTCCTGCAGCGCGCGGAAACGCGCTTCAACGAACATGATGCAGTTATGAATCAGCGTATGAAGGAAGCGATTCTCATAGGTTGCAAAGCTATCCTCACGATGTGTATTCAGCAATCTTTCGGGCACAACGCTGCCGTCATCCTCGATTGCCATGATCAGGTTGGCGTGCTGTGTCAAATGCTGGACAGCATCCTTGCCGACTTGCTTTACCTTATCAATTCGGTCGACTTCCTTATACTCTTCGATGAACTTACGCTGCTCATCGATCGCTTTCTCGATATAGGGCAGCTTGCCCTCGATCATCTCGACCCATTCCATGTCGATAACACGGTTGTACGCGTTACCGGAGAGCTCATCATTGCCTTTATCGGCGTCCGCCAAAGCAGATGTCAGATACTCGCGCGCATAGTCACCATCGAGGGTGTCTTTCATTTCAGCGTATACTCTGTAGTATCTGCTATAATCAATCATGGGGCTCACTCCTTTATGTCAGGGTCGGATTAGATATTGTATCTTGTGTGACTATGTCACACTCGTTCATTTGTACAATCCCTCAGTCACCATTCGGTGACAGCTCCCTTTACCAAAGGGAGCCTTATTGTATTATCAGGTCATCTTCTGAAGCATGCGGACATACTCTTTACACTCGTTCATGTTCTCACGTCCGAAGAGCTGATCGAGCTGCTGGACAAGACCGTCGATCTCGTCGCGGATGTAAGAAATGTTCAGCGCCTCAAACTTACGGAATACCTTCTTGCACAGCGCATAGTCGATACCGTCGACCTCTGTGCCGCCGCAGCCGACGAACGCGGGTACGAAGGAATTGATCTGCTTCATAACACGGTTACCGAAAGCAACGCGGAAGTGCTCGATGACGTAATCGTCGAGGATCTCGATCTTCTTCAAGTTCTCCTCGCTGATGGGATTCGCCTTAACAGCATCCTCCAGCAGCTTGGTGAAGTGTTTATAGTTGATATGACACGGCGGTGTATCGGGAGCGTCGAAGGGCTTACCCTTGGTGTTGATGTCGATGGGCATCGCACGGTCATAAACCTTATCGGTGATAGCAAAGGTGGAGTCATCGTTGTTCGCGGTACCGACGTACCAGATGTTATCGGGAATTGTCAGCTTACCGTGATCCAGATGCTTCGGGTCGTCCGGCCAGGGAGCCGCAACGATCTCGACGATCCACTCATCATGTGCCGGCATTTCGAGGATGGACAGCATCTCGGCGAAGTAATACTCGACACGGGCGATGTTCATCTCATCGAGGATGACGACGTAAACATTTTCATTATAGGAAGCTTCGTACAGTGCACGGAGCAGCTCCGTCTCGTTATATCTCTTGGTAAATTCGTTGTAGTAGCCGAACAGCTCGGTACGGTCACGCCAGGAAGGCTGGACAGAAGCGATAACAGCCGGGTTGCATACATATTTACCGAATGCGTAAGGCAGTGAAGTTTTACCGGTACCAGAGATACCTTGCAGGATCGTCAAACGACCGGATGCAAAGCCTGCTACAAAGCAGCGGAGCAGCTTGATCTCATACCAATAATGCATTCTGGAGCAAGCAAAGTTGCGGAAGTTGGTAACAAACTCGGGCAGGGTAACATCCCAGTCGTACGGCTCGGGCTGATAATCCTCCCACTCCTCGTCGATGGTGACCAGCTTGTTGAAACGGCCGGTGGAAACCTCTTCCTCTTCTTCCTTGTTGAGCGCTTCCAGCTCTTCGCCGGTCAGCTCGGAGATCTCATTCGGGTTCAGACCGATCTGAGAAACCTTCATGGAGAGGATCTTATCCTTCTCGAGATTGAGGCGCATGACCTCTTTGTTCAGCGCGTTGACCTCGTTGACAAGATCGTTGGTGTCCTTCGCCTTCTTCTTGAACTTCGTGAATTTCATGATGCCCTTCACGATGAAGAAGATGATCAGACCCAGAACAGCGGCAAGAAGGAGCATAGCGACGATCGCGATGACCCAAGCGACGCCTTTACCGAGCTCGCCCTGTCCCGTGAAATTCTGAATAATATCATAGTAGGCCTTGAAGTTGAAAGCCTGAAGCATTTCGACGATACCCTTGAAAATAGAGCCGAAGAACTGCTTTAGAAACTCAAATAAGAATTTAAAGATAGTATCCATATGTTCTACTCCTTGCTGCTGTATTTATTTTCATTTGGATTATGTATATAGTTTTGAGCATATACACCAAGCCTACCCCTTGAGGGGAAGGATGAATTTACAGTTCTTCGTCAGCGATGTTGAAGAACCACATCAGCTTGACGTAACCGTCACGGATGACGTCGAGACACTCGGGATCCTCGCCCTCGATCCACATGACGATCGTGTACTTATCGGATTGACCGGGCTCCAGACCCTCGACCTCGGAGTTGAATACGGTCTTGGAATCGACAAAGGGCTGGATAACGATCTCCTCGTCGGTATGGTTGACGAGCTCTTTGTTTTGCGGCTCCTTTGCAGCCGCCTCGATCTCCTCCGCTGTCGGCGGAGTATAATTCGCAGGAATCTCCTTCTTGAAGATCTTCTCAAAAGGTTCGGGAGAACCATCCGAAGAGGTCAAGCCTCTGTTTTCCTTCGCGAACACCTCGGGCTCACCGTTCTTATAGATCATCACGCGGCAGGCTTCATCGGCGTCCTTAGCCGCCTTGACGCTCTGGAGCATGCTCTGGTAATTGAGTGTTTCCTTACCGTTGTTAGTGAGATAGAAGGTATAGGCAAGATAGTTCCTGCCGTTATGGGAGCCCTCCGCTTCCAGATCGAGCGTAGCAGGCAGCCAATCGTATGTAATATTGGTGACCTCGTTGACCATGTTGGCACTGAGCTTGAAGGTCGAGCCGTCGCCGTTCTCATGCTCCGAGATCGAGATACCTTTCTTAGCGGCGCCGGAATCGACCGTGATGACCAAATCACCGATCGTGGTGAGCAACCAGGTCATGATCCAGATCAGGAACAAAACAAGCACCAAAACAAGGAGGGTAATACCGGCACGGCGTTTCCATCTGACTTGACTTGCGATATCCTGCGCGTCACGCTTTGCGCCGTAGCGTTGGAACAGACCCTCTTTCTGGCGCTGGAGTTGTACTTCTTTATCTCCTTTGTATTCTAACTGTTCGAGCTGTTCGGGAGAGAAAGGCTCATCGACGTTTTTCGGTTTCTTGCTCAATTACAACAGCTCCTTTACTGTGGGTTATCATAATCAAAGGATTCAACATCCATGTTACGGGAGGAGCGAGCCCCTCCCCTACTCATCATTCTTCGGGGTTGTTATCCGTCTCCGTCTTTGTTTCTTCAACAGGTTGGCTTCCCGTTTCCTGCTGTGCTTTTTGCATCTTCTGGAATTCCTGGAACTGACGGAACTGTTCCATTTCTTCATTGGATAGACCGGCCACGGAAGCTGCAGCGCCTTCGTTGTTGTTCTCAGAAACGACGTTTACAGTTGCGTCCTCCGCGTTGCCTCCGTTTTCTTCATCCTTTGCCTTGCGGTAATAAGCCGCGTTGAAGACTACGCGAACCAAAGCATACATAAAGAAGATGATCATCGGGAGCAGTACACAAATGAAGAAACCGAATTTGGTCTGCAGGAAGGTCAGGACATTTCCCAGTCCTTTAATGATCTTTCCGTGATATCCATCACTGTAAAAGACCGAACCGATATCGGCAGAACGGATATAACTGTCATATTCGCCCTCGTCCTGATCGGCGATATCGTTATTATCACCTTTTGTACGATAGCACTTGCTGCCTTTATAGTCGGATACCTCGATGATTCTGTGGCAAATATTCTCTATCGTATCTCTGTTGCCGTCAAGATCGCCTCTGTATGTGACAATATCGCCGACTTTATACTCAGCGTCAAAATCGTAATCCGTAAATTTGCCGAGGATTACATCGCCCTTTTCAAAGTCACCGCCTTCAAAATCCTTTGATCCGCCCTTCATGGAGTCGGTGATGATGTTTTCGACAGTATGACCGAATACAACCGACACACCGTTGTTCGCCTTTGACGTCAATGACATGACTGCGATCAAAAGGGAAACGATCAGCACCATGACGATCAAGACGTTGATAATGATATTGCATATTGATTTAAGCACTTTTGTGCCTTTTTTCTGCGTCTTTTCTTTTTCCATTTTTCTGAAACTCCGTTTTTCTGTGGTTGATAGCTCTAATCTCTGCATATGGTTCATATACACAGATTAAAGCTATTGATGAGACTAAATGATAATAAGGTAAGATCGCCACATCCCGAAAGGACTTTGCGTTGACGATCAATATACGGAACGGAATAATAGGGGCGTGCCGGGCGGAAACTGCCGTTCCGCCCCTACACTCCATTTTCGCATAGTTCAAAACGTTTTGACCTCTGCTTTGTGAAGCGAGAGGCAGATGGACTGACTACTGAGGGAAATAAGATTGACATTGCCACGGGTTTCACCCTCGCAACGACTCTCTTATTATGCCCCGCCTCCTTGTCAGACCGGAGGAGGCTGTTAAATTATCTTTGAGCGGCGCCGGCGGGTGTTTTGGACACCGGCGCCGCGTTCTATGATAATTTAAAAGAGAAATCTCTTAGGTAATTAGACTACCGTTAAATACCTGAAACGATCTTAAAGTATGTCGTACTGATTAAGCAGAAGCGAGTTCAAAGTCAAACTTAACACTCTGGAGCAACTGCGAAGGATCAGAATTATCAGTATAAACATTGCTGTCTTCACCGTTGAGCCATACATAAACCTCTACAGGAATAGTTTGTGTGCTGGAAGAGAAAGTGCCGACAGGAATAGTTAACCCGGTTGCAGCCGCGTCTACAGTCAGAGTAGAGGTTGTGGTAGTGGAACCATTACCGGTCAGATTAGTCCATGTAGCAACGTCGTCGCCGGATACGCTGAAGTGCTTCACGGTGCTGCCGTAAGCCAGAGTAACGACCAGAGCGCTTGCCATCTTGTGAGAAGCATTGTCTAAAGTAATGCTAACGCCGGTCAGGTTAACCACCTGAGTAGCAGTACCGGTGGGAGGAGCAGTCATCTGGAGAGTCATGGTCTCCTGATAAACGCCTGTGCCGGCAACATGATCTCTCATAGTAGCGGGCTGCCAAGTCTTCGCGGGATCAAGGGTATGAGCGCTTGCAGCAGCCGCGTCGATCGTCTTGTAAACTGTACCGTTGTTAGTGGTAGCGGGAGCAAGATAAATGCCGGTTACACTCTTAGCCAACTGAGCGTGGTGAGAAGGTGTTGTATCGGTATCAGTGGAAATCAGAAGACCTTTAGAGGTCTGCGCGTAAGCGGGAATGCCCTGCGCATCAGCTTTAGGATCTTCTGTGAACCATGCGAATGTCGCGGAACCAAGAGCTACGAGAGCTACGAGGAGCATTGCGACGGAAGAGAGTAACGCTCTCTTTCTGAACTTTGTGTTTGTCATGAGAATTCCTCCTTAAATTTTTTGATGTCCCAAACACCTAGGACAAAAATACAAAGTATTTAATCGCGCTGTGCGCGTTTAAACCGATCAATCACGCAACGATCGTCCATAGGATTAATCGAACGATGCGTTGTTTTCATCCGTACCGCCGAAGAGCATCTGTACGGTCATCTGCGCATCCTGTACATCGTTATCACACTCGGGATCCTCACCCTCGAGCCAGATACGGAAGGTGAGCTGCTTAGGCGTGAGCTTGTCGAGGTGGAAGATGCGAGTATCATTAGAGAAGGTCGAGGATACATCAAAGGTGCTCTGACCGGCTACGGCGCCGCCCTTGTTCGGCTCCCAGATCGCGGCGGAACCGCTGTCCTCATACGAAAGACGTATCGCTCGGACAACGTCAGCCTTTGCGCCCGTTTCCGTAGTAGAAACAGCGGTGGTGGCGTCATGACCGTCGACCTGCACATTCTGTCCGGAGAGGTGAACCCACATGTCCGCGGTAGAGATAAACCAGACCTTAAACTCGAGGAACGAATCCTCATTTGCCTGACGGGTCGCTCCGGAACGGTTCGCCATGCTGATACCGTTCGATGAGGTGACCGGGTCGAGCAGTTGATCCTCCAGCTTTTTCGCGTTAACGGAGGTAAGATATGTATTGATCATGTCATTCGTCAGCGTCTTTTTCCACTGAGTGACGTCCGTGCCGCGGTTCTCGATATCAAGATACAACTCGGGAGCAGTAGAAATCTTCAATGTAATATCGTTGACAGACGCAAAATTAGAAAGCGTAAACCACGCCAGCGTCGCTGTAATCAAAACCAACATGGCGATGACGCTGAGCAGGAAAGTAAATTTACGCTTGATTCGTGCCTGAGCCTTCTTCAGTTTTACTAATTCCTGTTGAAGTTCCAATACTGTTTTTTCTTCCATACTACTCACCTAGCTGTTTCATCAAATGATAAATCTCTCATCATCTAATCGAGAAATATGTCAAAATGCACAATTCTCCTGTTTTTCACTATAATCTATAATAAATTCACACTAATTATAGAATAAAAAATGGTAAAAATCAATAACTATTTTATTCTTCAACCATCACAATCAGTGCTTTTGATATGCTGTTTATTGTAAATTTGTTAATTGTGCACCTAATTATTCCTGTGTGTTTATGCAAAATGCCATACCTTTGTGCATACATAACAAATTCGTTCCTTTATTTTTGTACGTTAGGATAGTCGTTATTACCATATTGTGAATAAACCTTGACCGAATCATTACATGTTTGCAGTCTTTTTCCTGTTTGTTGAGTGAAAGGTTCACGATGTGAAATCATCCCGTCCTGACTGAAATACCGTCGATTGACCGGTACTATTTTATATGATATAATGACAACAGACTGACAACCGGAGGGTAAAACCGCATATGAAAAATAGATTTCACTGGATCAGGCTGCGTAACATCAGCTATTACAGGCTGTTTATCGCGTATGGAATCATCATGTTCATTGTATTCCATACAGTTAACCTGATATTTCACGGTTCGTTATTGAGAGGTATCCTGTTGAATCCGATGAACGCTTTTGATGACCACTTCATGCACATCGGATACGCATCGACTCCTTTCGGCACCAATATCTATGCTTTGGATGAAAACGCCTGCTTCCCCCCTCTGGCATATCTGATGTACGCCTTTCTGGCGCGTTGTGTCGGATATCAAGCGGATGATCCTACGGATACCAAAATCCATAAAGCCGCGTTTTACAATATGACCGTATATATTTTGTTTACCGCGGTCTGCATCATTCTGCTCGTATATGCCGTTAGCCTGTTTATAAAAAAGAAGGGCTTTATCAATCAGGTTGTTTTTCCCTGTATCCTGATCTTCACCTATCCGGTATGCTGTGCCGCCATTCAAAGAGGAAACTCCGTGTTGTTGGCAGTACCGCTGATTGCAATCGCGATCGCATGGCGCAATGACGGATCGAGATTAAAACGGGAGCTGGCGCTGGTCATCATTGCCGTAGCGGCAGGGCTAAAGATCTATCCGGCTCTGCTGGGCTTGCTGTATATCAAGGAAAGGCGTTGGAAAGAAACCTTGCGACTGCTCATCTACGGCGTAATCCTGTTCTTTGTCCCGTTTATCTTTTTCGGCGGATTGGAGGGATTCAAAACCTTCCTGCAGACCTTGATCAACCTCGGCGGTGAGGTCCACCGCTCCAGTTTCAGCGGAATGATCGAAGCCGCCACCAAAGGATTGTTTGGAAAAACGATCCACGAATTCACCGTGATGATGCAACAATTATTCCTTGTGCTCTGCCTGGTGACGTTCTTTATCACCAAGGATAAATGGGGAGAGATTCTTTCGTTGTGTTCGCTGATGGCGGTATATATCTCCTCGTCATGGATGTACACCTGCGTTTATATCATTCCGGTTGTTCTGGTATTCTTCGCTGAAAAAGACGAAAAACCAATACGAATCAATAAAAGCAATTGGACAGACCTCATCGGTTTTATCCTTTTCTTATGTGTGTTTTCTTATACATACGGATTCAATTATCGATTTATCTATGACAGTATATCTGTGCTGACAACACTTTACTGTGTCATCATTGTTTTAAAATTCGTTTACGGAAAAATAATGTGTAAGATCTCGAACACACCGGCTTAATAGATTTCAATCGTCGATCTCCGGACACACTCTCTCAAATAACGTTCGCACCTCAAATACAGTGAGCGCCTTTTTCGCTGCCCTTTATTCAGACTGTCAAGGACTGTTTGGAGGGGAACTTAGGTAACCCCCTCCTCCTACGCTGATATAAAACAGAAGATGTATATATTTTATGCTACTTGCGGAAATCTGAAAGATAAAGATTTTTGAAAAAAGACTTGATTTTTCAGGAGAAATTGTATATAATAGTTGAGCAACTGAAAAAGGCGTATGCCGATTATCATTTGACCACACGTAGAGTTGTCCGAGTGGCCGAAGGAGCAGCACTGGAAATGCTGTGTACCTTTTCAGGTACCGAGGGTTCAAATCCCTCACTCTACGCCAACACCTGAAATTCCCTGATTTTGGCTTGTATAAGCCATTATCGGGGTTTTTCTTTTACTTCCAATACTGCTCCATTTTGCTTTTGTTCATAATTTTGTTCATAATTTAGAGCTTTCACTCTGTTTTTAACAGTCCTGCAAGGGTATTACAAGCATCTTCATTTACCTGTTGTACTGCGTGAACATAGGTATTTAATGTGGTGCTTGTTTGACTATGACCTAAAAAGTTTGATACTCTTTTAATATCAACACCGCTTGCTATTAACTGTGTTGCTGTGAAATGCCGAAAACTATGTAACCCATGAAAAGGTAAATTCTCTTTTTCACAAAATCGCTGTAGCCATTTGTGGGGTATATTCGGGCTTAACGGCTTGCCACACCAATTAACAAACAACCTATCATTTGATACCCATTGATCGCCACAATCAATAGCCTGTTGTTTTCTTTCGGCTTTTAACTGCTTTATCATATCAATCAAAAAAGGATCGACTTTTAATGACCGATAACTGGATAGAGTTTTCGGTGTGTCGGTATATATACCATAACCAACATGATAGTTAGAGGTTCGATTGATTGATATAACTGACTTTTTATAATCAACATCACCAAACTCTAAACCTAAACACTCTCCACGCCGTAAACCACAAAACGCAAGAAGATTATAGAATAACTTATACTCAATAGGGGCTTTATCATTAATAACGGATAACAATAACATTACCTCATCAAGAGAATATGCAGTTACTTCTTTTTTCTCTTTTTTCTTAAACTTGTAATTTACGCAAGGGTTATTATCTATATAACCGCAATCTCTCGCATAGTTTAATACATCACTAATAAATGTTAGATAATGCTTTTGCGTTTTCTGTGATAACCCTTTACCAGTAAATTTGTTAATGCCATCTTTTGCTAAAGAAGTAATGAAAGACTTTATATCCCTGTAACACAGTTTACTTACCAATATATTACCGATAGCGGAATAGGTACGCTCCTTACAACTTTTCATTCGTTGCAAGCTGCTGTGTTTCATTTCTTTACTATCCTCCTGATCTGCTAACCATTCATCAGCCAACATTTCAAAAGTAATATGCTCTTTAGCATACACAACAAAATCATCCTGTTTTAGTTGTTCTTCGGCTTCAAGTCGCTTTTGCTCTGCTTCTCGCTGTAACTCAGCTTCATACTCGGCTATAGCTTCTTGCTCAAATAAGACTAATTGTTTTAGTGCCTCCTCATCCATTTTGTTTGGTGTCATCTTTCTATCGGGTTTCCAAGTCTTTGACTTTATGATCTGCTCACCATTCACAAAACCAAGATTAACCCTTAACAGATATGATACTTCACCAGTTTTCTTTGATACTCTTTTTGTGGGTTTGATCATGTGCTTAACCTCTTTTCTGAAATTAAGCACCAGTAGCGGTATCATTATAACATGATAACCAGTTGAATAGCAAGTCAAGATTGATTAATACCTTATTCCCTACCGTCTTTGTAGGAATTTGACCACTACCGATTAACTTTCTAAATGATCTCATACTTAATGAAGTATCAGGATCAATCTTTTTAATTTCATCATACGCTTTCGGAATTGTTCTCATTCTCGGAAGTCTTACATCAATAACACTCTCGTTCATTGTATTCACCAATATTTACATTATAAATTCATTAACTTATAGGCGTAAAATTCCTTTCTTGTTTATTTTGTGCAGTAGCGGATCACACGCAATCCGCTACTGCTATTCTTCTTTTGGAAAAGTTTATCATATTACTCACCAATCTCTATAGTTTATATAGTTTGATCTATTTTTTAGCAAAGTATCAAAATTCTTTCTATTTGTATCAGCAGGAGATTCATGATTCTTTAAAATTCCTCTTTTATCGTAGATATAACTAATATTAAAATGCTCTCTACTATGCCTACGAATAGCCTTGCAAACATTCCTAACATCATACTCATCCACATCGCTGTCCAAAGCAACAACAACTTCAAGAGGCGTATAAACTACTCCTTCTTCGCCGTTTTCAACTCTCATATAATCTTTGTTATAAATGCACTCTGCAATATGATTGATAATACCTGCCTGTTCCCAAGAAATAGATTTACCTTGAATTGCAACAGCGGTATGATCCTGCTTTACCCATCTTTTCATAACTGACTTCGGAGATTCATAGATAATCATACGCCTATTCTCTATAATCTCGTCATAGTTTTCCCAAAGTCCATACAGATTTTGATTTTTGTTATATCCCTCAGTAAGAAGATATTTAGGTTGACCACAAGCAAGCCTCAACTGTTCCTTACTCTTGTCATAGATCAGCCTTCTTTGATAGGCTACTACTCGCCCTGTACTCCACTCTTTAATCGGGAATATGATTTGTTGGTATTTACCATCATACTCATACCACTTAATTCCAAACATTCTACGGACAGACTCAAAACATATACCCTCTTTATACCAATCTTCAAATAAAAGCGGTTCAGCTTGATTATAGGTCTTTTCATCTTTCTCTAATGCTTCACGGTATAATCTGCGTTCCTCTTGCTTTTTGGATTCTTTTTTCTTTTGCTGATATTGCTTTCTCTCAACTTTCTTAGCTTCAGTATCAATACTAAGCAACCTTAAATCCTCATCCGAAAGATTAGACAAGCCTAAGATTTGATTGACATAGAGTAATGCGTGTCCAAAATCAAATCCTTTTGCAAGCTGCACAAGAGTAAATATATCAGCTACATCACCTAAATTCCTTGTGAAGTCTTGAACATTCAAATATTCATTGGTATATACCCTTACTGCGTGTTCATTGTAGCCACCATCAGGATTAGTGCATTGGTAGTAGTCATCACCTTTAGGATTACTGACATATCTTATATGGTCACATCCGATATTAGAAAGAATAAACTCAACCTTATCATTTTCAAGAATATAAAGTTTCAGATCCTTTTTATCCAAAGCTCCACTTTTACCTGTCAACTTCACAAGTACATCTCTTATATAATTACTTATGTAGGTGTACTCTCCATTTAATAATCCTTCTAATTGCTTAACCTGTTTAGTAGTCATAAGATGCTTCTTAGATAAGGGGTAATTACTGTCTACTGCTACCTTAACAGCTTTTAGGTATTCTACAGCATTATTGCCCTCATGCTTTTTCACCAGATCAGAAACGCTATTCAGTAATTCAAGATATGCCTGTACTTCATCTTCATCAGGGGTTTTGTAAACAATTTGATGGTAGTAGTAGTTACAAAGCAGAAGTAATAGATTCTTACTTACTACCTTCTGTTGGATTGACTCATCAATCTTTCGCCTTAATGTTCCTGATATTCTCACAGTCACTTTTTCTTGATTATTGATTTTTTTACTCATTCAATCACTCCTAATCTACTTGATCTTTAATAACGGATTCTTCACACCTTCGGCTTCGCCTACGGCGTTCAAATCCTTACCAATTCGGGAGAAAGAAAACTCCTTAGATGGTCGAGATATTTGTCTAAAAGAGATTTCAGTCCACTATCAAAGAGATTCTTTCCCTCCGCATTGGTAGCAAAATGAACCGCCTTGTTCGGTGAAATTTTGCGTGTATTTTCTTTCTATTTTTATTCAATTTTTATTTAATAATATTTTTTCTCTTTCTTTAAGATTAACCCCTCAAAAACCGCATGGATAAGCCATTTTTTTTGCGTTTTGTCACCACTTTTTCAAAAAACGGTGACAAATCAATGATTTTTGAGTAGTGGAAAACCTTATTAAAATTGATTACGGATTGCGAAGCAAGCCGTTCTTCAGCCCCTTAGAGGGGGCGTACCGTGAGCGAAGCGAAACGGTGAAGATGGGGGTAGCACAATACTGTCATTAAGACTGACGCACTCCGCTACACTTCGTTTCGCTTCGCTTGTCTGCCTACACTTCGTTACGGCAAATTATATTAAATCTCTCCATCTAACCATTTTTGAAGAAGTGTTCTCATTCTCAATGAGGGAATATAAATATTGATGGGTTCACCATTTCGGATAGCTGATCTCCAAATCCATTGAAGAAGTGAGGTAAGGGAATATAAATCTGTATCTATCTCAATACCGTTATACTTAAAGAAGTTAGTGATTTGAGGTTGGATATAGAAGTTTGCTAAGTAGGCTAAATAATGACGGCTACCATATTCATTGGTACCTTTGCAGTTTACGCTTGCAAAACAAGTTGGTGAAGTAAACCCTTTACTTGCTAAAATATCCTTAAAGGCTTTAATCTTCTTTTTAGTACCATCATCATTTTCTTCATCACTCAATGAATACTGATAGCATGTCCACATTATATCGCTTGATTTTGCATTAACAATGTGTCTTAAATAGTTATTGAGATGATTCTTTAATCTTATCAAGCCACCATTTCTTTTATACCCATCTTCTTTTTCAAGAGCTTGATCCTCTTTATATGCTTTAAGCATCTTTTCGTACCAACTTTTAGACAATGGCTGTGTTGTTTTACCTCTGGGATTTTGATAGGATTCCCCAATATCATTCAAATCACCATCATAAATGTTTATAAGACTTTTTAGCTTTTGACGGTGCATTAATTCTGATTTTGCATCATGAGGGTACAACTCACCATTAAGAGTAAGATGGTCATACTGAATATTGTGCAGATCAAAATATGCTTTTTGAATTGAGCCATTCCATTGATAAGTAAGAATAAATGTTTGTTTGAACAGGGAGAAAATCGGATAAGGGAAGTTCCATATCAGTAGCTTTTTAGACTCTCTATCTTTATTATAAAGCATCAGGCTGTTAAGCTGGCATAGCCTTTTAACATTATCGTATTTGAATGGTCTATCATCATCTTCCTCATTCCAAATGAGAAAACCGTCTTTATCGGTTGATACTAATTTTGTGTCAAAGAGTATATCCAAATCCTTACTCTTAACGCCATTATATGTATCAACAACATTTAATTCTTCGTCAATAATGAGAATATAGTTAGAGGTTTTCAGTAATTCCATAGCCTCGCTATCAAGTTTTTGGAATAATGCATGAGTTGTAACAATATTTTGATTTCTCTTAACTAAATCTTTGAAATTGTCTAATTTGGAAACATATTTTTCATTTTGTTTCCTGTCTTTATAATTATCTTTAGGATCAAAAGTTTCTACAAATTTCAATTCTTCTTTATATCGTTTAACTTCATCTAAGGTAGGTACAACCGCAATAAATCTTTTTGGTGTGCTGCTGATTTGAATTTTCTTCGCTACCTTTGGAGTAATATAACCATTATCGGCAAGTGTAGAAATGTTTTCGGTCACACTCTCATAAAACATTTCATGATTGAGAAGTTGCAGAATATAAGAGGTTTTGCCTATTCCCATTATTGCATCAATAATGAAGATTTTATTTATAGCAGAGATAATCTGATATTTCCTATAGTCGATTATCAGGGCTTTAAGTCTTGCGCTGGTATTTTCTCCAATATCAACTTGCAAATACTCGTCTTTTTTTATCTCAGGGAGATTCATGATTCTGTTATAGTCTGTTTCAAGGCTCAACAGTTCTTTCTTATACTTGTTATCCTCATCTAAGTTGCGGATTTCGTCTAATAGGTCATTGTGGTAGGTAACATAGCAGTTACCTTTTTCGTCATAAGTTTTACTATCAATAACATACATAATCTAATCACCTCTTTTATTTTTCCATAGTAAATCCTAAAGATTCTCATTAATAAAACATACAAAATCAAAACTTATATCAACCATAAAGCTATATTTCCAACGTAAATCATCCCTTGTAATTCTATAACCGCCATAAATATTGTGGTGTTTTATTAATTCGTCATTTTCTTTATCAATCTGATCCGCTATCCAGTGGACAAGTTCTTTTTCTATCGTATCTTCAAGCCCCATAGGTTGATCGATATTTTCTTTTGAAACACCTTTGATACTCTCTTTTGTAATACCGTGAGCAATAATTATTTCGATAGCTTTTTGTTTTACTTGTTCTTTGGGAATATCAGGAAGAATAATATGATCCTCGCAATATTTTATTTCTTTTCTAAGGTTTTCAACTGCTGCGCTGTCAAAAACTCCTGTAAAAACTTCTGTAGCACACATAATAGAAATACTCCTTGAATAATTAATTTGTTGTTTAGTCGGTTTCTTCTTTAAAATCAGGTCTTGCCCTGTTTTCTATTTCTTTAATTATCTGATCCACTTTAATATCATACATGGTATCTATTGGCTTGTAGTGATAGCCAATTACTTGCTTTCGGGCTAATCGTCCCTTGACAAATACTGTAAATAATACAGTGTTCAGAATAGCGGTATCGAGTCTAACAAGTGTAGCCTCTACCTCGTTACCGTCTTTATCTTTTATAATGTAGACGTTTCCAAGAGTAAGTATAAGATCATCTCTCGGTTGTGCTGTCTTTCCGTAAGGAACACTATACATTTTAATCAGTCCTTTCAGTTGTATAGAGCATCATACTCTTTGTTTTTCTTCGTGTTGTAGCATCGAGTCACCTTTGCAAAAATCCATTTCTTAGGTTCAGGAGTAACCTTTTGACCGTAAACATTATAGGTTCTCGGTTGCTTAATTGTGGAAGAGATTGTTAGTCCTCTTGCAAGCCTGACCGTGATTTCATCCTGAGATTCAAGATGCTCCTTTACTTTCTTTTCGATTGCCCTGTAAATGGTCTGCACATCTTTAAGGGTATAGCCTTTTAAGGATCGGGCTACTTCCTTTTGAAGTTCCTGTAAACCGATTACCGTATACATGATTGAATCGTCTGTATTATTGTTTCTCATTGGTATCACCTCCTTTGTTGTTGATTATTGATAATTGCTGTTGGTATCTGCAATTTTTTTATTCTGAGTTATTATACAAATTTAAGTCGAAAAACTAAAACAGATTTTTTGAGAAATTTTATTTTGTATGAATTACCAATAAATACCGCTTCATCTTTTTCTCAGTTGTTGAATTTTAACCGTTCAAAAACGGTTTTTATTGTTGTATAACAGTTAGTGTGTGCTAACTTATTCTCTTTTAATCACTCACCCTATATCGGTGAATGATATTTATATTCTCTTGAAGAATTAAAATAAAATGGCTTAAACAAGCCATTCCTGCAATATAACAACTATATCAACTACATTCGTTACCGTCATCACAACCGTTAGCCTATGCTAACCGCTACGCACAATCATTTATTCAAAAACAAAAAGTGTGGAGCTGCGTTTGCTCCACACCTTGTATCTTGTAGGTTAATTCTTTATTCTGTTGTATCAGGTTGTTTCTCCTGTAAAGTTTTGACTAACTGCTCTGTTTCTCTTTCTCTGAGTTCTTCGGCAAGTTCCTTTTTATATTTGTAATATGTATTGCGAGATAGAGAGGTTTTCAGTTTGTTCTTAATAATGCCTATAACATCTTCATCTTTGTTTGTTCCTTTGAAGTCTTTTGAATACTTGTAGATCAGGTCTTTAATCGGTTGTGCTTTCTTAACTTTTTTCTTCATTCCGATTTGTGCTTGACCGCCTACTGGCTCACCTCTCCGTTTCTTTGCTTGTAAGGCTTTAGAAGTTCGATCACTAAGATCATCAACTTCTTTCTGCGCTTGCTCAAATGCAAGACGGATTTGTTTTGTGGCTAATTTCTTCAAGTAGCTGTTAATTCCATTCAATACATCATCAATAATATCTCCTGTCAATTCAACACTATTTGATAGAGCTGATTTATAAGTTTCCGTGTCAATATGCCTTTCGTTTAAGAAGATCAGGTTTATCCCCTTATCAAATAATTCAAGATAGAGGTTTACACCTTCTTCAGCGGATCGGCTCATACGGCTAACAGAATCAAAAACGATTGTATCTCCTGTCTTAACCTTGCTGAGTAATTCCATAAACTGAGGGCGTTCTATTACCTTTCGCCCTGTGTATTTCTCTTTGTAGGTGTTTTCTTCTACTTCTTTCTTTGATAGTCCAAATTGGCTTTTACCAAAATCAATAAAAGCATCGGTCTGTCTTTCCATCCTTTGGCTGGGTGTTGATACTCTTGCATAAAAATAATACATACTGATCCCCTTTCTGTACCAATAAAGACGAGCGTGTTTTTTGGTATTATTTTACACTCAAATATTAACACAGATCAATTCCGTTGTCAAGCATTTTTGATACTTTTTTGTTTGTCCTCCAAAGTGGTACAACTTCATGATTCTTGACATCTTAAAAATTTACCGATATAATATTACTTGTAGTCGGATCAATCCAGTCTGGCTACAGGGGTATTTATACTTGTTCTAAAGGAGGAAGTAGTATGATAAGCAATCGCAAAATCAAAACACTTCTCTTTCTGTATAAACTTACTCAGTCCGACAAGGTTTATACTGCTCTGAATCGAGAGATAGACAAACAGACTGAAAAAGCTAAATACTCCACGATTAAATCACGTTGGGAGAAAGTCGAGCTGCAAAATCAGCTTCGGCAATTATCCAAGTAGTTTGTTATCACCTCTTAAACTGTTATAGAAGTTTCAGTTTCAAGGTTTCATATATAAGTAAACGCTTTAGAGTCCATCAGGATCATCTAAAGCGTTTTTTGATTGATAGTATGTATAGTGTAAAGACTTGCTAATTTATGACTTTTTCTGTTTGGCTTCAGCATCTTTCTTTTCCTTGATGCTTTCATAAGAAAGTTCGGGGTTAAGTTCCACAGTCCAGTCAATAATATCCATCGGCTGACACTGTAAAAGCTGGCATAAGTCCTCTATTGTCTTTGTGCTTACATCAGCCTTAAAATCCTTTCCGTGCTGTTTCTTATAATCTTCAAGGGCTTTCTTGATTTCAGCATCAGTTCCGCTGCACATCTTAAACTTCCGTAAAATCTCCTGCCCGAAAAGATTATATTTTCTTATTGTATGGGTTGTGATTCCTTTTTCTGCGAATTTCTCAAACAGTTTATTGTAATTGACCATTTTATTCACTCCGTTTCTTATTCACATTTATTTGTGTATAGTTCTATTATATCAATTATTCTTTTTCTTTGCAAGTGTTTTATAAGGGTTTACCGTCTTTCCAACAGTAAACCCTTGACCGTCAAACTCTTTCATTGAACATTGTTTTTAATTGTTTCGGCTTATATCCTCTGTTCTTTAGCTGGATAGCAAGCCAATAAATATAATTGATGCTGTTGGTGTTCTCCGATATGTTCTCCATCATATAGATTATATCTTTGTAGCTTCTCCGCTGCCTATAAAGGTTTTGCATCAGGGAGAATAGTTTGTACCCTTGATAGGCGTTAAACTCTCCAAATTCTATATAGTGGCGTAGGTCTAAGATCGTTTTTTCTATTTGCTCCTTCCTGTTCTCCGCATAAGCTAACAGGGGGTTGATCTCCGTGAATCCATCTGTAGCATCTGAAAGGTATTCAATCCAGTTGTCTATATTATAATATTTTATATCCTCCTGCAAAGTCTGATCGGCGTAGTCTATCAGGTATTTGTTGATCCGCTTATTCTGATCCTCCATCAATACAACTTGATAATCAGGGTTATTGTTCAAGCAAATTTGTAAATACTTTGTTGCTCTGTCCTGCCGAGTCCATCTATAAGCTGCCGACAGTGAAGCGGTAAAACATGGTTTTCCTTTTTCTGGTAGGCTGTAGAATTTTCCTTTGCTGTTTCGGATCACAAAAAATCCGTTGTGCTTAATTGTGCAAATCATCGTTCCACTTCTTTCTTTTAGTTTCTGTTTTCCGTAGCGGTAGAGCAGATTTTTTCTCTGCCCTACCGCCTGTTGATTTTTACTTGAAGATGGTTAAGTTGATCCGATAGTCAATCTTTCTTTCGGGGATGCTGTAGGTAAAGCAGATATAATAGGCTCTTTCATCCTCTTTCTCATCGTTGATCGTTACGCTGTCTGCACTGGTCAAGTCAAGGGTTACAAGTGCTTTCTGGTACTCAGGATGGTCATATACGATGATCTGAGGGCTGTTATCGTATGAGGTGATCTTTGTGATAGGCTCTCTTGAAAAAGCTGAGAGGTAAGAGATAAAAGCGTTTTCGTTCTTTGCCTTGCCTACGCTTATATCAATTCGGGCTTTCTGCGGTTCATGCTCTGCGATATTCAGCATCATCAAGCTGTTAATCACCTTTTGCATCTCAGCGGATGCGCTGCCTCTGAAGTGGTTGAGCATTTCTCTGTTGTTGTAGTATCTTTCTTTTGCTGTCATGGTTTTTCTCTCCTTTATAATATTTTATTTATTTAGGCGTTTGCCTTTATGCCTTGATTAAAAAGTCGGATGCGTTCTTTCCAAAGTATATAGAAAAGTATTCAATGATCTCTTTCGGGTTGGTGAAGTCCTTACAGGGAGTAACTTTTCTTGCATCCATGATCTGAGCATTATAATTTTCTTCGGTTGTTACTGCGTAATTGTCAAAGCGTTTGAATATTACCAACATTTCAAAAACCTCTTTTCTTTCTTTGTTTGACCACTTGTTACAGGGCTGATCTGTCGGGCGTTCAGCCCTGTTGCAAATGTTCATGCTGCTTCGGTCTGTTCGACTTCTTCAAAAAACTTTCTTATGTAGGTGAATAGCGGATAACTGTAGATTGTTGGATATTCAATTCTGAGTAAATCAAATTCATCTGCTATTTGTTGGAAGGAGTAGAGTGTTCCATCGTCTTTATCCCTAAACATATTGACCAACCTTTCTTTTTTCTTTCTCCCCTCCCTGTTTGAGAGAGGGGAGCTTTTCTTTTTTCGGTTGCTTTCTTAGGTTGTAGAAAATCGACGGCTGCTGATCTGCTTCATATACTGCTTATACATCTCAGCGTGTTCTTTCTTGAAAGTTGTTGTATCAAAGCGGTTAGAGAGTACGGAAGTCCATCTTACCATATGTTTACCGACTTCCATTTCTTCGGTATTTTCTTCGATCATTACCGCCTTGATCTCGTCTTTCAGTGCTTCGGCTTCGGCTTTTGCTTCTTCGGCTAACCTCTCCTACTCTTGCATCTGTTCGATCTTAGCCTCTAATTCTTTGATCTTGTTTGTCATTGTCTTTCTCACCTTTCTATAAAATAGTATTTCGACTTGATTTAGGGGTGATCCCTGCGTCTTATCTTGTCTATAATATACACCAAAATTTGTGAATATTCAATTCGCAATATACACAAACATTTGTGAATATCTTTGTGCATTTTGCTACACAAAAATTTGTGCATAAAGTATTGACAGTACACAAATATTTGTGTATAATACAGTTACAGACAAACCCAAAGACAAAAAAGAAAGGGGATCACCACAATGACAAACAAGTTCGATATTTACCAAACAATCACCGATAGGATCATAGAACAACTCAAAAGCGGTCATATCCCTTGGTCAAAACCTTGGAGGGGTGTAAGATCGGGAGCGTTCAACAGGATCAGCAAACAGCCCTACAGTTTATTAAATCAAATGTTATTAAAACATGATGGAGAATATGCCAGTTTCAAACAGTGGAAAGAGTTAGGCGGTCACATCAGAAAAGGCGAAAAGTCAGAGATTGTAGTATATTGGAACATCATTGATAAAGAAGTTACCAACAAAGACGGAGAAAAGGAAGTCAAACACATACCGATATTAAAATATTATAATGTGTTTCACATTTCACAGGTTGAAGGCGTTGAACCTCTTGAAAAACCTTTAACAGATTTAAAGCCTATTGATAACGCTGAAAAAGTAATAACTGATTATGTATCAAGAGAAAGTATCAACTACAAAGAAACAATTAGCAATAAAGCATATTATTCACCTGTTATGGATGCCGTTGTTGTACCCTCAAAAAAGCAATACACCAATATCAATGACTTTTATGCTACAGCGTTTCACGAGTTGACGCACTCAACTGGACACAAAACAAGATTAGCAAGAATCAGTACAAAAGAAATCGCAGCTTTCGGATCGCATGAATACAGTAAGGAAGAGTTAGTCGCTGAGATCGGCAGCGCAAGCCTTTTAAATCTGTTGGGATTGGAAACATCAAAGACTTTCAAAAATACAACAGCGTATATACAAAGTTGGTTACAAGTATTAAAAAATGATAATCGTTTCATCGTATCGGCAGCAAGTAAAGCCGAAAAAGCAGTCAACTACATTTTAGGGGAATAAAAAGAAAAGGGAGTCAATCAAAAATCGGTTGACTCTCTTTTTTATAGTCTTGTTTGTGTTTGTGTTATTCAGATCAGGCAGTATATACCGCCTTTATACAGGGCGGTAATTCTTTTATAATCCCTGTTGTTTTCGTCTGTATTGCGTTAAAAATCTGTATAGATAATCTGTATATACTCTTGATAAAACGCAGTACAGCAGCCCTACAGATCAACAGACAAACGCTATATAATAGCCTGTCAAATGTGGTCAATCTCCCTGTATGGTATAATGATACAGGGGGATTATTTTATACAGGGGGGAGGGGTATTCAGTACAACAATACAGGGGGATAATAACACTTTTAATTCTATTATCGAATTATAAATACCCTACACCAGCTTCAACTTTATCTCAGCAGATTTTTCACCTAACCGTACAATTCACAACCGTTTATCACCAATCATCACCAAAGGAGAGTTAAAATGATAACAGCAACTAACTACACCATCCGCATTAAAAAAAACTAAAAACACAAATACTATAGCCCCATCAATCACCATAACCCCATCAGCTCATAGCCTATCAAGTCTATCAATAGAAAAAGTCCTAACTCAGATCCCCATATCCCCAAAAAGCATAGATCATATCAGGATCATCAACCTTGATTACCCTGTACTATGCCCTGATTGTAACTCTCAAATGAGCATAAGGGACAGTAAACACAGAAAAATCAAGCTCCGTAGCGGTCATACTATCAGCATACTACTCAGGCGTTATAAATGCCGTATATGTAATAAGCTACATATCGAGTTGCCAGACTTCCTACTCCCTTTCAAACAGTTTGAGAGGTCTGTTATTGAGGATGCACGATCAGGGAAAGCAGAGGATATAGGAGTTGAATACTCTACTATGCGTTATTGGCTCAATAATAAGAAATAAACCCTATAGGGGGGGTAGTTTTCAACTATTTTACAGAAAAAGGTGCTATATACTACCCTTATATACAGGTATAAGGGGGTATATTTCAACTTTTACACAGGTAAAAGAGGGTTTTATATAGCGTACCCTAAAATTTAGCCAACCTTTTACCGAATTGAAATAACACCACACCCACTTTTGCTTTTATTATAATATCATACTAATATAATGAGCATGGTGATAAACAATGAAGAACCATAGCACAAGAAGCCGTGTATTTGTTTGTCTGCTTGCCGTAGCAGTTACAGTAATAATTATACTGATTATTATATTGCTTCGTTCCTGTAGCTTTACAGGCGATAATAAAGCTACTCCTGATAACACATCTAATTATACTGAATCAAAAGAATTGGATTTTACCCCATACGAAAAGCAAAAAGGGAAAGTTATTTCTATTCCTACTGTTAGCGGTATGAATTTCTCAGCAGATCAACTACATCAAACAGTAGACTTATCTAATCCAAAAGAAAATAATTGCTATTTTGTAATAACGCTGAGTCTTTCGGATGGTACAGAAATATATAAGTCAGATTATCTCGCTCCATCTAAGAAGATCACAGAGATAACATTAAATCAGCCACTTCAAAGGGGATTATATAAGAATTGCAAGTTGCTTTATAACTGTTATTCATTAGTTGACAAAACCCCATTAAACAATGGTGAGGTTGTCATAGAAATTAATTCAATTTAAGGAGAGAAAAAGATGAAAAAAACTATTTGTGTTGCGCTAACCCTATTGATTATACTTGCTTTTACTATTACTGCAAGTGCTGAAGAATTTAATGAGTATGGTAACAATAGTGGACAAGATACTGGTGAAATAGCTGTTAGTGCCTTTCAGTATTCGCGGTATACAATCAGCATCCCTGATACTATTGATTCTACAGACTTTGACGGTGAAGAAATCTCTGTATCAAATGCAAGCCTTGAAAGTGGTATGTCGCTTTACGTCCAAGTGACTAATATGGATGATGAATTTCTTATCCCTGTCACTCATACAGCAAAAGATGGAGTAACTGCTAAACTTTCAATCGGCGGTAATTATAGCAACTATCAGCGTAGAGATATAATCTGCAAATTTGACGGAGAAGATTTAGAGGCTAATAATGAGGCTCTAACTACACAAATTCACTGTAATCTTGTCGGTCAACCTGTAGCTGGTGCATATAACGGCACTATTACATATCGTGTTGTTTGCTCATCCGCATTACCCCAAGCGATAACTGATTAAAACAGAATAATAGATACCTCTCCCGATGATGGTTTAACTCCATTTATCGGGAGATTTCTTTTTTTATCCTCTTGAAAAGTATAGTTGCTCTATGTTATTATGTAGATGCCAACATTTAACTAAAATTAAATACAAATAATAAGGATATATCTTTACCAATATGGGTATAGTGTTTCTACAAAAACACTATGCTCCTATTAACTTTCCCATAGTGGCATAGATATGTCTATTTGTGTTTTAGTTAAATGTTTGGCGACATCACGGAGCAAAGGTGTTTTTATGCGTATGGCTTCGTGCTGTACGCATTTTTTATTTTAGGGGGTATCTCAAATGTTAAAGAAGTTTATGCAAGTTTTTATTTCTATCGTTCTGGTGATGGTCTTGATTAATGTTACTGGAATTGTTCAAGCTGCGGATAGCACGGATGATATTGAAATAGACACATCAAATGAAATTGTTGTGTTTTTTGATTCTACTAACTCAGGGTGGAGCAATTTCAATTATATGTACTGTATGATCTATAATAATAACGGCAATATAACAGAATACGGTTCAAAAAAATCACGTTGCACTGATGAGGGTAATGGTATATGGAAATTCACATCCGATGATTACTATTTAGAGGATAATGATTATTTGATCTATTTCTGTACCGATAACTGGCAAAACAGTAGTTCAATCCTTTTTGATAAATCATGTTTTGGGGATACTGCATATTGTGATGGTACTACGTCACTAAATGATTATTCAAGGCAACTGACTAATATATTTTGGAAAAATCACGATAACTCTAAATACGCTTCTTTACTTACAATAAAGAGTAATGGAGAAGTAACTGGCAATTACTGCCTAAATTACACAACACCTTATGATATGTTTATCGGCTTTTTAAAAAGCTCCTACTCAACCGCTATAACCAACTCCGATAAAGACGAACAAACCTTTATTAATGAAATTGGATATAAGTTAGGATTATCTGGTGTTGAAGTCGAAAGAGCGATTATTTACTCAGGTAAAAATATCAAGTGGTATAGGGAGTATTACATTGAACCGACAGCACCTACCGAACCCACTCAACCAACAGAATCACAACCTAAAATACTTGGTGATGTCGATGGCGATGGGGAAGTAAGTATTATTGATGCTACTTGTATTCAAAGATACCTCTGTCAACTTCCTGTATACGCAGAAGGTATTGGAGAACCAATAAAATAGTTTTCTTTTGATTATAAATAGCGGTCATAATCATTTTATACTATATTGACAAAATTCGACAATACTGATATATTATTTTTGCGTGGAAATCAACCTCATCTCACTGAGTTTTAGCCAGTTTTGTAGGTGAGGGGATGGTTAAAAAGACGGTTGCCTCTATATCTCGCATAGCGGATTGGAGGTGAGTGGTATTTGCTTGCGAGAAATCTTGTTCAAGGAGGCAAATACTATGATTACTTTTACGATTATTAGTGGTATTTGTAGCATAGCAGGTTTTCTGTTCGCTATTTATCTACATATAAAGAAAAAGTAAGCCGTCTGCTGCAACAGGCGGCTTACTGATGTTGAGGGTTTAAACCTCGCTCTATAAGTTTACCCAACGTGGCAACTGTCTGGTTTCCACGTTTTTAATATTAGCATAGATTATCTAAAAAGTCAATGAATATATTATTAATTCTCTGATAGAACATGAAAAGATTATATAATTAGCTTTTAAAATAATAAGAAGTATTATTAATTCTTATTCATTAAATGTAAACGTGCTATCGGTAGCACTAATTCGATTAACTTCTGAATACAAATCATAAAATCTCAACTCAGTAACCTTACGTTTATAATTTGTAGTAAACGTCATAAAGAAATCATCTTTGTCAAAGTAGTTAATATGCAATTCAAGTAACATAGGCACTACATACTCATCGTCAATAGAATTAATATATAATGTTTTACCTACTTTAAGTTTTTTATAATTCTGTCGCATTTCTGGTATTGTAATCCAATTTACTACATCAGATTCAAAATCATAACTCGGTTTAGACAAAAATGTGTCCATATCACTTTTTGCTTGATCGAACGCACTAATCAAAGTTGAGATAATATCCTTGGCATCGTAATCTTCACTGAAAACACTATTATCATTAGTCCAGTCACCTTCACGAATAAAAGGTTGTAAAGCCAATATTTCAGCAGGAGTAAGCAAAGATAAAACAATAGTGTTGTCTGAAGCATAAGCTGTTGTCAATTTCTTTTGATTATAATAATTCAGATTTGTTTTCTTAGCAACGCCTTTTAAGATATTAAGATAAGTATTATAATTTGACACATAAGTATCATATTCATCTTTTGCTTCATAATACTTTTTTGAAGCACTTTGTAATGATCCAAACAGATTATCATTAATAAAACCACTATGATATATAACTTGACCATTTACAGTTTCTTGTTCGTCAAAATGATGATATATTTTATGGTTATATAAAGTATCCTCAGTTTCAACATTTTCATACTGATAATATGTTGATTGTCCTGCATATTCAGCAGCAACAGCAATTTGATTAACAATGCTCTTGTAATCAGAAATATACATTTGTAATGCCGATTCCGATTTAATTAAATTAAGATTAGCTTCTACAAATTTTTGAGCATAATTTCTAAAACCACTTAAACTATTTATTGTTACTCCATTAACAGTTACATTAGGAGTTGCTAAAAAGTTTTGTAATGCTATTACAGCTTCTTTTAATGTTCGGTTTCTTGTAACACCATTTTCGGTAATCTTATTTCTTGACAAGGGATCATTATCTGAAGTGTCAGCAACAAAATCCATTTTATCTAAAACAGAATTAAAATTATAAATAAAAGCATTACCAGTAGGATTTACAAGCCCAATTCCATAAGTATCGTCAGCAGTATGAACACGCAAAGCAGTAATAAAATTCTTATCCTGATCCTTAATCTTTAAACTCTTTAATGCGTTTTGCCAATTCAATATTATATTTGAATTAGAATTATTTATAATATCTTCCTGAGTATAAGCCGATATAGTTCTATTATCACAATCAAATACAAAATAACATTGATACAATGTTTCAATGTCATTCATACAAAATGAATATAAATGAGAATTATCTACATCTCCTACAGTTCTATATCTTGTCATTAGTTTCGATGAAATGTGACCAACTCTCCATTCTGGTAATAACTCTAATATTTGATTAAGAATACCAGACTTTAAACATTGTGCGCCCCTTGAAGCAGTAGTATTATAATTGCCATATTCTTTATCTACAATCCATTCACTATTATTTACTGCTTCAATAATCTTATCGGGTATGTAAAATGGTAAAGTATCCTCTGACAATGAAATACAACGATTATTTAAAGTATATTCATAAGAATAAGCTGTAACTGTTTTAAAACTCATATTACCATCGTAATCTTCATCAATATCAGTAATGACAAACCAATGTAGAGGTAATCCATAACTACCTTCAGTAATATCATTATCTATTTGAGAACAAAATCTTTGACCACTATACAAGTTCACCCAACCATTATAAGGAAACGACCAACCCATATGTATTAAACCATCATAAGTATAGTAATATGAAGAATATGATTTATAATCATTTACTTGACTTTGAGTAGTTAATGTGTCTTGCGTTTTCTTTTCATTATCTACAGCATCTATTCGTATATAGCCACCGTTTGACAACGCATTTTTTAAAGCATCAAATTTTTGTTGTGTAGACATATTTTGATAATTAGGATATACGTCTGAATTTTGAAGATTATAAGTAATATCATCACTGGATGTTAATGAATTAATACTAAATCTTTTAACAGGATTGATTCTTGTTGTAGCATTTGAATCCGTCTTTAAAGTTAAATATCCAAGACAAGTATTAGCATCATTCGCTGTATAAAACATAACGGTATACAATTTATACCTAATATTATTTCCTGTTGCACCTTTATAATATTGACTTCTAAAAGATAAAACATCATAAGGCTCAATATGTATATAATCATGACAAGCCACATTGTTACAATTACTATACCAATTACTCGGAGAACGCACTAAAGAACCGTTACTTTGTATTTCAGCTAAATTAGTCCATTGAAAACCACCAACTACACTGATATTATGTAGTAATGTTTCGGGTTGCAAAGCAAATCCAACTAATACCCCATCATCGTTACCTGTATCTTTTGTATTTTCATAAGTCATAGATACATAACCATTATCAGTTCGCCTTCCATAATTATATGGCAACCATCCATAAGTTTTTGCCCTATAATCATCTCTTAATGTCCTATTAGGAAAAGAAAAATACTCATTGTCATCACACAGAAACAAAAGGTTATTTTTTTCAAGATTTTCATACACAGGGTTTTCAATCCATTCACCAGTTAAAGGATCGCAAATCTTATTAGCGACTTTCAGTTGTACTTCTGAACAGGTATTAAATCTAACATCTTCAGTAAATTCTTCTAAATTACGAAGAACACCGTAATTCTTTCTTCTATCAGGACTATATACATAAATCTCAGGAGCTTCAACATGGTCAATCATTAGAAAGCCCCCATTCTGTAGAAAGTTTCCTTTCAAGACTATACACATTAATTTTAGGTACTTCATTATTTAACATAATAAATCGCCTCCTTTTATTCGCTGATCTAAAAATTATACTTAGCCAAATAATTAGAAATCTTCTCTTGCGTTTTAAGAGAAAGTCTTTGAGTATCTCGTTTCCAGTTTTGATAAGTAGAATAGGATATATCTACTCTCTTACAAAACGCAGTCGCAGTAATACCAAGTTCATCAAGGAAAATCCTGATCCTTTCTTTCAAGTTATCGTTCATGTTGTCACCACCTTTCAAATAAAAGTTTTAATAAGTAAGTTTACAGGTAAACTTGTTTGCATAAAAAAAAGAGAAAAAAAGAAAAAGTAAAGCGAAAAACCTTGCTCTCCTTTAAGTGGATATTTTGATTTTTAGATATTACCTTGATTTAAGGTACAGGCAATTTATGAGGATTTTTTAGCACTCAGCATCAATTACCTAAAATCAAAGCAATATATTAAGATTGTTTTGGTAGCGTAACATAGGGTAGACATACCCCCTACAAGCTGTTTATTATTCTAAATCAGAATTATAAATCACTACCATTTATCGCTCTCCCATAAGTGGAGATTTGCAAAAATCGGCATTACCTTAATTATAGGTAATTCGCTTTTTCAAGATTTGAAATATTGCCTACAATTAAGGCTATACGCTGATCTGACTTCAAAACACTTAAAACTCTTTCAAAAATCGTTTATGTATATTCATATATGTCTTCTCTCCTAATAGTGGATATTTCTGTTTTGGTGCATAAATATACATTTTGAGCTTTCAAAAGTCCAGTAATTAAGGGAATTTTCAAGCCTTGAAAAAATGAATATTTCTATATTGGAATTATAGACAATATCAACCAAAAGCAGAAAACCGCATAGGTAAGCCATTTTTGAAAAAATTTGGGCTGTTGAGGGTAAGGGGACATCTATCCATGCTGAATATTTTTTGCATATTATACAGCGTTTTTTGATGCAGTAAAGTCACTTCGGTTACTCTTTACTGATCCCTGATCTACTACCATCAATCATGATAAAACTCTTATACTCAAATCAACATAGAATCACAATATCAAATTTTTAAATACATTGAAAAAATATAGCTCTGTTTCGCCTCAGATTGCCCTGTATCGAATTTTTAGCTTTGGAGTATAAACTTGCGATTAAAACAAAGAAACATACCACGCTTAAACTCTCGCAGCAATAGCGGTATTATGTGTTATGAAATTAGAATTTTAAGTTGTGAGTAAATTAAAATGCCGTAATGGTCAGATCGTACTATGATAAATACAACTCAATAACTAATTGCTGTGGTAGTTACTCAGGTATATTTACTTTGGTGCTACTGGTGCTTAATGGGGATTTGTTCATATCATGCTCATAACAGTTTGCTATGGATATGAAACGAACTGAAACAATCTGAAATGTATAAGCAATAAAAACGGCTTGAATTGTGGGATTATGCTATAAACTGCAATAATCTGCAATCTATGTTTCAAAATTCAAATCCCTCACTCTACGCCAGCATCCGAAATCCTCGATTTTGGCTTATCTAAGCCATTATCGGGGGTTTTCTTTTACTTCCAATACTGCTCCATTTCATTTTAGTATATATTTTTGTTTATAAAATTGGCTTTAGCCTGTTTTCAAGCAAGTTTGCAATACAATCCGGAGCATCCTTCATTAGATTTTTCAAAATCTATACCCTTGTGCTCCAATCCCAACTTCTCTCCCCTTCTCAAGCCACAATACGGTACGGCAACAATCTCAGCAAAAAAAGTGGTTGGCAAAGATACCGAAACCGTTGATTCTTTGAGAGAATCGGCACGGGATTTGCAGGTATAAGTCTGACGAACCAAAAAACGCCGCAGGAATACAAAATTCCTACGGCGTTAACCATTGCATCAATTATTGATCATTTTTGCAGCAATCACTGAATATATACGATCGCGGTTTTGCGGAACGCCGTGATGATACGGACGATCGCGGAATAGATCAGACCGGCACTGTATAAATACACGATCATATTGGTCGAACCGATAAAGACGATGCAAAGGATCGCGATGACGACGTTGATGATACCCGATATCAGGCTGAATCGCCATGACGGCGCCTGATACTTCTTTGCTTCCAATGCGCGCAGAATATCAATCGCTCCGGAGAACGCGTAAACCACCACAAGATACAGGGCGATATACATTTTCGGAATATTCGTCAGCATCATCGTGAACATTCCGAGATCCAGTACGACGACGGCTAGATACAGCATGATTCTCCCACCGACCATATGTCGCGTCATCGTGATGTAATAGATCAAAGTTTTGATTCCGTAAACAAACAGAGATATGCTCAGGATAGAAGCGGTAATGACGATGCCCTCTTCGGGAAAGGCAATCAGTATCACCGCGCCCAGGATGATCAGGATACCGATCAAGACATTTTTGATTCGCTGACCACTGCTCATACTTGATCGTCCCCTTTCTGCTGATCGACCAAATCCTTGAAATCACGATTACCGTGAAACCCTTTCTTTTCATAGTCGACGGAATAACCTGCCAGCTTATTGCCGGATTTGAAGATGCGGTTGGTCACCATACTCTTTTGTGATAACGCGGCAAGAAAAAATCTGCCGAGGAACGTGGTGCTTTTCCGCTCCTTGTCCGCGCCGGTATATTCCTCCTGATAACGCTCCATATCAAAGTCGTCGATCGTGCAGCCGGAGAGCTCTTCGCCGAACGCTTTCCAATCTTCACAGGCTCCTGCCTCACCCTGACGCTTGATCAGAATCTCCTTGATCCTTGACGCATAGGGCGCGACCTTCTCGGTGTCGTAGGTCTCTTTTTCAAAGGTCTGACTCTCACCGCGCAGATAGCGCAGCGCGTATACCATCTGACAAAACGCATTGAAGTATTCCTTGGGATTATCCTTGAGGATCTCCTCATAATCCGCCCATGCCGGCAGATATTTGTAGCGCATAAAGCTGTAATCCGGCAGATGTCCCGCGCGTCCGTGACCGAGATTCATAATCGATTTCTCGCTGGTCTGGTACAGGCTGTTGACATAAACGCTTTTCTCAAAATCATCGGGAGCGCTCGTGCTGTGAATGAATTTGATCTTTCTCTCCTCAAAGCCGTCTCCGTCGGGCACCAGCTCATAGAAGTGATAGTTGGTGTTGTTGATCGCGAACGAAGGCGTACCGGCAAAATAGCTGTGCGCCCATGTATCCGCGAGAACGTGCATCGCAACGCCCGCCGCCTGCAGGGATTTGCCCTTTGCAAGATTCACGGTTTCGACGACCAGATCGCTGTTCGGCTTGCAGATCAGGCGGTATTTATCCAGATACCTTTTTCCGCAGCCCTTCCTTGTCGCGTGAAGATCATATGGAAGAAAATGAAACGACGCCCAGATACGGGTGATATCCTGCAGCCCGACGCGGTCGGTTCTCGTGTCCATCATTTCAAGCTGCAGCTGTGTCGTCGCGGCGGAACGCGGCGCTTTCAGCTTTGAGAGAAGCGTAGCGGAGCACCAGTCGACAAACTGCGCGCTGTAGCAGATAGAGAGGCTCTCTTCATGAGAATAACCGGCTAGGAACGCGGCGCAGTAGGTAGCATAATAGTGAAAATCCTTTTGCATTACGACACCTCCCCCAGCTCTTTTTTCAGCTTTTTAACGGTAAAAGCGCCGACCAGCAGCTCGATCGTGACGATCAAAGACGTCGCTTCAACGATAACGGATACGACCAGCTCCCAAATCGATTGTTCATTCGTATCAAAAAAGATCAGCACAAGAGAAGCCAGAGAAGCAAACGCCATCAATACGGCAACGACGACATACGCATAGCCCTTCTTCTTTCCGAATCCCTCGGCGCGTGCCGACAGTCCGACATATAAGCGCAGCAAAACATCGAACAGCAAGATTCCTCCGAGGATCGCAAAAAATATCACACGGATATAGGTTTCATCCGGGATATCACCAAATGTCTCCTCTTTCATGAAAAGAAGCAGAATCGTTTTAAAAACGCTCCATAAACCGAATATGATTACACCGAGGCCGCTGACCGTCAAAAGATTTTGGTAGCGCCTCATTTTTCTTTCTTTCATATACTCTCTCCTTATCGATCAAAAGCGCATCCAAAATGACAGCGGAGGATCATCCGAAGAACAGATCTGTTACATCGTCTACCATTCTGTCAAACAGCGATCTTTCTTCGAGCAATGCTTTGGTTGCTTTTGCGCCGGAAACATTGTCGGTGATGATCTCATCGGCGTCGCTGCTGAGGAACTTGTACAGGTCTTCCTCATCGTTGACCGTCCAGACAAAGACCTTCTTGCCTTTGTCGTGGATACTGCTGATCATGCTGTGAGTAGATGTTTCCTCTTCCAAAGCGAGGTAATCACAGTTGAGCGCAGCGGTATCGCCGAAGGATACGAAGGTGAGATAACCCGTTTCCATTTCCGGATACGTGTTCGAGATGTAATCGATCAGATCATATTGCAGGGAGATGAGGACAGTCTCCTTCTCCATGCCTCTTTCCTTGATGATACGCACGGCGTCGTCCGCCATCTGCTGATCGGCTGTCTCGCCCTTGAGCTCGACATAGAGGATCACGCGTTTGTGGCTGGCGTCGAGCATCTCTTCAAAGGTCGCTACGGGTTCGCCGTCCACCTTCAACTCCTTTACCTCAGCGAGGGTCATTTCGGAAGGCTTCTTTGCTACGCCGCAGGTACGGGCGAAGTCCGCGTCATGGTTGACGACATAATGACCGTCGGAGGTACGCTGGATATCGATCTCCGCTCCGGATGCGCCGAGCTTGTAGGCGGCGTCAACGCCCGCCACGGTATTTTCGGGGGCTTCGTTACCGCCGGCGCGGTGCGCGATATATCCGGTCTTGACCTCATTGGGGAACAGCTCCTCGCCCATCGTCGCTACGACCACGGTGAGACCGACAATCGCCAGAACAACGAGAACCACGTTGGCGATCACCAGAGGAGATTTGCGCGGTTCACGCTTCTGATACTCCCATCCGTCCTCGCTCTGATAGCGATTGTAGAGCATGGTGAGCTTCAAAACATAATTCGGCATGAACAGTGCGACAATGTACAACATCGGGAACAGGATGACCAGCATCAGCACCAGTGACACGATCAGATTCACGTTTTCCGCCATCGGGATCAGCGATCTGATCCATAAAACCAGCGCGAGAAGCCCGAGCAGCAAGCCGAGCACTACCGCGTACAGCAGAACGAATACGATGATATTTTTGAGAAAGTTTTTCCAGTTCTTTTTGACAAGACGTACCGAGTTGCGCGCCGAGTCCTTCAGCTTCATCCCATCCAGCAGGGTTCCGTGCAGAATGAACATGTAGATGACGCCTAAGACCAGCAGTAATGCAACAACGATGATCACGGGGATCAGAAACATCGGGGTCGAGTAGATGACCGAGGTGATGAATTTCGGGATATAGAGATTCTGCGTCAGAGAGATCGAAACGCCGAAGCCCAGAATAGGTGCCAGCAAGGAAAGATACAGGACAACGACGAATCCGCCGGGGGTAAAGAAGCGTTTCAGTGAAACAAATCCTTCCTTGAAGCAAAGCAGCACATTCGGTTTCTCTCCCTTGAGGATCCGTCCGCAAAGGATGACCAGCGGGTTGATGTCTATCGCCACCAATAAAAACAGCGTCAGGATGGCGAGCAGAATGATCACATAACCCTGCCATGTTTTGAACAGGAAGAGAAAATCACCACTGCTGATCGCCACCTTACCCGTTCCGCGGATTAACAGACCGGCAATCCATTTGAACAGAGCCAGCCACGCAGCGGAAGCTACCGTTGCGATGATCTGATAAAGCAGCAGCGCGGGGAGCGCCTGTTTGTACGGCAAAAGCCACTTTTTGATTGTTTTCATTAGAATTATTCCCTCCGGTTTTTCTTATTATCCAGATCGGATCTTTACCTCAATCCGATATAGTTCCATATATTGAAGCCTGTCGGCAGCGGGATCGTCAGCATATAGATCAAAGCGCCGATCAGAATGACAGAAGCGATCGACAAAACGCCGATACGGTTCGGCAGCCGCTTAAATATTCCGACGATACCGAGCAGGAAAAGCACCAGTGAGTAGAGGACGCTCACAAGATTATAGGCGTCGCCGCGCGCGTTATCGTTCTGGCCCTCTTTGAGCAGGTCTCTCGCCTCCTCGGACTTCTCTTCGGCGTCCGTAAAATACTTTTCGGTGATTTGCGGCATTTTGAACGGACTGTCCTCATCGTTTTCCTTCATCCATTTGATACCCTCCATCAGGATATCACTCGCGTTCTGTTCCGTATATGTTTTGAGCTTTTCATTGATGAGATCCACCTTATCCTGATTGCCGTCAGCTTCCGCCATCGCCATTTCAAAGGAGTAATCCATCATCGTGTTCCAGGTCATGATGTCGGAAAGAAACATCTGTAATCCGAGATTATACGCGGAAGTTGCCTGTGAAGACGTATTATTGCTTTTGGTAAAGTTGATTGCCTGGATGCCGCTGTGCAGAGATCCGATCCACGACGCCCACGCCGTCAGCAGCGCGGTCACGCCGAGAAGGATCGCCACGATGATCTCGATCTTGTTCTCGTTCCAAAAGGATTTTTTCTCGGGCTTTTCGGCATTTGATTCATCGTTTTCGGAAAGATCCTCGGGTGCGGCGTTTTCTGTTATAGTTGCATCGGTTTCTTCCGATGGGACGATATTCTCAACTTTGTTATCCTCAGCCATTGGTTTTCTCCTTACGTTATGTGGATTTCTGATAGGAAATTGAATAATGCCTGTTTCCTATCAGAAATCGGCATAATCATATGCCCCGACGATCTGCAATACAGTGCAGCCGCTCTCAATTCAAGAACGGCTGCAGCATTATATTACGGAACGTTTGAAACAACCCTCCGTCACGGACACAAGTGTCCGCGCCGCCTCCTTTAGAAAAGGGAGGCTTAGTAGAATGATTATTCTGCGAGCATATTCTTGCCCTTGTTCAGCAAGGACAGATAAACGATATACGCGATGATGTTCAGTACGAGAGCTACAACTGCGAGGATGCCGCCGAGGACGGAAGCGAACATACCGCCGAATACCAGAACGAGGATGTTGGCGATCAGGGACAGCGCGTAGAATACAACGATGATGGTCAGAAGGCTCTTGCCCTGCTGAGCAACTTCATCGTTGCCGATCTTAACAGCAAGGTTGGTAATACCTTTGATGACAAAGACGGTCACAAAGATCGACATCAGGTTCTGCACAATCTGGCAGATGCTGTAAACGGTAGTGTTTCTGGAGAAGATACCGCCGACGACCGCAGCGATAAGGCTGACGACGATGAGGATCAGAGCAGTCTTGAAAGCGCCCTCGTCCTTAGAGGCGTTGATGATACCGACCAGCGCCATGATTCCACCGATCAGAGCCAGAATGGAAGCGGCCGCAATCAGAACTACGGTACCCACACCGGCAGCGATCGTTCCGCCCTGAGAATTAGCGTTTGCCGCCGCGAGAGTGACGATCATCATGATAACAGCGATAACGGTCACGAAAGCAGCGATCAGCTTGAGGATTTCGGCAGTGAAGATTCTTTTCACGCCTGTTGCAGCATTTTGGAATTTCATAGTGTTCCTCCTTGAAATAAATATGGATTTTTTATAAGATAGCGCCCTGCCCTGCAAAAGCCGGGCGCTGACTCACCGAAATAGTTTTATTTTTTGATGTGCTGGATGATACTGATGTTGAAGCCGGAAGGCGCTGTCATCATAGCGGCTTTGGATGATTTTGTGTTGACAGTTTCATCGCCGTAGGCATTTTGATAGCCGTGCCGCAGGAGCGTTTGATACGCCTCGTCAAAATCGTCCACATTCATGCGGATGCCTGCCGTGCCGTGTTCCGCCTCGGCGTTCGACTGCAGTATATCCAGATAAAAGCCGTTTGCGTCCTTCATCCGGATCACGGTGTCATCTCTGTCCGCGATCTCGATTCCTTCCTTTGTATGACGGCGTTCAAAGCCGAGTGCTTCAAACAGCTTGATCGTATCATCAACCTGTGATGTAACGATAAAAGGATTAAAGGTAGTGATTTTCATTCTTTTCTCCATGGTATCCATATTGATAAGGCAGCGCCCTGCCCTGCAAACAGGCAGAGCGCCGACTGATTGCATGATTGGTTTTTAGCCGGACTGAGTGGGAAGATACTGCGAGATCACGCCTGCGGTCTTCGCCATCGGCATGGTCTGGATCACGATCTTTCCGGGGCCGGTCACGACCGTGTTGAACAGGCCTTCGCCGCCGAACAGAACGTTTTTCACGCCGCTGATCCTTTCGATATCCATCTGGCAGGTATCGTCCATCATAACGAGATGGCCGGTCTCCATGACCTTTTTCTCGCCGCGTGCCAGCGTATACTCCATGACCGAGCCGTCTACCTCGAGGAATACGAGGCCGCTGCCGGTGAATTTCTCCATGATAAAGCCCTCGCCGCCGAACAGACCTTTTCCGATCTTCTTTTGGAAGAATACGGACATGTCAACGCCGGCCTCGCTTGCGAGAAACGCTCTTTTCTGAGCGATGATGCTCTTGCCGGGGGTCAGGTTGATCGCGAGTATCTCGCCTGGGAAGCAAGACGCAAACGCGATCTCTCCGTCCTGCTGCGCCGTGTAGGTGTTGGTGAACATCGACTCGCCGGAGAACATTCTGCCGAACATTTTGCCGGCGCCGCCGCCGACGGTTTCCATTTTGAAAACGCCGTCCATCCAGGACATTCCGCCCGACTCACAGACGATTTTTTCGCCTTTGGACAGTCTGCAAAGTACTGCGGGAAGATTTCCGCCGATAATTTCGTATTGCATAATCAATCTCCTTTATAGATTAATTGTGAAGCTGCTCAGTCGGCAGCAAAGAATTCGTTCATCTTCTGACTGAGCAGGGTCAGGTCGTAGAAGTTCTCGTAGGGGTTCTCGCCGTCGGTCATCAGGTCTGCGTCGAGCGGGCAGCCGAAGTCGACGTTCTCGCCGGATTCGCTGACGATATGGCTGGACGCCGCAGAGCAGGCGAATTCAATACCGGCAGCGGAGGTGACGCGGATCGCGCAGGCGCCGCCGGAGCTCCTCTGACCGAGGATCATGCCGTCATGCTCATGCATAAACCACGGAAAAGCATTACCTACTGTATTATAGCAGATAAACTGTACACAAACCGTGACAATTTTCTGTAAAAGAATTATAAATCCACCAAAGATATCGATTGCATTTTGTGCAACTTAACGAAATTTACAAGGAAGGTCTATTTAACCGCTAATACCCAAATCTTTTTCAAAACAAGGACAGCTTACACAAGCTGTCCCGGTTTTATTCTATCCACCCGAATTCCTCCGCGATGATTGGCAGATCGCCGGTGATTTGAAGCATATTGATATTCACGCAGGTCTCGCCGTATTGCTTTAAGATCACATCCTCGGCGCCGACACTGCGAAAGCCCATACGCATATCGCTGATCAGCTTGCGCAGGTACGGCTGTTTCCGGATATCGCCGCCCCACAGCGCGGCAATGATCTCGCCGTTGGTACAGAAAGCGCCTTTTCTGTAAACAAGGTACGCAAAAAGCTCCATCGTTGACTGACGCTGGAAGCCGAGCGGTTTATCGTTCGCGAAAACCGCAAAGGGACTGCACTGCACCATCAGGCGCGGCTGTGCCTTCGAGATGGGATACCGCAGCTCCTTCAACTCTCGCTCGACATCCTTTTCGGTGACGGGCTTAGCGAGAAATCCGCTGGGACGGACGCCATATGCTTCATAGCTGTATTCCGGGTGACCGGTGACAAATATGATGTTAAGCTCTTTATGTTCCTTTCGGACTATGTCGGCGAATTGGATCCCGTTGAGTCCCGGCATCTCGATATCGAGAAACAGGATCTGTACATCGCCGCTGAGCAGCGCCATCGCCTCGCTGACGGAATTTGCCGCAAGGTGCGTGCCCTCGGGATCGAGCTTACGCAGCATAAAGGTCATTAAGTCGGTCGCTGTCTTTTGATCGTCTAAGGATAAGGTTATCATAATCATTCTCCTATCGGCTCAGGCAGGGTGATCCTTGCCGTGGTGCCGCTCTCGTTGGTAATAACTTCCAGCTCGCCGCCCACGATCGACCGCAGCCGCGAACGGACGTTTTCGATACCGATCCCGCGGCGCTCGGTCTGCTGTTGTGTGATATTGCTTTTGCCGGAGCCGTTGTCGATCACTTCAATGATGATCCTGCCCGGCTCTCTGCGAGAGCTGATCTGTACATCGCCGCCCTCTTCACAGGTACCGATACCGTGGCGCACAGCGTTCTCGACAAGCGGCTGTACGGTAAGCGGCGGAAGCATGTAGTCGTCGCACTCGATGTGATAGATCACGTTCAGGCGGTCACCGAAGTTCTGCTGTTCCAAGGCGAGGTAGGCATCGGTGTTCTCCATCTCCTTTTCAAAGGAGATCATTTTATTAGCGTCGCCGAGCGCTTCAAAATGAGAACGCAGGTACATGGAAAAGTTGGTGATGCTTTCATATATCTCGGGATATCCGGTACACTGCGCGCGCAGCGCCATCAGCGAATTGCTGATAAAATGCGGCTGGATCTGCGCCAGCAACATTTCATTGTTCGCCTGCTCTGTCGCAAGCCTGCTCTCCAAAAGCTCTTGCTGCATCCGGTTGAGCTCATGCTCTCTGCTGACGGCTGTTGAGGTTCGGTAGCTTTCGTAAAACACATAAACGATCAGCGCCGAAAGCGTGACGGAAATATTATTGAAGCTGATTCCCGTGTAGGAAATGTTAAGGATAAAGCCGATGATCGGCAGAACAGAGGTGGTAATCAATACCTTGAAGATAAACCGATCCATCTTCCGTCGGCAAAAAATGAGAACCAGTAAGATATAGACGAAGGATATGATCGTGGTGTAATACCATATCGGATATAACGCGCCTCTGTAATAATCGGAGCGTTCATCAAGGTAGAACAGCCAATGCGTGAACGGCGTGATCATCAGAAGCACCAGCGCGGGTATATGAAGGAGCTGAATAAAAAACGTTGTTTTTCTCAGCCTTTCCATTCCGTTTGCCTGAGCCACATACTTTTTGATGACCTGCAAAAACAGCAATGTTTGAAAAGCGCCTACGGCAAAATAGCCGATGAGCATCACATAGTGTACCGCTACGCTGAAATCCCCCGGTACGCCTGTGATCAGGTTGATGACGATATCAAAGGCGTTGTAGAAAAACACCGCGATAAAGAAAACCATGATTTCTTTTGTAAACGGCGTTTGGTAGTTATTCGGTTCGGCAGAGCTCTTGCTTTTTTTGATGCCTGACGAAAGCGATAGTGTGATAATAACAAGCAGTATGTTGTTCCAAAGCGACACGGCGATTTGTATTATTCCCGATATCCCGATCCGCTGTATCAATTCATTCAAACCGATCATCCTTTTTGACTGTTTTTTTCAGTTACTCGTTCTATGCTCGAACAACCAATGCAATCCCTCAGTCACCTTCGGTGACAGCCTCCTCGCCGGAAGCAACTTCCTCTGCGAAAACAGCCGACCCTTTTGTCCGCGCTGCGGACATTCCCCCAACGGGGGCACCTTTACCAAAGGGAGCCTTTTCCGTATTGTATAATGCAACGATTGACGCCGTATCACTATACAATGATTGTAACATGATTTTTTGAATTTGTCGATAATCGATGTCTACAAGCGTTATTGATTTAATAGATAATGCTAACATTTCTTATGACGCACCTGATTTTAAGAATCATAAATTGTTTCCGAACGGTTTCAAGAATTATCAGAGCAAAGTTAGCATAGATGATACTATTTTCTCTTACATTGTCCGGGTTGGCAAAGCACAGTCCGGCACTATTTTCTATGACATAAATTTAGAAGCTGACGGCAAAGTCCCTCACGCTAACTGCGCTTCTCTCATACAATCGTCAGCTTCTAAAGGTAGTATACTCGATAATCGTTCAAAAAGCAACCCTGCTTTGCAAAATAATGCAAGGCAAAAGAATCAATCCCGTTCTATGGTATATTATAGAAAAGTTCGATGATTTACCACATAAATACCAAGTTATGGAATATGTTTCGGTGAAAAAATAAGATTATTATGTAGATAGATGGGAGAAGGAATATGGACGTAGCCACGAAGAAGAATTGGCAAGATACTACGACGCACTTGATAATAGCCATAGGCAAGCAGTTAAAGATGGAGAAAGAAGATCAGATTTTAATGATGATGTGCCTGAATACACCAGAAAAAGTAAAAATGTTCACGGGCTGGGCACGGAAGAAAACAAAGGGCAACAAGATTCAATCAACTCCAGCGCAGGTAATGTCAGCGGCGACTCGGATTGGCAGGGGGATGGAACCTCTGGATTAAAACAACAATCACGTTACAAGACCGCAGGGATATCCTCCGATGCCCTGCGGTTTTCGGCAACAGTAACCCCCTGAAAGCGACGGTGCTTTCAGGGGGTCATTTTGCGTTAAGGTTGTGAATTGATCAGGGGATGATCCTCATATTCTTCCAGCCCGGAGGTCATGATCACGTCTTCCGATTGGAATACAATGAGATCGAGCCGTGCACGCTCATAGCGCTCTTTTTTCATCATATACCTCCTATGCCTTCAAAGAATGTGTTTGCCGCCTGATTGTAGCGATAAACCGCTGCGGCAAGCTGTTTTGCGATGCTCTCGCTGTAGGGGCTTTCATCCAGGCTGTACGACAACGCGGAGTAATCGAGTGCAGCATACCGATACTCATGTCCGCCCAGATTCAGCACATACTCGGTATCGATCTCGGGGGCGGCGATATTCTTCTTGTCAAAGTAGATCATGCCGCTCCTCGTACCGTAGGTAACCTTTTTACCGTCAAAGGTGATCTCGTTCCGGACCGCTTCGGTGAACTTAGAGGGATCAACGATCTTGTAATAATGACGCAGAGTCGTCTCACTCAGGTAGATGACCGATGTGCCCTTGTATTCCAGACCGATCTCACTGAGGAATTCGCTCATATCGCTCGCGCCGCTTGTAAAGGAGACCTCGTCGCTGAAGAAGTCCGTGCCGCCGTTCGCAAGAAGCTCGGTGTTGCGATCAAAGCGAACCTGCGCCTTAGTACCGTAGTCGAGCATAGTCTGAACGAGCTTTTTCAGGTTATCATAGGATTTTGCGCCGGTGCCCGTATAGTTGTTTTTGAATTCGTCCGATAAAATATAATCGGCGTACGTCTTGGCGGAATAGGTTTGGGTCCCGATCTGCTCACCGCCGATCTTTAGGGTCGCGGTGATATCGTAGGTCACCTCGGCGACCGCGATCGGGCAGGTTGCCTTGTATCCGTTGGCGGTCTTGTCGGCGGCAGTCAGGGTGACGGGATACGTCTTTGTCACACCGTTGACCGTCCACGTGAAATCGACCGTTGCGCCGTCGGCGATCTCCTGATCAGTGAGGCTCAGATAGAAGTTCACGCCGATACTGCCGTTCAGCGAGAGTGAATGGTGCGCAAAGTAGGGGTTGCGGCTCGCGTCAAACTGCGCGGTGTAGGTCACGTTACCTGTGACAGCTTCACACTCAGGTGACCATGTGTTGTTGAAGGTGTAGGTATACAGCATATCAGCCTTCTTGGTCGGGGGCGCGCCGGTGTAAACAGGAGTTTCTCCGTAGACGGCGGTTTCCGTCTTGAGCGTTTCGCCGTCGCCGTCGAGCCACGTGACGGTATAGGGTGTGACATTATGAACATAGAAATAGTTTTCATACCAGTCGTCGTGACCGTCGCCGTTCGGACGGAAATAGATGTTGTAAGTACCGTCTGCGGTTATGGTATAATCCGCGCCACCCGGATACCATGTATCATCACTGCCGTAGACCTTGATGGATGCGGTGTTTTCGAGAGAAACACCCGACAGCTTATATTCTTCGCGCTTTTCATCTGTCTTGCTGGGAACGAATACGAGTGCGCCGTCCGTCTTCCAGTTTGTCATTGTGCCGACGAGATAATAAGTCGGGACTTCGTGAACGACATACTTGGTGATATCGTCCTCATCCTTTTCGTTCAGGATCGCCCAATGAGCACCGTCCCTGATGCCGCTCTTGATATCGACGGTCTGCTTTATGTTGTTCGCTTTCCCATCAGAGAAGATGACTCCCTGAGCGGTCTCGGGGATCGACGCGGTATAGATAAAGTTGTCGCTGTCAGCGGTCATCAGTGCACCAGGCCAGTTATTGTCGCCGCCGTTTCCCCAGTAGTAAACATAGACATTGTCCCATTCCGCTACGTTTGTTGCCTTGATCGTAACGGCGTTGACCGCCGCTTCACTGAAGGCAGCGGTGTAGGTCGCCTCTCCGGTGACTGCGACAGGCTCTGTATTCCAGCCGGTGAAGGTAAAGGATTTTGTCAAAGTGGCGGGTCTTGTCGGAGTTTCACCGGTATAGACAGGTACGACGCCGTACTCGACCTCGGAGCTTTGTAATACGTTGCCGTCGTAGTTCTTGAACCGGATCGTATATTTGTTAACGGTCTGATCGAACTGCGCGGTGTAGACCGTATCTCTCTCAGCCGCTACAAGAGGCGGATCCCAGGTGTTATTGAAGGTATAAGTATACCGGTCGGTAGCAGTCTTTGTCGGAGTCGCACCGGTATAGTGGGGGGTCACGCCCTCGATACACGGCTCTGTCCTGAGGGTATTACCGTCGCCGTCCTTCCAGGTGATGGTGTAGGTGTTTGTATTCGTGGAAAATCTCGCAATATAGGTGGTGTCCTCTGTGATCACGGTAGTGTCTGTGATCTGCGGCGACCATCCGCTGAACTGGAAGGTTGTATCACCTTCGGGATCTCTGGCGGGCGTATCGCTGTCATACTCGGGCTTTGCACCGTAAGCGACGTTCTCATCGGTCTCGAGCACAGTACCGTCGTAGTTCTTCCATGTAACGGTAAAGGTTCTCACGCTCTCGATAAACTGAGCGGTATAAGTGACGTCGCCGGAGACAGCCGCCACCGCGGGGCTCCAGCCGCTGAAGGTATATTCTGTCTGAGCAGTCGCCTCTTTAACGGGAGTGTCTCCCTTGTAAGAAGGAATTTCGCCTTTCAACACGGTATCGGTCGCCAAAATTGTGCCGTCATAGTTCTCCCATGTGACGGTACAGGGAGTGACGTCAACGAGCTTGAAATAACCGTTGTGCCAATCGCTGCCGCCATCTCCGTTCGGACGGAAATAGACGTCATAGGTACCGGTTGACGATACTGTAAAGTTATTACCTCCGTCGGGATACCATGTATTCTTGCTGTCGTGTACCTTCATCTCGGCATTTGCCGAAAGCTGAACACCCGACAGTTTATACTCAACCTTTTCCGTCTCGGCAGTATTGAGGGTGAAGGCATAGTTGTCATGATTCGACCAGTTGTTCATACTGCCGACGAGATAATAGGTCGGACCGGATTCGACTATGTACTTGCCTTCGTCTTGAGCAGTTGTAACAACCCACTGGGCATTGTTGACAATACCGCTCTCGATATTAACAGTCTGCGATAATCCATCGTTAAAGACAACACCGCCCACATCATTCGGGATCTCCGCCTTAAAGACGGCATTACCCTGCGTCATAGCTTTGCCGGGCCACTTGACAGAACTCTTATTGCTGTCCCAGTAATAAACGTTCATCTCGCTCCAACCGTTTTTGTTGGCGGCGTAGACAGTATATGTGTCGCCCACTTCGGTCGGCTGCACGGTCGGATCTTCCGCCGGCTGAGTCGCGGGAGGATCCGTCGGCTCTGCGGAACCGTATACGCTCCACTTGCCGGAAGCGACATGATAGAGATTCGTGCCCACATCCGGGGAGAGATTACCGGTCTGATCTTTTTTATAATCCCAGCTGTTCGTTTCGTTTGAGCCGTCCATACGACAGAAGATCACGTTCGTCCAGTCGCCTGTGGGTACGCTGCCGCTATAATAATTATCGCTAACGGAAGTCATGCTGACCCACTGGCTATCACCCGTCGAGCTGTTGAAGAAGTACATCGCGTAGCGACCGCCTGCGTTGATCCATGCAGGGCTGGGTCTGAGATACAGAGTAGAAGCGGTAATATAATCAAATGCCGAATCATTCGTGTTATATACTACCGCGACGCCGGTGGAACCGACTGTACCGGTGATCTTGCCGCCGGATACGGTAAAGGTGTTGCCGGTAACCTGATCCGTGTAGGTACCATTCTTCATCCGGTTCGCGGTCAGATTGACGGAACCGGCGCCGTCGAGCTTTGAGATGACGACGCCCTTGGCGCCGCGCTCGATATAGGCGGTGTTGCCGGAGGATGAGAGGTACTCGGAGGTGCCTTCAAAATGGCTCTTGAACTGATTGACCTCGGCGACCGCCTTGGATTTCCAGCCGGTGTCCGTGCTTGCGGCGCCCATCGTGCTGTTAGGACGCGCAAAGTACAGCGCGGTGGAATCAGAACGCGCGCCGACGATCGCCCAAGCCTTAGCCAGAACGTCGTTAGAAACATCTTTTGTGTTAGAAGTCCACGCCGAGCCCGAGCTGCCCATGTAGGTATCATGTGACTCAACCCACAGAACGCTCTTATCGGCGGAGGCGCCCTTAAGATAGGTACCGTCGGCAAGCTCACTCGCCGAAGACCAATATGCCTTATCCAGCGCGCGGTCGCCGGTCTGGTTATCGGTGACCGCCATATAGGCGGTGTAATTCGAGATATCCGTACCCGCGCCGCCGAGGATCTCACCGTAGAAGAACGGCTCGTCCGCGCCGTTTGACTGCGCGTAGTCCTTTGCGCCGTCGATGACCGTCGGCCAGAAGCTGCTCCTGAAGTTCGATCCATCCGTCGGCAGCTCGATATGCTTCGCCGCGTCAAAACGGAAGCCGTCGACGCCGCAGTCAATACATTCTTCGAGCAGTCCGAGCGCCCTTTGCTGCACATAGCTGTTGCCGGTGTTCAGGTCGGGCATCCCCAAATGGTACTGGGTGATGGTGTAGCGACTGTCATCACTGGTGCGCACATTGTTGCTGTGATAGTAATTGTTGTTTTTGAGATCGCTCTCTACAGCGCTGTTAACATAGCTGTAGGTGCCGCCGTCGATTCCGTTGTTCGCGACATGGTTCGCGACGATATCGACGATGACCTTGATATGATACTTTTCCGCCTCGGTACACAGAGAGGTCAGTTGCGCCTTGGTCCCGAGCCATGAAGTGTTGTCGGCTGCGATGGAAAGACCCAGCGGCTGATACATCTTCCACCACTGGTTAGCAGCGTCTGTCCACGAGGCGTTGTAGTCCTTCGGGCGCTGTACGGGTGAAGTCTGCACAGCCGTGTAGCCGGCCGCCGCAATATCAGGCAAAGCTGCCTTGATATTGTTGTACGACCAGTCAAAGCAGTGCAGGATGTTGCTGCCTTGCACCGTGTCCTGCGCATAGGTCCCAACTGTTTCTTCCGCCGCGGCAGGTACGAAACCAACCGTGAGGACAGAAACGATCAAGCACAAAACGAGAAAGAGGCTGGTGGTTTTTGGGATAGTTTTCATAAGGATTTTCACTCCTGTTTCAACGTTTTTTCATACAGCATTTTCAAACGAAGGGAATGGATCTTATGCTTGCGCGAATTGTTTAACAGCGGTTAGATGCTGCTCAAATGCTCTACTACACAGAAAAATATACACTAAAAATCATTAACATGTCAAGAGAAAATCATCAATTTGACAACAAAAAAAGACTGACTGATCGCGTAGTAACGAGGCAACATCGCAGGAGGAAGAAAGGAGGCAGGCCGCACAACCCGAAAGACTGCTATCAAATACTGCTAGAGACGTCCGAGATCGGGGACGAGGTAATCAGCCTGACAGTCGTCTTCAGGATGGCGAAGGACGTGAAATATACCGCGATCTTCGTCGCTGACGATCTGATCATCAGGGTATCAGTTATCTTATATATGGATAAAGCAGGGTAACGCACCCTGCTTTTGCTTTTTGATTCAGCGTATAGGAGAGGTCGTCGTCAAGAGGAACAGAACGACAGGAATCATCCGACCGTTCTCCTCTATCTGCGGCCATACAACAAAGGAGAGCCCATGCTGACAGGCACAGGCTCTTTGTTATGATATTGCAGTGATCACTGCAGCAGCTTTTGCAGGGTATCCATCATCTTCGGGATATCATAGGGCTTAGCGAGGTGACCGTCCATGCCGGCTTCGAGCGCGATCTTGCGATCCTCTTCAAAGGCGTTTGCCGTGACCGCGACGATCGGGATATTCGCCTTTACGGAGTCATCCAATTTACGGATCAGCTTTGCCGCGGTATAGCCGTCCATCATGGGCATCTGAATATCCATGAGAATGATGTCATAGTAGCCGGCAGGGTGAGTCTCCATCTTTTCAACGGCAACCTCACCGTTGGAGGCAATGTCCACCATCAGACCGACCTCTGTCAGGATGGTTTCGGCGATGATCTGGTTCATCTCGTTATCCTCGGCGAGCAATACACGCTTGCCGGAGAAATCCGCTGTCACAGTCTCTTCAGATTTTTCAACCTTCTTCATGAAGGGCGCCGCCAGAACGCTTCTCAGCTCGGACATAAACAGCGGCTTGGAGCAGAATGCGGTAACGCCTGCCTCCAACGCTTCATCCTCGATATCCGCCCAGTCGTAGGCGGTCAGGATGAAGATCGGCGTGTCATCCCCGATGATATTCCTGATACGGCGCACGGTCTCGAGACCGTTGAGATCGGGCATCTGCCAGTCGATGATATAAACCTTAAATTCGTCGGCGCTGTCTAAGGCGTCCTTGGCGCGGATCACGGCTTCTTTACCGTAGTTTGTCCAGTCGGGACGCATACCGATCTCGCGCAGCATAGAGCAGACGGACAGACAGGTATCGGTATCATCGTCGGCGATCAGCGCGCGCAGTCCGTTAAGCTCGGGGATCGGCTCTGGCTTGATCGGCTCGCCGGTGACGCGGCAGGTGATCGCAACGATGAATTCGCTGCCCTTGCCCTTCTCGGAATTGACGGTGATCGTGCCGCCCATCATGTCGACAATGTTCTTGGTGATCGCCATCCCCAGACCGGTGCCCTGGATACCGCTGACCGTACTGGTCTTTTCACGCGTGAAGGCATCAAATATGGTTTTCTGGAATTCCTCGGTCATACCGATACCGGTATCCTTGATGCGAAACTCGAGATTCGTCAGCTCCTTGGAGGAGGAGGGCTTCTCGGTCAGACGGAAGCTGATCATGCCGCCGTTCGGAGTGAACTTGATCGCGTTCGACATAATGTTGAGGAGCACCTGGTTCAGCCTGAGCTTATCGGTGATGATATCCTCATGGACGATATCCTGAGTATCAATGAACAGATCGAGCTGTTTGGCGGTGATATTCGCATGCACGATCGTCCGCAGATCATGGATCAGATCGGGCAAATGGACTTCGGTTTCCTCCAGTGTCATCTTGCCGCTTTCGATACGGCTCATATCCAGCACATCGTTAATCAGTGACAGCAGGTGCTGGCTGGAGACCGAGATCTTGCTCAGGTAATCCTTGACCTGCTCTTTGTTATCGATATGCGATGCCGCTAATACGGTAAAGCCTGCGATCGCGTTCATCGGGGTGCGGATATCGTGCGACATGTTGTTGAGGAAGATGGTTTTAGCCTGGTTGGCGTGTTCAGCCGCTACCAGCGCGTTTTTGAGTGCTTCCTTCTGCGCCTGATCCTCACGCACCAGATCAGTAACGTCACAGTGATAGCCCTGCAGCATCTGACGCTGCGGCTCGACCTCTTTTGCCGTGCCGCCGCAGCGAACATAGAGGACACCCTTTGTCGGATGTTCCCAGCGATAGGTGTTCTCAGAGAGCTTGCCCTCCAGCATTTCGCTGACACTCTTCTGTACCGAATGGAGATCCTCAGGGAGAATCCGGGAATACCACGCGTTATAGGTCTCTTCTTCCGTGAGTTCCTGACCCTCAACGCCCAAGAGCAGCTTCATTTTGGCATTGCCGCGCAATTGGGGTTCTTTGCCATCCTCGAAAATGATCCTCCACGTACCGTAGCCCGCGTCGGAAATGATCTCATCCGTCTGCGCCAATTCTTTTTGGCTCGCCTGCAGCTCGGCGTTCTTCTCTTCAAGGCTGATACGGGCGGCTTCTTTCTCCCGCATCTGTTTTTTGGTGCGGACTCTGTCGCGAATGAGCAAGAGGATAATGACGGCGCTGATGCCGATGATCAGTGAGATAAAGAGCGCCATATGATCCGCAATCACGTCCCAAAGGCTGTAGGAGTAGAGCTCCTTGGTATAGCGGTAGGAGATGTTCTGCGCGTAATCACTGCCCACGACGTTGATCCCGCGGTTGAGCAGCTTCAAAAGCCCTTCGTTGCCGATCTCGACGCCGAAGCAGCGATCATCGTTGCGCGTCAGCTGACGCATCACCAGATCTTTATATTTCGTATTTTTCAGGATGTCATTCGCGCGCAGACCGTTGAGCGTGGTGCAGTTAACCTCGCCTGCGACGACCGCCTCCAGACACGCGTCAATACTCGGATAGAAAGTGATTTCAGCGTCAGGGTAATTGGTGCGGACATAATAATACTGCATACGGTTGTTTTCATTGACCGCAAAGTGCGACCTCGTATCGTCCGTGAATTCACCCTTGTAAACCAGCTCGGTAGAAGCAGAGGTAACGGGAAGAGACTGATAGATACCGTTTTCCTCAGAGAAATACAGTCCACCGCCGACAGGAAACGCGACGTCGATTTTTTCCGCTGTCATATCGGCGATCATATCGTCATAGCTTTTATATCCTACATAAGAAGACTTCAAATCGGAAAGTCCGAGATCCTTGAGCATTTCGGGGATCATATCCTTTACGATACCGGTCACCTTACCGTCATCGTCGGTGTCGCTGTAGGGCAGATAGTTTTCGAGATATCCGACTTTGAGGGTATCATGGGAGGATAGCCACTCTTTCTCCGCGACAGAAAACGCGCGTGCGGAGATACTGACGGGATAATACTTGACACCCAGAGAATGCAGCCAGTTCGGCTCCTCTACCGTCATGGTCGACTGGGCTTCATTCAGCTCAGTCAGCAGATCGGAACGCGCTTTATTGACGCAGAGAAAATAGTCGGAGGTTCCGAACGAAGTCAGCACCTCGGCGTTATCGCGTCCATATGTGCCGTCGCCCTCTACCGCGATCACATCCAGCTCGCCGGCGTCAAACGCGCTGAATAAAACGGGATAATCGCTGTATGTCCTGACAGAAGCGGTAACATGATTGCTGTCCAGATACCGATTCAGCACCTCGACCATCGCGCTGTCCAACACACCAATGGTCTTTGCGTTGAGCGTTTCGGGATTGACCGTGATATTATCCGCGGAGATATGCTTGACGAGGTTGTAGGTCTCATTACCCATCGGCAATTCGGGATAGCCGATCACGTCGGCACGTTCCTGCTTCCACGCGAGACCTGCCAGCAGATCGATATCGCCGTCGAGGAGCATCTGATACAGATCGTTGTAATCTCCGTATACATAGTCGTACTTCCAGCCCGTATACTCGGAGATCTTGCGATAATACTCATAGGCATAACCGTTTTTGATAGCACCTTCCTTTGCGCCCTCCTGGAACACCTCGTTTTCATAGTATCCGACTTTCACCGTTTTGGTATTGGTATCCTCGGCGTTGAAGTTAACGGAAAGAGCAGAGATACAGAGAATCAGCACGCAGATCATACAGAGTATGACACGCGTCGGATTTGATCCGGCTCTTTTCTTTATGTGAAGCATCGGTCGCACCTCCGAATATGTTGGAATATGGATTTCGACTTATTTGATAAGCGAATCCATCCGCAGTCTGTTGTTCCCTGTCGCCTATCATAATCTTATTTTATCATTCTATCATATCGGTATATAAAAATCAATTTCTGTTTTATATTTCTTGGAAGAAAAATGAAAAAGATTGTCAGCCCCGAAACGAGCAGGGGGTGACAACCTTTTGTATCCATTATAATTGATTGATCAAACGATCGGCAATTCGTATTCGTCGAAGGTAAAAGTCTTGCCGATGTTATACGGATTACCGAGGCTTACAAGGTAACGTTGGATCAAAGATACATCAACGATACTCACTCCCTTGCCGTCTACATCGGCGGCTATTGCTACAAAGGAGTTTGTTTCGATCCCTGCGATATGCCTTTGGATCACAGTCACGTCGACCGCTGTGACGATACCGTTGCCGTCAGCGTCACCGCGAACATATTCGGTAAGCGCGCCGACAGACATTGCCGACGCAAAAACAATGGCGATCGCTAATAATACGCCGATCATCGTTTTGACAGTTTTCATATCCATTCTCCTTTTCTATTGCTTCATTATCTCTGTTTTCTCAGCTTGAAAACAAACCTTCGATACAGCATGCTGCGGTACCAAAGCTTCGGCTTCGGACGCTCCACGGGGATCGTCCTGCCGTCTCGGATGATCGCGGTCAGCACACCGATGATATGGCGGTCGGTGATACCGTGCTCTGTGTTACAACGGTTATCGCCGCACATTAGATACTCGCCGTTATCGATCCGCATGATACGGTGCAGCACATACCGACCGTTGTCGCGCTTATACAGCGGAACATCGTACTGCTGCAGGGGCTTTTTGACTGCCTCAATCACCAACAGATCACGGGGCTGAATCAACGGATACATGCTGTCGCCGACATTGGTATAAACCAGCTTGCCCTGTCGGGCGATGATATCCTCAAAGGTTTGCTTTTCAGCCATCGATCGCTCCGATTCCTCTGAGCTTTGCGATCACATCGGCTACATCCTGAGCCATCTCGTTGCGATCTCCCTCAAAGCGTTCGCATAGGGTATTGACGATCTCCTGCTCTGTGGTGTCGTGTTCCAGGCACTCCAGGATCACGCCGACCGTTTTATTGCCCTGCACCAATCCGTGGAATGACGCCCCTGCCGTCGGAACGACAAGCGCGACTCCGTCCATGGTATGGGTCAAAAAATCGGGGTTCAGTTTCATCCAATCTCTCCTTTAGGAGCCGATATCGGCATGGATTTGCTCAGCAACGGTCATCTTTGCCGCCGCTGAGAAATATTGATGTTAACCGAAAAGATCGATTATACCGGCATTCTTACCGCCTGCTGCATGATGATCATAACCGGGATGTGATTTGACAGACATTCTCTTCGATTTACTATATCATAAAATGATAATAAATACAATATTATTTATTAAAATGAAACAGAATATTCACAAATGTGATAAAAATGATGGAAACAACAAAATCCGCCGACTTATCCTGCCGACGGATGCTGTCTTATGTTGCGTTTGTCAGGGAGCTTACGCGTCCTGCGATTCTTCAGAGGCTTTCTCTGCGGGAGCTTCATCCTCGCTTGACTGAACAGCGGCATCGGACTCCTCAGCAGGAAGCTCCCCTGCCTTTGCCGCGCGTGCCTTGCTCATCTTTTCCAGCCACGGAATAAAGCGTTCGTCATAGATAAAGGTCAGGATCGCCGCAACGGGGATCGCCAGCAGGATACCGAGAATACCGAACAGATTACCGCCGACCGTGATCGCGATCAGCGTCCAGACAGGCGCCAGACCGATGGAGCTGGAGAACAAACGGGGCTTGATCACATAAGCGTCCAAAATCTGGATGCCGATGGTAAAGATCAGGAACCACAACGCGTAAGAGGGCTTGACCAGTACGAGTACCAATGCGCCGACCGCGCCGCCGATGATCGGACCGAAGGTCGGGATCAGATTCGCGACGCCGACAACAAAGGATACCAGCGGCACATACGGCATGCCGAGGATCAGCATGAAGATCGCGTTGGAGATACCGATGATCAGCGCGTCGATAATATTGCAGCCGATATACTGGGTGAAGATATCGTGACAGCGGTTCCAGAAGCGTGTGCTGCTGTCATACTGCTTGGGGGTGAAGATCGCCTTGCGCAGTCTGCGCAGACCCGAGAGCAGGTACTTTTTGCTGAACAGGATATAGACCGCGAGGATTACGCCGATCAGAATGTTCAGCAGAACAGCGCCGATGTTCTTGGTAGTGCTGAGAACGGAGGACAGGTTTTGGGACAGGTTGTTGACAAAGTCGCCGAGCCAGTTCCTGACAGACGCCTCGATCGCGGACAGATCGATATGCAGACCGAAGCCGAGGGAGTTGATCTGATTGACCGTTTTCTCGATGGTGGCGTAGTAGGTATCGGCGTTTTCCATCAACATAGAAATACTGCTGATCAGGTTAGGGATCAAGGTGCCGATAAAGACGATCAGCAGCGTCAGCACCAGTATCAGCGCGATCACCGCCGAGAGAGTACGTCGCAAATTCTCTTTTTTGACCTTAACAAAAACCTTGGTTTCAAAGAACTTGGCGACAGGGTCGATGATGTAGGCGAGCACCAGACCGATGATGATCGGCGCCAACACCCTTGTGACGCCTTCAAAGAAGCCCGAAATCGAATTGACATTTGAGAAAAAAATAAAGAAGATCGCTACCGCGCACAGGATACCTGCCGCGAGCGCGGTCAACGCGTAGATCACCTTTCTGTTCTTGATCAGTTGATCGATTTTCTTCATCTGAACATCTCCCGTAAAAGACTATACGCTAAACGTATCACACTTTTTGCAAGAAATCAAGACCCGTCCCGTGATTTTCGCGGTTTTTCCGACCGCAATCACAGAAAAAATGATTTCTCCCTGAATTATTCTGTCATATTCTTGATATTTGCAAACAGATATGATAGTATTAATAATGAGTAAATACGTCTGCAATTCAGACACAACACCCTGAATAAGTATAAAACAAATCAGCAACAAAACCGAGGAGTGGGTTTATGAAAAAAAAGAAAGCCGAAAGGCCGCCGATCGAACGCGTACAGGCGGCTTATGACGCAGGCTTGACAAAGCAAGAGGTTGAAGAGAGAGTCAAGAAGGGTTATGTCAACGTCACGCTGGATCCCAACCGGAAAACCATGGTACAGATCATCACGAACAACCTGTTCACCTTTTTTAATATCGTGTTGTTTACCATCGCGTTTGTCTTTATCGGATTTATTATCTACTTAAACGCGATCGGTCGCTCCGATATCGTCAACAGCTATTTCGGATTCTCGAAATTCGTCTTCCTGATCCCTGCGATCATGAACGTCTGCATGGGTTCATTCCAGGAATTCCAGAGCATGAAGACCATCCAAAAACTCAAGATCGTCACCAGCACCAAGAGCAAGATCGTGCGCGACGGCATGATCGAATCGCTCGACGCGTCCGAGATCGTGCTGGACGACGTAGTCGCGCTGTCGGCAGGTGAGCAGGCTACCGCTGATTTGATCGTCTTAAACGGCGAGGTCGAGGTGGATGAATCGATGCTGACCGGTGAATCGGATCACATCAAAAAGACTGCCGGCGACACCATTCTCTCGGGCTCTTCCATTATTGTTGGCTCGGCACGCTGCCGCGCCGACAAGATCGGTGACGACACCTATGCCGCTGAGCTGACACGCAAGGTCAAGAACACCTCCGGACACAAGTCCGAGCTGATGAGCTCCATCATGAAGATCATCAAGGTGCTGACCATCTGCCTGTGCTTTGCGATCATCACCGCTACCGTCACCCTCGCGGTCAAGATCGCCGCGACGGGCAACGATCCCACCATCTGGGACGGTCTGACATTATCGCTCAATGACCCTGTCACATGGTCGCTGATCGTGCTGACCGACGGCATGTTCGGCGTCGGCATGATCCCGTCGGGTCTGGTGCTGACCACCTCGGTCGCGCTGATGGTATCCATCGCCGGACTGACCAAAAAGCAAACGCTGGTGCAGGAGCTGTACTCGCTCGAGAATCTCTCGCGCGTCGACGTGATCTGCCTGGACAAAACCGGTACGCTGACCGACGGCACGATGTCGGTTTGTGAGATCAAGAAATTCGACGACAGCGCCGAAAAGCACATCCGTGTGCTGATGGGCGCGACCGATGAAAGAAACGCGACAAGTGAAGCGGTCTTTCAATATTTCGGCGCCGATCAGTCCTCCGACATCCGTGAGCTGATCCCCTTCTCCAGCGCCAATAAATACTCCGGAATCGTATATAACAACGGTCAAAAGCTGTTGATGGGCGCGCCCGAATATCTGCTGTCCAAGGACGATGACCGCCTTGCATATGTCACCGAACGCGCCAAGGAAGGCAACCGCGTCATCGCCGTAAAGCTCGACGATATGCTGATCGCCTTTATCGCGATCGAAGATCACATCCGCGAGACCGCGGCGGGTACGCTCAAATTCTTTCGTGAAAACGGCGTTACCGTCAAGGTCATCTCGGGTGATAACCCCCTGACCGTCAGTATGATCGCGCAGAAATGCGGCATTGTGAACGCTGATAAATACATCTCCCTCGCAGGTGTTCCGCTCGAGGAGATTCCCTCCATTGCGGAGGAATACACGGTATTCGCCCGTGTATCGCCCGAGCAGAAGGAAGCGCTCGTCATGGCGCTGCAGGCAAACAAGCATAAGGTCGCGATGACAGGCGACGGCGTCAACGATATCCTCGCGCTCAGGCGTTCGGATTCGTCCATCACCTTTGCGAAAGCCTCCGAAGCGGCAAAATCCTGCTCCGACGTCATCCTGCTGGACAACGACTTCAGCCATCTCAAGGAAGTCGTCGGTGAGGGAAGACGCGTCATCGGCAACACCCAGAAAACCTCCGTCCTCTACCTGATGAAATCGATCGCGGTCTTCATCTTAGCTTTTGCCCTGATCCCGTTCGCGAAGGGTCAGATGTGGTTCTCGATCGAGAATATGTATATGCTGGAAGCGGCCGTGATCGGCACGGGCGGCTTCCTGCTCTCACTGGAACCCAGACGTACACCGGTCAGCGGCTCGTTCCTCAAAAAAATCGTCAGTCAGGCGATTTGCGCAGGTGCTCTCGGCGCGATCGCCGTACTCCTGCCGATCCTGCTGAATGTGGTGCCGAAGGCGCTCGGCAACGCGCCTGTCATCGCGGATATCAACATTCGTTCGATGATGACGGTCCTGCTGTCCATCGCAGGCATCATCGTGGTCTTCTCCATGTGTATCCCGTTCAACAGATACCGCGCGATCGCGCTGACGTGCGTGGTTGCCGTTGCGGCGACGCTGGGACTGCTCCTGCCCTCTGCCTATATCGGCGGCTCCACGATCGGACCCGATATGCTCGCCTTTGATAAGGCGGCAGGTCAGAGCGTCTTTGACTGTCAGCTGATGCAAGAGATGTTCCGACCGATGAACTCGCCGCTCGTCCGAGCGCTGGTCGGCGACCCCAACAACTATATCGTGCTGAGAATGTTCCTGTATGTGGCGATCCCGCTGTTCATCATCATTCGCTTTACGCTGGAAAGCAAGCTCGATGAAAACGATCCCGACCGCGGCCTGAACCGTTCGTATGTCTTTGGCAGACGCCTGATCCTTGCTTCCGGTCTTGTTCTGATCCTGCACGCGATGCTGTCGATCGTGGAGGTGCTCACCAACTCGGGTTCCTTCCTTACCGAGAGCATGCTTGGTGAAGGCGACTCGGCTGTCTTCTTCAACATTTTCTACGCCGTTGTCTATATCATCGTCGGCGCACTAGGCTACCGCATGTGGACAAATCCGACAAAGCGTCTGACGACGATCACCTTTGTCGCGGGCATGGTGCTGATCGGTTTGGCGATGACGCCGATGACCGCTACCGACAGCAACGTGGCGTCGCAAAGCACGCTGATGATTATGGACAGCGCGATCGCAAGCGCCGTTGTCCTCGCGTACTTCATCGGCTGCTCGCTGATCTTCCTGAATATTGTTTCGACAAACGACAAGCCGGCAGTGACGGCAAGCCGACAATCATAAAGATGAAAACATCCGACAAATTACCCCCACTGTGGAGAACAGTGGGGGTTGCTGTATTATAACGGGAATAAGATATCAAAGAATTCGTCGAAGGACGCGATCTCGTAGTCACACAAGGGGCTGTGGGACGGCGCCTCTCCGTTGAGATAATGACAGGTCGTGATGCCGGCGTTCCTGCCGCCGAGCATATCGGAGGTCAGGCTGTCACCGAGCATGATCACACGGCTCTTGTCCGTGATACCGAGATCACGGAAGATGTAGTCAAAATATGCTTTGTCGGGCTTACTCGCGCCGATCTGCTCCGAGATATAGATGCCGTCGACATAGGGCTTGACCGCGGCGCGGTTGTAACGCCCTGTCTGTGGGATCGTCAGACCGTTGGTCGCGAGATAGATTTTGCAGTGCTCATGGAGCTGTTTGACGAACTCCAATGCGCCGTCGAGCAGAAACGCCTGATGGGAGAGATTGTTCTCATAGGTATCGTTCACCGCACGGAAGTCGACGGGCTGTGCGCCGAGCTGCTCAAACAACACTTGGAACCGGGTCGGCTTCAGCTCCTCACGACTCAGCTCACCGCGCTCGAGCGCCTTCCAGCAACTCAGGTTGATGGCGCTGTAGCGGCTCACCACTTCATCGGTGGGCGTCACACCGAACTGTTCGAGCGTCAAGCTGACGGCGGTTTTCTCCGCCAGCTTGAAGTCATAGACCGTTTCATCCGCGTCGAGAAGGACGATATCGAATCGCTTAGGCAAACTCCTCTCCTCCTTTGGTATAGATCGCGGCACGGGTGATATCGGCATACAGCTCCATACCGAGCTGATCGGCAAAGGCGCCTATCAGCAGATTGGGGTTGATGTTGAGCGTAGAGCCTGCAGGGAGCTTGAGATCGAAGCGCACCCGATCCCCTTCACGCAAGGTAAAGGCGAGGATATAAGGCTTGAGATCGATATTTTTCATGCCCTTTTTGGTCTTTTTCTCGACGATGATCTCGGGGGAGTCGAGAAAGGCGGTCAATTTCTCCGATAATTCTTTATCAGAAATATCATCCTCGTTCATCGGCTCGAGGATCACGGTGTAGGTGGAGGAATCGATCTCCGCAGGCTTGTGCACCGACTCGGCACAGCGCAGGATGCGGATACCGTCGGGCAGGCAGGCATTGAGCCTGTCGGGGATCAATGAGAGATCCTCATTATCATCCAGCACACGAAAATCCATGCTCTCACATTCAGAGGCGAATCCGAGCGACAGCGGCAGCGCAAAGGTGATATATGCGTGCTGATTGAAGCCCTCGGTGCGCCAGATATTCAGGCGGCTCTTACCGATGGCACGGATCATCACGCGGTTGGTATCGAGGTGAGAAATGTATTTGCAGGGACCGAACTTGCGGTAGAAGACTCTAACGTTTTTCATAACACACGCCTCCTCCGTACTTTTTCGAGCCGCAGCCGAGACATTTTTCGCGGCAGTTGGGTGACGCTTCGGAGCGATAAGCGCGCTCACACTCGCGGCGCAAAAACTCCTTGGTCACGCCGTAATCGAGGTGATCCCACGGCAGTATCTCGTCAAACGAACGGCGGCGGTTGGCATAGAACGCAGGATCGACGCCGCATGCTTCAAACACCTCGAGCCAGTTTTGCAGCGAGAAGCAGTCGCTCCATCCGTCAAAGCGGATCCCGCGCTTGTGCGCTTCCAGCATCACCTTGTTCAAGCGGCGGTCACCGCGCGCGAACACCGCCTCCAGATAAGAGGTGTCGGAATCGTGATAGTTGTAGGACAGCTTGCTCATCGATATCTTGTTTTCGATGATCATCTGCTTGATATGCTGCTGCTTTTCGCGCAGGACATCCATCGTATCCTGCGGCTCCCACTGGAAGGGTGTGAAGGGCTTGGGAACAAAGGAGGACGCGGAAATAGTGACGCGCGGCGCCTTGCCCTTGGGACGGTTCGGGGTGCTGTAGTAGGTGTCGAGCACCTTCTTGCCGAGGTTTGCGATATCAGCAACGTCATCCGGCGTTTCAGTCGGCAGACCGATCATAAAATAGAGCTTAACGGTCGTGTAGCCGCCCTCGAACGCGACGCGGCAGGTGTGCATCAGCTCATCCTCAAAGACATTCTTATTGATCGCGTCACGCAAACGCTGACTGCCGGCTTCAGGCGCAAAGGTCAAGCCGCTCTTGCGAACGGTCTTGATCTCGTTGAGGATATCATCGGAGAAGCCGTCCACACGCAGCGAAGGTAAGGACAGGCTGACATGCTCGGGCTTTGCCCATGAATTCAACTCACGGAGCATCGGCACGACCTGTGTATAGTCGCTCGAACTCAGTGAGGATAAGGATACCTCGTCATAGCCGGTGTTGCGGCACAGCGCATGGCACTGCTTGCTGATGCACTCCACCGATTTCTCACGCACGGGACGATAGAGGAAGCCCGCCTGACAGAAGCGGCAGCCGCGGATACAGCCGCGGAAAATCTCCTCCACAGCGCGGTCATGGACGATCTCGATATTCGGGACAACAAAATTATCGGGGTAATAGGACTTGTCCATATCCATCATCACGCGCTTTTCGATCACCGCAGGAGCGCCGTTATGTGGTGTTACGGCGGCGACGGTTCCGTCATCGTGATAGGAAACCTCATATAACGAGGGCACGTAAACACCCTTGATCTGAGCGGCAAGGCGGAGGAATTCTGCTCTGCTTTTTCCCTCCTTTTTGCAGACTCTGTACAGCTCCATCACCTCGAGGTCGACCTCTTCCCCGTCGCCGAGGAAAAAGATATCAACGAAGTCGGTGATCGGCTCGGGATTGCAGGCGCAGGGTCCTCCCGCGACGACGATGTGCTTTAAGTCATGTCTGTCCTTTGAGAGCAGAGGAATACCGCCGAGGTCAAGCATATTCAGGATATTGCTGTAGCTCAGCTCATATTGCAGGGTGAAACCGATAAAGTCAAATTCTGTCAGCGGATCGCCTGATTCGAACGCGTACAAGGGGATATCATGCGCGCGCATCTGCTCTTCCATATCCATCCACGGCGCGAAAACACGCTCGCACCAGATGTACGGCTTTTCATTAAAAAGGCTGTAGAGAATCTTGATGCCGAGGTGCGACATGCCGATCTCATAAATATCAGGGAAGCAGAACGCGAACCGCACATCCACATCCTGCTTGTCCTTGATGACTGCTCCGAGCTCACCGCCGACATAACGGCCGGGTTTTTGCACCTTGAGGAGCAGTTTTTCGACTTTTTCAGGGATCATAGGCTTCTCCTTTATCTGCCGATCGACAAAGCGCATGATCGGCAATTACCTATTTTTCATAAACAATAGTACGATCAAATAGATCGATATGATCAACAGCGAATAATTGTAGCCGCTGCTCAGTAACACATACAATCCCGCCGTCATCAGCGGCAGTAAAAAAACAAAGGTCGTCACACGCAGAACGATCGCGCTCGTGCGCGGTGAGAACCGTTTGTCCAAGATGATCTCCAGTAAATGTCCGCCGTCGAGGCTCATAACAGGCAGCAAATTGAAGACGCCGAGAGCCAAATGCGGCAGGGCGTATTTCATGCCGACGGGATACAGCAATGCCGCGAACAAATAGTTCACCGCTACGCCGCCCACGGTGATCAGCACATCCGCCTTAAACGACGGGGCGTCATCCGCTTTGATGAGCACATCGAACAGGCTAAGCCTGATCGCGCGCACACGAACACCGCACAGCAGCATCATCAGCACATGACCCAGCTCGTGCAACATTGCCGCAAGAAAGCAGAAGATCACACGGTTCTCACGGTCGAGCAACAGCACGGCAGTCATTGCCGCGATCGCCTCATAGCCGATGAAAAGATCAAGCGTCGCTATGCGCAGTTTCATCAGGGGTCGCCTGCACCGTCACGGGATCCTGCTCAAATAACGCGTCAGCCGCATGGAAGATTTCCTGCGACACTACGGGCTTTTGCAGTTCCTCGTGATAGTAATCCATGAAGTTGTAATAGCCCTCGCTGTCCATCGCCTTGAGCAGGAACAGCACCAGCGCCGCCAACAGGCTCAGCGCAAGCTGGATGGTGATCAAAAGCGGTCTGCTTTTCTCATTTTCCTCCTGCGGTCGCTCAAAGGACTGAGACGCTTCATCGAGCGGTGTATCTTCAACAGCAGGCGGTGACGCGTCACGCCAGCCCTCTTCGTAAATGATCTCGTTACCCTTAAACTCACTCATATCATCACCCCACATGATACTATAAGCATATGAGGAGAGTGAATAAAAAATTACAGCTTGCTGAACTCCTTCTTCCGGAGCATGATAAAGAAGATGATACCGATGATCAGGCAGACGATCTCGGCGATCGGGAACGAAAACCACATCGCAGTCATGTTGATTTTGGAGAGAAAATATGCCGCGGGCAGCAGCACAACCAACTGGCGCAGCACGGACATCGTCATACTGTAAAAGCCCTTGCCGACCGCCTGGAACAGCGTCGAGAACATGATACCGACCGCCGCCATGATAAACGAGATACTGATGATGCGCAGCATCGGTACGCCGACCTCGGCAAGCAACGCGTTAGCGGCGACATTATCATTTGACTCAAAGAGTGAGAGGAGCCACTCGGGCGCAAGTTGGAACAGCAGTGTTCCTGCCGCCATGATCGTGGCTGCGATGATGATGCCCAGACGGAATGCCTGGAACATCCGCTTTTTATTGCGCGCGCCGTAATTGTATCCGATGATCGGCGACACGCCCTGACTCAAGCCGAACACCGGCATAAAAACAAAGCTCTGGAGCTTGAAGTAGATACCGAAGGCGTTGATATACGCGGCGGCATACTCCGCTGTCAGATTCGCCATCGAAATGATCGCGTTGATGCCCGACACCATTACCGAGCCGATGCTCTGCATGATGATCGCGGGGAAGCTGACGGCATAGATGTTTTTCAGGGTGAGCTTTTGCATACGGAAGCCCTTGAAGCGGATCTTGACCTCATGCTTTCTGACAAAGAGGATGATCAGGATGAAGATCATGGAGCAGATCTGACCGAATACAGTGGCGATCGCCGCGCCGAGTACACCCAGTCGGGGAAAGAAGCCGATACCGAAGATCAGGAGCGGATCGAAAATGATGTTCACGATCGCGCCGAGCATCTGGGTGATCATCGGGATGATCATATTGCCTGTCGATTGCAGGATCTTCTCCCCCATACAGGAGATCATCATGCCAAACGAGATACACAACACGACGGTCAGATAGCTTGACCCGTCCTTGATGACGTCGGCATTGGAGGTAAACAGCGAAATGAACGGTCGGGATACCGTCAGTCCGAGCACCAAAAACACCAGCCAGTCAATGACCGCCAGCACCAGACCCGTGGTCGCGGCGTTATTCGCCTCTTCATAATTCTTCGCGCCCAGTCGGCGCGCGATCAGCGAGTTGACGCCCACCGCCGTACCGACGGCAAACGAGATCAGGATCATCTGCAGCGGATACGCCAGCGACACCGCCTGCAGTGCGTCGGGCGAATAGCGTGCGACAAAGATACTGTCAACCACATTGTACAGCGCCTGTATCATCATCGACAGCATAGCCGGCAGCGACATTCCCATCAACAGGGGGAGCATCGGCTTTACGCCCATTTTATTCTGAGAAACCTCACTCACGTTTTACCCTTCCTTCCGAAAACAAGAACTCATATTCATTTTGATGTTGCATCGGGTTGTTTGTTACAACGCTTTCTCTCTATCAACCGAATAATCAGCATCACGATCACGGACGCGAACGCGACGCCGCTAAAATCGAGCAGCATATCGCTGATCTGGCACGATCGCCCCTCAGAAAACAGCTGGACGATCTCGTCGATCACCGCGATAGCCGCGCCTGTAATCAATGTGGATATCAGCGCTGTTCTGATCTTGAGAAGATACAAATAATATGTCACGCTCAGCATTGTGCCGAGGATCGCGTACTCGGTAAAATGCGCCAGCTTGCGTATGAATTTTTCCGTCACGCTGAACGGGATCGAAAGTCCCGACAGTATGCCGTTGACCCAGTCGGTCAAGGGCGAACTGCGCTCGGTCGATTCGATCGCGCTCTGTGATGAATTGAAGAAGATCGCGGCGACCGCCGCTACCGTCAGCACCGTCAGGATCACGCGCGCGATTATCAGCTTTTTTTCTTTCATTCTTCACCTGTTTTTTGCGATTTTGTTATCATAATAAGCCGAGTCTATTCTAATCCATTCCGCATAAGTTGTCAAACGGAATCATATAAGTTTTATCAATCCTTCAAATTAGAGTTGAAAAGACTGCTTTTTTCAGTTATAATGCTATGGAGAGAAAGGACGATATCGCAAAACAGGTATGCGGATCGTCTGAATAAAAAGGAGATTCCCTATGCTTCATTATATCATCGTATTTTTGATTTCCATGGTGCCGCTGATCGAGCTGCGCGGCGCGATCCCGTATGCCGTCGGCGTCAACAATCTCGGCGGCAATCTCAACATGGTCGTCGTGTACATTCTTGCCATCATCGGCAACATGCTCCCCGTACCGTTCATCTACCTCTTTGCGCGCAAGGTGCTCGAGTGGGGCAAGGACAAAAAATACATCGGCAAGTTCTTCACCTTCTGTCTGGAAAAAGGTGAAAAGGGCGGTAAAAAACTGCAGGCAAAAGCAGGCAAGGGTCTGTTTGTCGCGCTGATGCTGTTCGTCGGCATCCCCCTGCCCGGTACCGGCGCATGGACAGGTACACTGGCGGCGTCTATCCTCGACATGGGCTTTAAGAAAAGCATCATCGCCGTCATGCTCGGCGTCATCATTGCCGGCGTGATCATGGGATTGGCATCGATGGGCGTATTCGGCGCGATCGGCGCGATCTTCGCACCCAAAGCATAATGAAGAAGCGTAACGTTTACGCGGCGATCATCGGCGGCGGAGCGGCAGGTCTTATGTGCGCGATCCGTGCCGCGGAGAACCACCCCGAGCAGTCGATCGTCATATTGGAAAAAGCGGATCGTGTGGGCAAAAAGCTCCTTGTCACCGGCAACGGCAGATGCAACCTCAGCCATATGGGCGCCACAGCAAAAAGCTATCACGGTGACGGAAGTGATACACTGATTAATATTCTTTTCAAGAAATATGATTCCGACGCCGTTTTGTCATACTTCCGCACTCTCGGACTGCTCACGCATACCGACAGCGAGCAGAGGGTCTATCCCCTGTCCAATCAGGCGAACTCCGTCCTCGACGTTCTTCGCATGAGGATCGTGCAACTCAACATCGAGACCATCTGCAACGCCGATATCTGCCGCATCCAAAAGTCCGCCGAGGGATATGAGATCGCGACGCCCGAGCTGCGGCTCTCTGCCAAAAAGCTGGTGATTGCCGTAGGGGGCAAGGCGGATTACGCAGGAAGGGACAGCGACAGCCGCGAGTTGTTGCGATCACTGGGCTTGAGCATGACAAAGCTCAGCCCCTCTCTCTCTCCCGTCAGGGTGAAAAGCGAGATATTGAAATCGCTCAAAGGGATCCGCGCGACGGCAGAAGCGACCTTGTTCCGTGACAAAAAGATCATCAAAACCGAACGAGGCGAGGTGCAGTTCACCGAAAACGCACTATCGGGTATCTGCATCTTCAATCTATCCCGACACGCCAATTGCGGCGGCTGTGAGATCCGGCTCAATCTTTTGCCCGATTTCTCTGATGAGCAGGTCGAGCAGGAGATCAAACTAAGATGTAAGCGCAACAAAGACGCGACCTGCGGCGAGCTCTTCACCGGAATGTTCCATAAAAATATCGGACTGGCGCTGTTGAAATCATGCGGCGTCAAGCCCTCCGCTTCCTGCAAAGATATTTCTGTAAAAGAAATAAAGTTGTTGTGCCGCCATATCACCGACTGGCGTTTTGTGTGTATAGAGAATCATGATTTCAGGAAAGCGCAGGTCACCGCAGGCGGCGTCAGGCTCAGTGAGATCGATCCACACACCTTTGAAAGCAACCGTCACCGCGGACTGTATATCATCGGCGAGACACTGGATATCGACGGCGACTGCGGCGGCTACAACCTCCAGTTTGCTTTTGCGAGCGGCATGTGCGTGGGGGATCATCTATGATACGACTGAGCAATATCAAATTGCCGCTGAGCTATACAGATGACGACATCCGCAGGGTCTGCGCCAAGGAACTGCGTGTGCCGATCAAGGCGATCAAACAAACGTCGCTCTACCGCCGCTCCATCGACGCGCGACACAAAAACGACATTCACTATACCACGAGCATCGACATCACGCTGAGCGGTAACGAACAGGCGGCGCTCAGTAAAGCCAAATGCAAAAATGCCGTTATCACCGAACCATACCGCTATATTTCCTTGACGCCGAAGGACAAGAATAAGCGTCCGCTGATCGTCGGCACGGGTCCTGCCGGATTGTTCTGTGCGCTGACGTTAGCGCAAAGCGGTATCCGCCCCATCGTGATCGAACGCGGATCGTGTGTGGAGGAACGCGCCAAAGCCGTCGACCGAATGTGGCAGAAGGCTGTCCTTGACACCGAATGTAATGTGCAGTTCGGCGAGGGCGGCGCAGGCACGTTCTCGGACGGCAAGCTCAACACCGGCACCAAGGACGGCAGATCGCGCAAGGTGCTCCTCGAATTTGCCGCGCACGGCGCTCCCGAAGAGATCCTGTACAACGCCAAGCCGCATATCGGCACGGACAAGCTGCGCGACACCGTCAAAAACATCCGCGAGGATCTGATTGCTCACGGCGCTGAGATCTACTTTGACACCAAGCTGATCGATATCAAAACGAATAACGGCGCCGTCACCGCCGCAGAGGTCGAACATCACGGCGCAAAGCGGCTGATCGAATGTAACGAGATCGTGCTCGCGATCGGTCACAGTGCGCGCGATACCTTTGAACGGCTCCATCATATGGATATCCACATCGAACCCAAACCGTTCTCTGTCGGCGTGCGTATCGAGCATCTGCGCGAGAACATCGACCGCTCCCAATACGGTGAGGCGCATTATCGGTTGCCTGCCGCCTATTATAAACAAAACGTCCACCTCAAGGATGGACGCGGTGTATATACCTTTTGCATGTGTCCGGGCGGCGTGGTCGTCGCGGCACAGAGTGAAGAAAACAGCGTTGTCACCAACGGCATGAGCGAATTTGCGCGCGACAAGATCAACTCCAACGCGGCGCTCCTTGTATCTGTTTATCCCGACGATATCGAGGGCGAGCATCAGCTCAAGGGTATGTTCTGGCAAAGAGAACTGGAACGCAGGGCGTTTGTCGCAGGAGGCGGCGATTACCGCGCGCCGATCACCCGCGTCGGCGACTTCCTTAACAAGGATATCTCCGCCCGACTCGGCGAGGTCACACCGAGCTATCAGCCCGGCACGAGCTTTGCGAATATGGATGACATCCTGCCGCCGTTTGTGACCGACTCTCTGCGCGAGGCGATCCCGATGATCGACCGCAGGCTGCACGGCTTCAACCATCCCGACGCGATCCTCACCGCGGTGGAAAGCCGCAGCTCCTCCCCCATCCGCATCACGCGTGATGAGAGCATGCAGAGCGTGAGTCTGAAAGGACTGTATCCCTGCGGCGAAGGCGCAGGCTACGCAGGCGGTATCGTATCCGCTGCCGTCGACGGCATCAAGGTCGCCGAAAAAATCATCACAGCATAACAAAGGCTCCCTCACGGACATCTTCCATGAGCAAGGAGGCTCCTTTTGGTAAAAGGAGCTGTCACCGAACGGTGACTGAGGAATTGCATCAACTGACCGAGCGTCAGCGAGATACATTTCCTTGCTCAAAGGTAATGTCCCGAATGGGAGCCTTTTATCATTTACGGTATACTTCGATCTGTGCGCTGTGATAGATCGAATAGATCAGACATTCCTTGACGGGCAGTCCGAGACACTCCTCCATCGCGTCCTTGTACAGCATCAGCTGGGACGAATAGCAATCATTGAGGGCTTGCGGATCCTTGACGCGGTCGGTCTTGTAATCAACGATCACGAGTTCTCCGTCCTCGACAAACGCCAGATCCACCGCACCCTGCAGGATCACCTTTTCCTCACGGAAGGCGGTATCGATCTCGGGATCAACCAGTTTCGCAGGGATCTTGACATTGAAGCGGTATTCCTTATACACTTCGTCAGCTTTCAGACAGCGTGTAACCAGATCACTTTGGATAAAGCGCGCGGCGCGATCTTTATCAATGCTGTTCACCTGCGCGTCGGTCAGGTAGCCGTCGGCGTGCAGGTGGTTAAGCTGTGCTTCCATATCCACTCTTGCCGCGGCAAAATCGACAAACTGCATGAACGCGTGCAGCGCAGTGCCTTTCTCGGCGGAGGTGAGCTTTTCACCCTGCAGAAACGCGGGTCGATCAAGGTAGCGCTCATACGCTTTATCGGTCATCTGATGCGCCAGCGTTGATGCCGCTACCTTGACGGGCAGGGCTTCGATCGCCTCATACGGATAACGATAATCCACATGCTGCTTCAGCTCGTCGAGCAGGGCGGTGTTCACCTGAACATCCTGACGATCCGTCGCGATCTCTTCCGTATCCTCCGCGTCAAACGGCGTGTCGATCACACGGCAGGTAAACGTGAAATCAGCCTGCGGTTCACAATCCGCGGATACCCCTGCGTATTCACGCAGTGTTTCACCGTCGGGGTGGAGCAGGGCGCACATGACCAGCCAATCGGACAGCGCGTTGGCGGAGCGCACCGCAAAGGGTGAGATCTCGCGCTGACCGGCGAGCTTCTTTGCGATTCCGCTTATGTAAGAGGCAACCGATCGCGAGGGAGTCGCAAGCAGAATCAGCTTTTGCTTGGCGCGCGTCATCGCGACATAGAGCACGCGCAGCTCCTCGCTCATCTCGTCACGGCTGATCTCTATCGCCAGCGCATTGCGCGGCATGGTGTTGAAGTTGGCGGAAAGTGCCGGATCATAGAGCTTTTGCGCGTAGCCGAAGCGCGAATGGAGCAGTACCGAATTCGACGCGTCGGACACAAACTTGCGCGCGGTGTTCGCGATAAAGCAGATCGGGAACTCGAGTCCCTTTGACGCATGGACAGTCATCAATTCCACGCCGTAATCACCACCGCTGTCGCCCGACGCCGAAGGCAGGTCGGAGCCGTCCTCGATCAGTCGGTCAAGGTAGTTGACGAACGCCGATAATCCGCGATGAGTATTCTGTTCAAACGCACGCGCGTAATCGAGCAGCAGGCGCAGGTTATCGGTCGCGCTCGCGCTGTCGGAAGCGGAGAGGATCGCCATGAACGATGAGCGCTCATAGATCAAGGTGATCAGTTGATATAACGGCACGGTCACGGACACGTTCCGATAATACGACAGTTCATCGAGAAAGGCTTTGCTCTTTTGATTTCCCTTTTCCGCGTCCAGTGTGATCGCCGCATAGAGCGAGCCCTTGCGCTGTCCGATACGGATACGCGCGAGGTCATCCTCATCAAAGGCGAACACCGGACTCATCACGACACTCAACAGCTCGATATCGAGGGCGGGATTGTTGATGACACGCAAAAAGTTGGTGATCAGCATGATCTCTCTGCTGTCCAAAAATCCCGCGCCGCTCTCACTATGGGCGTGAATGCCGTACAGCTCGAACACCTCGCGGTAGACCGCGCCGTAGCTCGACAGGTTGCGCATCAGAACGGCGAAGTCGCCGAAGGTCACAGGCCGGTAGGAGTCGCCCTCCTTGACGGGATAATCCTCGGCGACCATCTGCAGGATACGCTCGGCGATATAGCGCGCTTCCGCGATCGCGGAATCCTCCTCCCCGACCGCTTCTTTGTCGATCAGATCCAGCTCGACGGCAGGCTCCTTCTGCGGCGCGTATACAGCGCCCGGGAAGAGCATTTCCTCCTCATTATATTCGATATCGCCGACTGCCGTTGACATCAATTTTTTGAAGAAGAAATTGACGGCGGACAACACGGCGCTGTCACTTCTAAAATTCTTTTCAAGAATTATTTTTGCAGGAAAATCTTTTGTTTCTCTATCATAAATAGCAGCATTGTTTTTTCTTTTTAAGAACAATTCAGGCATTGCCTGGCGGAAGCCGTAGATGCTCTGCTTGACGTCACCGACAACGAACAGATTGGTCTCATCACGGGAGATGGTCTTGAAGATGGTATCCTGTACCTCGTTCGCGTCCTGGTACTCGTCCACCATGATATAGTCAAAGCGTGACGATATCTCACGCGCGACGTCGGTGGCGGTCATCGTATCCCGATCGACGATCAGTGACAGCACCCAGTGCTCGATATCAGCGTAGTCCGCTACGCTGTTTTCTTTTTTGAGCATGGCGTAATGCCGATCGAACAGGCTCACCGCCTTGAACAGCTGTTCCGCATAATCCTTGAGACGCTCGATGTCATACAAGCACAATGCTTCCTCCTGCGTATAGAGCTTTTGGAGCGATTTGACGGTGTCCTTAAAGATGTCGCGCGCAGACGCCGCCTCCAGCTTGAGCGGATTGTCGGCATAGCCGCGCGGCGTAGACAGGCGGCCTGCTTCAAAGGAATGAAGGGTATCGCGGATCAGATTCCAGCTCTCCTGCTTGACGGCGCTGTGCAAGCGCTCACAGAACACGCGATAGGAATCGAACAGCGAAAAGTTCTTATCATAGAGCTTTTCATCCAGCGAGATCGCGTCAAGCGCACGGTCATTGAGCAGCTGCAAATAATCCGCCGCCTCACGTGTAAACTCCGCAATGATCCGACCCCACACCGTATCACCCACCTCGGTAAAGTCGGTGTAGTAGGCGAGCTTTTCCTCCATCCAGCGCTCGGGGAACGGATGGGAGCGCAAAAAGTCGTACAGGCGACTGATGTGATCCTCCAGCCTGCTGTCGCCGCGCGCGGAGGCGAAGGTCTCCACCAGACGATGGAACTTCGGATCCTTCTCCTCATACAAGAGATCGAGCGTCAGGCGCATTGCGTCGGCGCGCATCACGCTCAATTCACCTGCATCGGCGATACGGATGCCGCGGTCGATGCCGAGCAGGAAGAAATACTCCTTGCACAGCGACATACAGAACGAGTCCACGGTAGAAATATGCGCCTTGCCGAGCAGGGATTGCTGACGGATCAAAAACGGATTGGAGGGGTCCTTGCGGACGCAGTCGGTCAACGCCTCCCTGAGCCTGCCCTTGAGCTCTGCGGCAGCCTTACGGGTATAGGTCACGACCAGCAGTCGGTCGGCGTCCACGCCGTTTTCGGTATCGGTGATCAGTCGGATCACGCGCTCGACCAATACCGCAGTCTTGCCCGATCCTGCTGCTGCCGAAACAATCACGGAACCGCCGCGTGCTGTGATCGCGTCGAGCTGATGCTCCGTCCAGTTACGTGCCATCGTGATCCCCCTCTCCTCTGAGTTCTTCGAATACTTCAGCGGCGCTTCTGTCCACTGCCTCACGGCAGGGATCGTCATCCTTGCGCAGGCATACCGCGCGATAGACGCAGTAAGCGCATCCGTCGTATTTTTTGCCCTTGAGCGGCAGTGCGGCAACGTCGCCGTCATAGAGCGACTGCGCCATCGCGGTCGTCAGCTCGTCGATCCTGCGGAAGATCGCGCCCAGTTCTTCGAGCGTCGCCAGACTGCCCGCGTTGGCGGACACAACCCCGTCCTTGAGCTTAGCGGGGATGAATACGCCCTCGCCGTCATGCTCCATATGCGCGACGACCTCGGCGTCATCGAGGATCACGCCCTTCATCGCGTACTTTTTGATCAGCTCACTGCGGATCTTAGCCTCAGGCGTATCGGGGTCCGCAGATACCGACGGCGATACGGCAGGCATATAGAGAACGCCGGCAGGAGTGATCTCGCCGTAGCGATCAGCGCCGTTCTTACGGATCGCGTAGAGATAGATAAACATCTGCAAATTCAAGCCGTACAGAAGATCGTTGATATTGAATTCCTTGGTACCGGTCTTGTAGTCGATAACGCGGATATAGCTTTTGCCGTCCGCGTCACAACGGTCGACACGGTCGACACTGCCGCGCACACTGAGCCGCAGTCCGTCCTTCATCTCCACCGAATAGTCGGGGATGTCCTCTCCCACGCCCAGCTCAAAATCGACGGGGATAAAGTCACTCTGGCTGAGCTCACGGATCATATGCAGGAGCAACCGTGTTGCGGTAGCTTTAGTACGATACAAAAGATACAAAAAGCGCTCCGACTTTTCCTGCGTGCCGCCGAAGTGAGTATCGATGTACTTGTCGAGGATGTCGGACACGATACCCTCGATCGTGCTTTCATCCATTTCCATATATTCCTCACGACTGCAGCGCGAGAAGAACACCTCAAAAATGTGGTGCATGAGCGTGCCGTATTCGAGCGCGTCCACCGTCGCTTTGCGGCGCTCACGAATATGTAAGCCGTACTCGCAGAAATAGCGGAACGGACATTGATGGTACACATCGATCTTGGTCGATGACAGGCGCATTTCCTTACCGAACAGCGCCTTGGTCAACTCCATGTCCCTGATCTTACGGACACGCCTGCTCAGTACGTCCTCGATGGAGCGGATCACATCTCGGTATTCTTCATCCTCACTAAAATACGCCTTGAGTGCCGCGATATCGGCACTGCGGCTGTGATAACGGCTGACCAGATAATCGAACGCCGCTCTTTTAGAACGCAATCTCTCCCCGATCGGCACCATGTCATAGTTGATGAATCGATGCTTGGACAGGCTCAGATCCACCTCGGAGATGATGTCCGAGGGCGTGAGTATCTCGCCGCGCATATCGGCGGCAGGAAAGCTGAGATAGAGTCGCTCACCTGCGGCGGTCAGCGCCGAATACGCATAGTAGCGCTCGGTCGCGATCAGCTCTTCGATCGAATCGGAGAGCGGCAGATGCAGGGTCTCTTTCAATAAAACACGTTCGTCGTCGGTGAACACGCCTGCCTCCACGGGGGTATGCGGAAACTCTCCGTCGAGCGCGCCGATCAGGAATACGATCCTCTTGTCCGAGATCAGGGAGCGGTCGGCGGTGGACACATCCACCTCATCCATACCGCGCGGAATGGTGCTGACCTCTGACGCGGCAAAGTTGGTATACAACAGCTCCGCAAAACGCTTGGGCGTCATCATATAACCGCCGATCACGGCAACGGTCTTGTCGAGGATGCCGCACAGCACGTTCCACATGCGGATCAGATCGGCGGCAAGCTCGTGCTCACCCTGCGCTTCATACGCGTCACACAGGGTGTTGATGTTGTCGTCCACATGCAATTGATAAAGCAGCTTCATCAGCGCCCTGGCGATCGATCTGCCGTCGGTATCCTTTACCGAGAAGGCAAAATCACGCAGTGTGCCGATGATATCGGCGCGCAGTGCTTCTACACGATTCAAGATTTCCCTTTGCCGGTCGTTCATTTCATCGGTGAAGCCGTCGGGCGAAGCGGTAAAGGGCGTATCAAACTTTCGTCCGCTGATATCCCAGACGAAAAGATAATTTTCAAAATCCGCGATATCGCCGACCGAATAGGAGCATAATCCTGTTTTCAAAAGCGAGAGAACATCCTCACGCTGAAAACCGCGGTTCACGATTTGGAAAGCGGCAGTCACAAGGCGCACCATCGGCATGGCGTCGATGTTCTGCGGCTTATCCATAAAGCAGCGGATGCCGTACTTCTCAAAATACGATTCAAGAATACCTGTGTAGCGGTCGGCACTGCGGCAGATCACCGCGATATCACGATAGCGCGCGCCGTCCTCCACTAAGGCGCGGATCGTGCGTGCGACAAAATCGCACTCATCATACAGCCCTGAGGCACGGTATACCGTCACCGTGTCGGCGCTCTCTGTATACGGCTCTTTCTCCAACCGATAGGCGTTTCCCTCCAGCGCGATCAGCGCCTCATTTCGGAAACGATACGGCGTATGGTTGGTGGTCAGCGGCGCGATCTCGATGCCGTGGTCACGCGCCATACGCGACAGGCGCGAACGGGTGCGCCGCGGCACAAAAAACAGGTTCTCGCTGTCAGGGCGGCAATCGTCCGTCAGCGCGACAAACATCTCACTGCTCATCATCAACAGCTGCTCGATCACATCGTATTCCTGTGCCGTAAAGCCGTAGAACGCGTCGAGCGCGATGGTATAGCCCTCAAACAACGGGTGATCGGGCAACAACTCACTTACCTTGGTGAGGGAATCCAGCGGATCCATATAACTGCGCTCCATGATTGCGTTGTACGCGTCATACACGAGCGCGGTATCTTTCAGCTTTGCGCGCAGGGTATCATCCTCTGCGGATTCTGCCGCTGTTCGCAACACGTCGGAAGACAGGGCGCATTTTTTGTATTCCTTGACCGCGGAGAGCATCAGCTCACGCATATCGGCGGTATCGGTCCGTTGATCAAAGATCGACAGCTCCTCCCCCACCTGCTCGAGCGCCAGACTCATCATCAGGTGACGAATGCCGTCATCCGCAAAGGTCGCGAATCGGTTGCCGGTCTGCTCAAAGACATAGTCGCACAGTCGCGAAAAACCGAGCACCATGATGTTGCGCGATACGGCAGGTCCCAATAATTCGAGAAATGCCGCCTCTGTCTCAAAGGAGATTTGGTCGGGCACCAGAAACAGGAGCTTGTCCTCTCCCTTTTGCGCGAGATCGGCAAACCTGCGGCGCAGATATTCACTTTTTCCGTAGCCGGAACGGCCGAGTACAAAACGCAGCATAATTCCTCCGCATTTATCAATGTCATTGCGAGGCTCAAACGAGCCGCGGCAATCTCAACTGCTTTTATATCCGTCATTGCGAGGCTCAAACGAGCCGTGGCAATCTCAACTGCTTTTATATCCGTCATTGCGAGGCTCAAATGAGCCGTGGCAATCTCGAAATCTTTTTACAGTGTTATCCTATCACTTACAATGACCTGTTTTCGGTACATCCATCCTCATCGGAACAGCGAACGGAAGCCTTCCCAATACTCAACGAGTTTGAAACGAAAATCATATTTGTCGGCGGAAACCACCTCATATTCGCCGTCGTCCAGATGATCCTTCATTTCTGTTTCACTCGCTGCGCCGACGCACAGCGACGGATACATCACGCACCACCAGTTCTGTCCCTCGCCGCTGCCGATGGTCAGGCGCAGTGCGTCATACTGACCGGCAGGCATGGTGAAGCCATCATAACAGCGCGTGTTGAAATACATCTCGCCGATCTGTGCCGTAACGGGATAATCAAAGCCGCGTCGCCTGATCTCACTCGATGCGATCCGTTCGATCTCGCTCAGATGCGTTTGCGTAATCCTGATCGCTTCCGCTTTATCATCACAGCCGTTGAAATAATCGGAGCATTTCCTGAGCACACGATCACGCACGCCGAGCTTCAAGCTCTGGTCGGCGGCAGAATCGGAATTCGCTAGGATATGGACGCGCAGTACGTCCTCGGATAATTCTTCACAAGAATTAAAAAACGGCAGACACAGGAGCATCCCCGCGATGATGACAGCGCCGACAAACAGATGAATATATTTCTTCAAAAGAATTACCTGCCTTATTTATATGGAGTACAGTATCATCTTTGGCAGGTAATCAAATGTTTATTCACTTTATTCAAAACAGTCATTGCGAAGGGCGCAATCGTCAGATTGAGATTGCCACTTCGGAACGAGGTTCCTCCTCGCAATGACAATCTGAAATGCGCCCTGTGGCAATCTCAACCGAATAAATAATTGCAAATCCCCCTCGCATCGGGAAAGCTAATTATGGTTCGACCTTCTCCACCCGACAGCCATCCTTGAGAGGTTTGGTCAGAAAGACATTATTATATTTCTCTTTTAGAATATTTACGCATTTCTCCGCCTTCTTCTGATTGAGGAAGATCGCGTAGACCGCCGACCCTGAGCCGCTCATGGAAGCGCCCAGCGCCTTGCAGGCGATCATCTCGCGCTTGATCTCATTGATCTCGGTCAGCTCCATCACCTGCTCAAACTCGTTGTACAGGCAGGTGGCAAGTCCGCGAATATCACGGCTGTAAAGCCGCTTGATCAGCTCGTCGGTATAGAGGAACCCCTTTGGCTCACGCGCGTCACAGGCGGCGTATGCCGCGGCAGTGGAAACGGAGACCTCGGGCTTGCAGATCACGATATGGCAATCGGACATGGCGCGCAGTTTTTTGAGCGTCGTGCCCGTATCGGTCGCGAGCATCGTGCCGCCCAGCAGACAGAACGGTACATCCGAACCGAAGTGAGCGCAGATCTGCGCCATCTCGTCCATACTCAGGCGCGTTTCAAACAGCTGGTTCAATGCCAGCACAACAGCCGCGCCGTCGGTGGAACCGCCGGCAAGCCCTGCCTGAGTCGGGATCTCTTTATCGATTGTGATCGACAGCGGCGTCGGCGTGATATGTGTCTTGTCAAAAAATGCCCGTGCCGCCTTGCACACGATGTTGCTGTCATCGGTCGGCACATCGGGATAGCGGGGACAGGATACGGTGATGCCGTCACCCTCACCAGAGAGTCTCTCGACCGTGACGGTGTCATAGAGAGAGACCGTCTGCATCACCATCGCGACGTCGTGATAGCCGTCGGCACGCTTGCCGACGATATCGAGCGTCAGGTTGATCTTTGCGGGTGCTTTAACCGTTATCTTCATCTTCCAGTTCCTTCAAAAACTCTTTGATCAGCTTCATTGCCTGTCGTAAATGCTTGATCGAATAGCAATAGCTCAAGCGCACATAGCCCTCGCCGCATTCGCCGAATGCCGTACCCGGCACCAGCGCGACATGCTTGCTCTGGAGCAGACGGGTACAGAATTCATCACTGCTCAGCCCGGTGGATTTGATGCAGGGGAAGCAGTAGAACGCGCCCTCGGGATTGAAGCAGGTCAGTCCCATCTTGTTCAGCGAGCCGACCACAAAGCGGCGGCGCATATCGTACTCGCCCTTCATCATCTCGATGTCGTCATCGCCGTTTTTCAGCGCTTCGATCGCGGCGTACTGCGCCGTTGTCGGAGCAGACATGATGCAAAACTGGTGGAGCTTGACCATCATCGCGCAGATCTCCTTGGGAGCGAGCGCATAGCCGAGTCGCCAGCCCGTCATGGCGTAAGCCTTGGAGAAGCCGTTGATAACGACGGTGCGTTCCCACATGCCGTCGATCGAGGCGATGGATACATGCTGCTTGCCCTCATAGGTCAGCTCGGAGTAGATCTCATCGGAGAGCACCATCAGATCGTGCTTCTTGATCACCTCGGCGATCGCTTCAAGATCCTCGCGCTCCATGATGCCGCCCGTCGGATTGTTCGGATACGGCAGGATCAGGAGCTTGGTTTTGTCAGTGATCTTTTCCTCGAGCTGCTCCGGCGTCAGGCGGAAGGCGTTCTCTGCCTTTGTCTGAATGATGACGGGAGTCGCGCCTGCCATGATCGTCAGAGGCTCGTAGCAAACGAAGGAGGGCTGAGGGATCAGCACCTCGTCGCCGTGGGACACCAGACAGCGGATCGCGTTGTCGATCGCTTCACTGCCGCCGACTGTGACCAGACACTCGGTGGCGGGGTCATATGTAAGGTTGTATTTTCTTTTATAGAATTTTACGATCTCTCCGCACAGCTCCTTGAAGCCGCGGTTCGGAGTATACCAGGTCTTGCCCTGTTCGAGCGACTCGATACCCGCCTCGCGCACATGCCACGGCGTCTGAAAATCGGGCTCGCCGACCGAAAGAGAGATCACGTGATCCATCTCATTGACGATATCGAAGAATCGGCGGATGCCGGAGGGCTTGACCGATTGGATCGACGGCGTCAGCTTTTCGGAATAATTCATCAGACGATCATTTCCCTTCCGTCTTTTTTCGTGTCGATCAGCGGTACGCCGTCCTCTTTGTAGCGCTTGAGGATAAAGTGAGTCGCGGTGGACAGAATACCGTGCATCGCCGCCAGACGTTTTGCGACAAAGGAGGATACATCCTGAATCGTTCTGCCGTTGACGATAAGGAGCAGGTCATAAGCGCCTGCCATCAGGTAGACACATTCCACCTCGTCATACTGCATGATCTTCTCGGCGATATCGTCAAAGCCCTTCTGCATCTGAGGAGCGACCTTGAGCTCGATGATCGCCATGACGCCCGATTCAGGCACATCGTCCCAGTTGACGACCGCCTGATAACCGCGGATCACGCCGCTGTTCTCATATTCCTTGATACGCGCCTCGAGGGCTTCCTCAGGCTCGCCGAGCATCATCGAAAGCTGTGCGGTCGTGTAATTGGAATTTTCACTTAACAAACGTAATAACTTGTCCATTGTATTCATCCTTTCTTAATACGTTTCGCATCAGTTGAGATCGGGCGCGCACGCCTTATTCAGCAACTGCCTTGTTATCACTATGTCATCTGTAGGGCAGGCGTTCGACAGACATTCAGACTGTCGATACAGATCGCCGTCGCCAGACAGAAGATCTCTCTTTCTTTTTGATTGAGCATGAGCTGGGTACAGTCACGGGCAAAATCCTTGCCTACCGTACACACCACGGCGGTATCCGCGTCGAGGATGGAGTAGGAGCCCATCAGCACATCACCGCGGACAAAGAAGCTGATCCCACGGAAGCGGATCGACGCGCGGCGGTTTCCGACGGCGATATTCAGCCGCATACTCTCCCCTGCCGCACTGATACTGTATACCGACAGGGCGGTAAACCCGAGGGAGCGGATCTTGCACACAACGTTGCCGCTTGTATCGCAGATGCGGATGCTCTCGCCGGAGGGATTGTGCTTACCGGTCACCGTATAGCGGAGCTTACCCCTCTCATCGGCAACCTGATACCGTGCGTTCAATGTCGAAATATCACGTTGTAAATAAAGTTTCACTGTTATCACCACGGATATTATCGGATGATTTCACCGATTCATTCAAATAGTTGAAGTCTTCTTACAAAAAGCTCTTGCGGAAGGTACGTCCGAACAGGACGAAGGTACCGAGCGAGCTGTCAGGCTCATATTTGACGAGGAAGCACGAGGTGTATCCGAGGATCAGCCAGAAGAAGATGATCGTGAAGGTCGGATTGAAAAGCAGTCCCACCTCGATGAACGAATAGATCAGATAGGCGCACAAAAACGCGTACATACACGGCAATACACTCTCCTGCAGGCTGTCATCCCGAAACACATGCAGTGTGATATGCTTGAAGAACCGCAGTCCGAAGATGCTGAACAGCACAAATCCGACCACGCCCGAGCACACCAATATCGTGATATAGCCGTTGTGGAAGTCGGTCATAACGGGCGCGAGCGCTCCGTACTTATCCGAAAACTTGATGCCGTCCTCAAAGATACGGGTACCGTATTCATAGATATTACCTTTGCCGATACCGAGGATCGGATCCTGCAGGAACATTTTTGACGCCTGCTGCCAGAGAACAAAACGCCCGGAGTCTATGTTGGAATTCTCATGCTCAAAGGTCACGGCAGCCTCTTCCTGCGCGATCTTATCGGTCACGGGATCACCGGTGATCTCGGACGATGATTCCGCCGTATTCATGATCTGCACAAAGCCTGCCTGTGTGACATTGCGCACAAAGAACACCGCCATGACGATGACCAGTCCCGCGGCAAGGCACGCGGCGGATTTGGTGATGATCTGCTTGACGGTGAATTTCGACTCAGAGCCGAACATCTTGTATATCACAAAGAATATCGCGTATCCTATCAACAGTATCAAAGCGCCGTTGGAATCGCATAAAAGCAGCGAGATCGCGTTGACCGCAATACACGAGCCGATCCAGATACGGCTGACGCGCTCGCGACCCGATATCGCGATAAAGTCCTTTTTGAGCAGCATATGACAGCAGAAGATCGCCACCACAGCGACAAATCCGAGCAGATTCGGATTGATGAACATACCGTCAAAACGGTTCTCATAGACGATGAACTTGAACCACAATACCTCAAAGCTGATCTCCGCCATCAAAAATGCCAGTCCGAGAATGCCCAGCACCGTGGTGGTATAGACGATGAAGCGGCAGATGGAATACAGCTCGCGGCGGAAGTTGAGGTGCTTTTCGGTATGCACGGAATAGAACACAAAGAAGCACATCGACACGTGCAGCAGCATAATCAAATTGTAGGCGTTATAAAGGAACGAACTCGCCATATGCACGATCATCGTCACCAGCGACGTCACCACAAACGCGAACAGCCATAAGCCGTAACGCGTTCTCAGGATCGTGCGATGCTTGACCGCATTGTAGATCATCAGAAATACGCCCCAGACAAACAGTACGGCGAGCACCGCATACGCAGGAATCAGTACGAACGACAGGTTACTGCAGAACATACAGATCACGTAGCTGCGCCGAAACAGCGAGGTATCCAAAAGCGCTTTTTTGAATTTACTCATAATCATCCTCAACTATAATGTCAGTCACCGGAAATCACGTGCTTCACCGTGGACAACATCAGATAGATATCCCTTCTGAACCCAAAACGTGAAAGATACTCCAGATTATATGCCATCTTCTTGGGCAGGATCTCCTCCACATAAATGCGATCCACCTCATCGGGATCGCTGACGTCACCGATCATCGCGTCCTCATCCTTGAAGCGGATAGAGGCGAGCGAGGTGATACCGGCAGGCATCAACAGCGTCGCCATCATATCGGGCGTGTACCGTTCCACATACTTGACAACCTCGGGGCGTGTGCCGACAAAGCTCATCTTGCCGGACAGCACATGGAACGCCTGCGGCAGCTCATCCAGACGGAACTTGCGCAGGGTCCTTCCGATCCCGGTCACACGGTTATCGTGAGCCGAGGTGACCAATGCGCCCTTTTGATCGGCGCCCACAGTCATGGTGCGGAACTTCCAGATCTTGAAGCGTTTGTTATTGGTCGTAACGCGTATCTGCTTATACAGCACGGGACCTTTAGAAGTCATCTTGATGATGATCGCGATCACCGCCATAGGGATCAAAAGCAACACGATCAGGATCAGTGACAGCAGGATATCCATCACGCGCTTTAACACCAGACTGAAACGCTTTTTATCTAAAATATCATAATACTTTTTTACCTCATCGCACTGGAACTCACGGGGTAATTCTTTAAACGGTAAGAGAATCATAATGCCTCCGAACGCACCGGTTCTATCAAACAAACAGTTTCATTCATTACTATGCGGTAATGCTTTGATACTATTCTACGCCGAACAAAAGTCTATAATCTTATATATTATACTATATTTCACCATTTTTTTCAATATTTTCTCAAAAAAACCTGCGCTGAAATCGACCCGATGCCGCCATATTTTTCCGTCACGATCGATCATCGATTTTTATTGTGAAATCTTACAAAAATCTCTTGACTTCGCGCCGATGTCATAGTAAAATCATATTAAAGAAAAGTAGTTTGAGGTAATGAATGGACAATAGTTATAAACCCGATTTGATCACCCTGATCGATGAGGATAACGTTGAACACAACTTTGAGATCCTTGATACCATCGAAAATGAAAAAGGCGTTTTCTACGCGCTGTATCCTATCTACGACAACGCAAAAGACAGCGTGGATGACAGCGGTGAGTACTACATCATGGAGGTCATCGAAGAGGACGGCGAGGAACAGCTCGCCGAGGTTCAGGATGAAGCCCTGTTAGATGAACTCAGCGCAATCTTTGAGAAGCGTTTTGAAGAGCTTTTTGACGACGTCGAGGAAGAAAACGAGGAAAAGAAATAATAAAAGGCTCCTTTTGGTATGAGGAGTTATCCAAATCTTTTGAGGTGCTGTCAAAATCTTGGTTTTGGTTACAGCACCCATGCGTTAGCTGATTTGGTTTATAACTCCCATGCAACAGCGCTCCAAGAGCAGTTATTCTGCGATTGGTTAAGCGCCACTGCTAAAGGAGCTGTCAGCGCAAGCTGACTGAGAAATTGTACCATTGACCGAGCGTCAGCGAGAAACCTATTCCGCAGGCGTTCACACTCACGTCAACATCCTGCCTGACCCGCGTATCGGTCGCAAATAACCCTACAACATTTAAATCGGGAGCTTAGCTCCTTCGGCGGTGTGCAGACCTCCCATCCTTTTGGACGAAGGGAGCCTAAAGCCGCAGGGCGGGCACCCACCTGTCATCGTGTAGGCAGGTTATCTCAAGACCGTTACGGTCAGGCGGGATACCTTAAAAAACTCACACAATCAGCCTTCCCCTTGAGGGGAAGGTGGGCAATTTGCCACACAGGGCAAATTGGTCGGATGAGGTAAAAGCCCTTCCGATTCATCAATCAACGGCATGAGGATCATACGTTTCCACCTCATCCGTCTCGCTTAATCGCTCGACACCTTCCCCTCAAGGGGAAGGCTTTTTCACATCTAACCAATTTGAAGGAGATATATATGAAGATTTCTGTGTTAGGCTGCGGACGCTGGGGCAGTTGTATCGCGTGGTACCTTGACCGCATCGGTCACGAGGTCGTATCCTGCGGACTGGAGAATGCCCCCGAGCTTCAACAGCTCCTCAAAACCCATCATAACGACTATCTCACCTACCCCGAGAGCATCACCGTCACCTATGACCACCAATTCGCCATCGAACGCGCCGAGGTGATCGTGATCTCCATCTCCGCGCAGTATCTGCGCGATTATATGCAGACCATCACGAAGTACGATCTCGACGGTAAGATCATCGTGCTGTGCATGAAGGGGATCGAGGAGAGCACCGGTAAGCGTCTGACGCAGGTCGTATCAGACTTTGTCGATACCGACAAAACGCCTGTCGCGGTGTGGGTCGGCCCCGGACATCCGCAGGACTATGTCAAGGGTATTCCGAACTGTATGGTCATCGACTCCGAGAACGAGGATGTGAAAGACAGGCTGGTACATAGCTTCAACAGCGAGCTGATCCGCTTTTACTTAGGTACCGATCTGATCGGCTCGGAGATCGGCGCGGCGGCAAAGAACGTCGTCGGTATCGCCGCGGGCATGCTCGACGGCGCGGGATGTACCTCCATCAAGGGCGCATTGATGGCACGCGGTACACGCGAGGTCGCAAGGCTGATCAAAGCCGCCGGCGGCAACGAGCTGTCTGCCTACGGACTATGCCACTTAGGCGACTATGAAGCGACCCTGTTCTCGCCGTGGAGCCACAACCGTCGCTTTGGTGAAATGTTCATCAAGGGCGAAAAATTTGAGAAGCTCGCCGAGGGTGTGATGACCAGTAAGGCAATGCTCCGACTCGGTGAACAGCTCGGCGTCGATCTGCCGATCACCACCGCCGTCTATCGCATTCTGTTTGAAAACAGCAACGCAAAAGACGAGCTCTCCGCCCTCTTCACCCGATCGATCAAAGAGGAGTTTTGATTCCGGAATAGAATTAAGGCAATACTGCACAATTCGCGGAACACGTCTTGCTTGCATATTATTCCGTCAGATTGTTCAAAAATCCTTGTCTATGGCGACTGTCAGGGAGGACAACACAGCTATGCGGAAAAGAACGCAATAAACGCTAAAGTGTTGTAATGAATATTAGTATTATGCTGTGAAGGAGGCAGAAACATGAACAAACGAATCTTATGTATCCTGTTAACGCTTATGATGCTGTTGACCGTCGTTCCGATCGGAACGATGACGGCACATGCCGCCGCTTATACCGTTACTGTTGTCATCAACGGCGAGGGAAGCGTCACATACACACCCGAACACCCTGAGCCGGGTGACACCGTGACCGTCACCGCGACAGCAGACGACGGCTGGGCAATCTCCAAATTCACTTTTGAGGATTCCGAGATGGAGTTCAGCTCGATCACCTACAACAGCTCCAATTGGACAGAGGATTTCAACGACTTTATCATGCCCGAGGATAACGTCACCGTTACAATCGATTTTATCAAAGCCGATGAAATTCCCGACAAGGATCAATATACCGTGACGATCGATCCGAACGGCGGCGAGGGCGATTCGGTGCTGTACACCGTTGCAGCAGGAGGAACCTTTACCCTGCCTGACTGCGAATATACCAATGCTGATGCTGTTTTTTTCAAGTGGGAGGTTGACGGCAGCTATTATGATCCCGATGACGAAATCGAGATCACCGACGATACAACCGTCAAGGCGATCTGGAAGAGCGATTCTTCCACAACGATCGACAATTCCGTTGATCGAAGCACGACCGAGGTGGTCGGCACCATCATCGCGACCGATACGAGAACCGGAGAGGTAAGTGAGCTTGATTTCTACGATGAGTTCACTGCTTCCTCATTCACAGAACCCTCCAACCCGAATGTCACCGCCATGATCAAGGAGGCAAAAGAGGAGCTTGCCGACTGGGCGAACGGCTACAATGAGCCATGCAACATCAAAATAACCGTTTCCGATCCCGAGATCATCGAAACAAATGACAGCAGAAGCTACACCTATTTTGACGGCAGCACGAGATATTTGATCATCGACGGAACTTACTACCACAGCTGGCGATACAGTGTAACGCTTACGATGGATTACACAAGCATCCCGATGAGCTTTTTCTCCGTATGGATGAGCGACACTGAACAACATGGCAACACCGGCGGCGGAGTCGTAATCAGTTATTTGCTGCCCGACGGTACCGAACCGGAGGACGGCACGATCTATCGGGACAGCTCCGCGAACCTCGAGGTGATCCAAGGCTCTCAGGTCACCCTGACTGTCGAGCCCTATGCCTATCTCGGTTATCGGTTTGTCGGCTGGTATCAAGCGAACATCAATAAGGCGTCCCCCGACGATCCGCATTACTTAGCCGATAAGCTGATCTCCACCGACAAGACCTATACCTTTGTCGATAATCCCGTCGGAGAGGGAGAGCCCCCATATATTTGCGCGGTATTCGAGGATACCGGCATCATCCGTCAGGCAGATCAGATCCAGGTATGGATCACGGACGGCGGCAAGGCAGCTGTCGAATACACGCCCTCCGAGCCGAACATCTATGAGTTTGAAGCTACGGACGGCACCGATTTTGTATCGATCGGCGAGGTCGTACAGTATTACAAAGGTGATGAGATCACGGTTCACCAAAAGGCTGACGAGGGCTATGTATTCAAGGGATGGTACCATGTATGGATCGAATGGGGTCCCGGCGCGGAGCATCCGAAATACGAGGGCGATGTGATCTCTACCGATCCGACCTTCACCTACAAACCGGGTGAAACGATCGTTGACGGCGATACCGAACCGCTGCGCTATGTCTGCGCGGTATTTGAAGAAGCGGCGGATCAATACATCCTCGGGGATGTTGATGGCAACGGCAGAGTTGAATCCATCGATATCACCTATCTGCTAAGAGCAATCACCGGTGTGGAAACGCCGCTGAGCAACGCCGAGCTGATGCGCGGTGATATCGACAGCAACGGCGTTTTGGAGATCACAGATGTAACGCAGCTCCAATATTATCTCGCCAATCTTCCCTCTCTGTATCCCATAGGGAAGCTGACATAATAAACGACACTTCCTTTCATGTGATCACATAAAAGCAACGGCTGTCTGAGTTGATCGGACAGCCGTTGCTTTATATCTCTCTTTTGCTTTACTGCGCGGAAGAAAACTTCTGCCTGAGTTGATCGATCTTGGTCTGCTCTACATCGCAGACATTGTACCAGCCCTTGTTCGTCATCTTGGTATAGATCTCATCCTGCATGGACAGGGAGTCGTCGAGCGCGGAGTTGAACGCGCCGAGCACGTTCTGTGTCGCGGATTCGACCGCGCCGTGCAGGTACAGATCACAGCAGCCCTTTTCGAGTAGCAGCAGGTTTTGCATCAGATTCTTGTCATCCATCATGGTTCCTCCTTACAGCAGTGAATAGAAGCGGTCGAAGATCCGGGAATGGCGGGTGGTCAGATCCTCTACGCATGTTTTCAGCTCAGGGTCGCTGAGACTCTGGGCGGTTTCCTTACACTTCTGCTGAAAATACTGCTCATGTCCGAGGGCGTCCTCGATATAGAGCAACTCTTTGTCGGTCATATCATTACCTCCGTTTGATTTGGTAATGATAGTATGAGCAGGATGATGAAGATTATTCCTGTCTGCGAAAAAAAGCGACACAACCTGTTACAGCTGTGCCGCTTCGGTTGAGATTGCCACATCGCCGACGCGTGCGTCCGCTCCTCACAGTGACAATCCGCAAAGAATTATTCTTCTGTAGAATTAAAAGTGAACTTTTCGCCGTCGTGATCGCAGATGATCGGCTTGGTGCTGTCAAAGTCGGGCTCGAGCATCCGCTCACTGAGCTTATCCTCGATGTTGGTGACGATCGCACGACGCAGGGGACGCGCGCCGTAGGTATCGTCAAAGCCCTCGTCAGCGATCTTCTCGATCGCCTTGTCGGTAAAGGTGATCGTCACGCCGAGTGACTCCAGACGTTTGGTGAGCGTGTTCAGCATCAATCTCGCGATCTGCTCGATCTCAGGCTTGGTGAGCTTATTGAACACGATGATATCATCCACACGGTTGAGGAACTCGGGACGGAACACCTGCTTGAGCTCGCTCATCACCAGCTCGCGGACGTCGACGTCTTTTCTGCTGTCGTCAGCGTTATTATTGAATCCCAGAACACCCGCGTTCTCGGTGATCTTGCGCGCGCCGACGTTCGAGGTCATGATGATGATGGTGTTCTTGAAGTCGACCGTGCGACCCTGACTGTCCGTCAGACGACCATCCTCGAGGATCTGCAGGAGCATATTGAACACATCGGGATGCGCCTTTTCGATCTCGTCAAAGAGAACCACCGAATAGGGCTTGCGGCGAACCGCCTCGGTCAGCTGACCACCCTCGTCATAGCCGACATAGCCGGGAGGTGAACCGACCAGACGGGATACGGTGTGCTTCTCCATATACTCGCTCATATCGAGGCGGAGCATGGCGTTCTCGTCGCCGAACATCGCCTGTGCCAGCGCCTTGCAAAGCTCCGTCTTACCAACGCCGGTGGGACCGAGGAAGATAAAGGAGCCGGTCGGACGCTTGGGATCCTTGATGCCGACTCTGCCGCGTCGGATCGCTCTGGAAACGGCGGAGACCGCTTCATCCTGACCGATCACACGCTCATGCAGGATCTTCTCCATATTGAGCAGACGATCGGATTCCTCACGCGTCAGCTCTATGACGGGGATGTTCGTCCATGCGGACACGATCGCGGCGATATCCTCGGCACTGACCTCGTGGTCGCTCTCCTTGGTGCTCTCCTCCCAACCCGATTTTGCTTTTTCGAGCTGTTCGGAAATGTTCTTTTGCTCGTCGCGCAGCTGTGCCGCACGCTCAAAATCCTGCTCGCTGATCGCGGCGGTCTTTTCGCTTTCGAGCTGTTCGAGCTCCGCCTCCAGATCCTTGATCTCATTCGGATAGGTCAGAGCGCTCAGGCGCACCTTGGAAGCCGCCTCGTCGACCAGATCGATCGCCTTGTCGGGCAGATAGCGGTCGGCGATATAACGCGAGCTGAGTGTGACAGCCGCCTCGATCGCTTCATCGGAGATCTTGACCTTGTGGTGTGCTTCATAGCGATCACGCAGACCCTTGAGGATCTCGATCGCATCCTCCTCGCTCGGCTCGCCGACCTTGACGGGCTGGAAGCGACGCTCCAAAGCGGCATCCTTCTCGATATACTTGCGGTACTCCTCGAGGGTTGTCGCGCCGATGACCTGGAAGTCGCCGCGTGCCAGCGAAGGCTTGAGAATGTTCGCCGCGTCGGCACTGCCCTCCGCCGCGCCTGCACCGATAATGGTGTGCAGCTCGTCAATGAAGAGGATAATATTCTTGCTCTTTTTGACCTCATCGATCGCGTTCTTGATGCGGTCCTCAAACTCGCCGCGGTACTTGGTGCCGGCGATCATGCCGGTGAGGTCGAGCGCTACCACGCGCTTGTCGCGCAGGTGCTCCGGTACCTCGCCGTTAGCGATTTTCAGCGCCAGACCCTCGGCGATCGCGGTCTTGCCAACGCCGGGCTCGCCGATCAGACAGGGGTTGTTCTTGGTACGGCGTGAGAGGATCTGGATGATGCGGCGTATCTCCTCATCTCTGCCGATGACGGGGTCGATCTCGCCGTTCTTCGCCGCCTTGGTCAGATCACGTGAGAAGCTGTCGAGCGCCTTGCTGCCTCCTTCGGCAGACGGAGCGCCGTTGTTCTCAAAACCGTTTTGCTGTTCGCTCTCAAGATTCGCGCTCATATGGTCGGCGATCGTCTGTGGGGTGACGCCGAGTGCGCGCAGATAGCGGATCGCGTAGCTGTCACGGTCGGACAGCAGGGCGATCAGCAGGTGCTCGGTGCCGACATAGCCGGAGCCGGTACGCGCCGAGTACATCACAGCAGTCTGCATCACGCGCTTGGTACGCGGCGTAAAATCGTTCGGTGTCAGAGCGGTGGCGCCGCTGTCGCTGTCCATCATCGCCTCTAACTTTTCGGCGGTAACACCGCTGTCACGCAGTGCGGTATATGCGACGCCGCTGTTCTCCTTGCACAGACCTAAGAGGATATGCTCGGAACCGATATAGGTTTGACCGAGATCTTGGGCGCTTTCGATTGCCAGATTCAGCGCCTTGTTCGCTTTTTCCGTAAAGCCTTTGAATGTGTATTTCATATACCTTACCTCCTTTTAACGCCGCAGGCAATTCATGGATTCCCAAATCATGCCGCAGGCAATTCATGCTGCCAAAGACAGCATATCATTCATTTATCGGTGGGAGCAGATACGCGTATCACACCCCCGCCCTGCAAAATCAGTTGAATCTATCTCTTAATATCTCCGCGCGTTTGATATCACGGTCACGGGGACTCATATCATCGCCGAAGCGCGTCATGATCGACGCGGGCTGGATCTCAACGATCAGCCTGTCGATGGTGTCGGTGGAGAGGGACTCGAGCTTCTTTTCACTCACACCAAGACGTACCAGTGACAGCAGACGCATCGCCTCGCTGTGATCCATCAGCATGGCGCTTTTGAGGATGCCGAGAGCGCGGTGGATCTTGTCCTGCGCCTCGATGTCATCCAACAGATTCTCACGGGAGCGCATCTCCTGCGCAATCAGCTGGGTAGTGATATTCTGCAGGTTATCGATCGCCGCTTTCTCGGAGATACCGAGGGTCACCTGATTGGAGAGCTGATAGAATGCGCCCGAGGGCTTGGAGCTCTCGCCGTACAGTCCGCGCATCGTCAGACCGAGCTTGCTGAGGTTGGCGCCAATCCGATTGACGACGCCGCTCATCCGGAGCGCCGGAAGATGGAGCATTACCGACGCGCGCATGCCCGTACCGAGGTTGGTGGGGCACTGGGTCAGGTAGCCGAGACGCTCGTGGAACGCAAAGTTTAATTTCTTTGAAAGAATATTATCAATCTGATCCGCCAACGCGTACGCCTCTTTCAGCTCAAAGCCGTCCTTGATGACCTGCAGGCGGATGTGATCCTCCTCATTGACCATGATGGATACGGTGTTATCATCGCTGAGATAGACCGCGCGTCCGTCCTGCTCACTGATAAAATCGGGGCTGACGAGGTGGCGTTCGATCATCGCCACACGGATGGTGTCGGGGATATTGCTAAGGTCAATACGGTGGAACTTGATAGCGCAATCCTTGAGCGCCTCCCCCACCTTATCGACGACCTCACGCGCTTTGTCAGCGGAGAGTCGGATCGGGAACGGGTATTCTTTGAGATTTCGCGCCAGACGAATTCTGGTCGATACAATAGCTTCACTCATCGTTATCCCTCCAATCCCTTGATCTCGTCACGCAGCTGAGCCGCGCGCTCGAAGTTTTCTTTTTCGATCGCCTCTTTGAGCTCTGCACGCAGAGCACCGAGCTTATCCTTGGATGACGCGTTGTTATCCGCCTTTTGCTCGTCCTCATTCACGGTGTACTCGATCACGCCGGGGTGTTTGCCCTTGTGCTCGGTGTTGCCGTGGACGTTGCGGATGGTGGGCATCAGCTCGCTGAAAAACGTATCGTAACAGTCGGCGCATCCGACCTTGCCGGTACGCTTGATATCGTTGAGGGTACTGCCGCAGGTATCGCAGTGGGTCGCGCCTGAGATCGCAGGGAGCGCGTTTGAGAAAAAGCTCGAAAGCAGTCCGCCGAAATCAGTGGAAAAATCGGTGAACATGGAATCGTACCCGAGTTCGTGGGCACATTCCGGACAGAGACGGTATTCGGCATACTTGCCGTTGACCATCGTCTTGACATGGGTGGTAGCTTCATTCTTTTGGCAGTGTTGACATAACATGGTAAATCCTCCTTTTTTCACTTGTCATTGCGAGCCTCATTGATGAGGCGTGGCAATCTCAACCGATAATTGACGATTGGATCACCCCGGAATCGAGCATGTGCCCTCCCCTCGTAATGACGGGTTTCAGTTTATCATATACCTTGACACTTATGTGTCGAGAAGTGTGAGAAGCATATTTTTGAATACGGTGGCGCGGATCGCGTCGCGATACTGCTGGGGTACGCTGAGATAAGCTCGCTCGCCCACCGCCGCCGCCATAAGCTTGGCGGTGTGTGTATCGATAATACTGCGCGTGTGCATATTGTCTAACATAATCTCTGCCGTCGCCTTATCCAGCGCGTTGCCGATGGAGTTGACGATGTGCATGATCGCACCGCCGCGCGTGGTGTTGATACGGGTGATGCGGATGTATCCGCCGCCTCCCCTGCGTGATTCAACAATATAGCCTTGCTCGGGGGTAAATCGCGAGGTGATCACATAGTTGATCTGACTGGGCACGCACCCGAGGGTGGTCGCCAGCTCATTTCGTTTGATCTCTGCCTCGCCGTCCTGTTGCTCGAGTATATCCTTGATATACTGCGCAACCAAATCGCTCATACGCATTTTTTATCCTCTTTCCTGCACATGTGCCTTTATTCCGCCTTCTTTCATGCAGATCGTGTTTTAATCAGCATCAACGGCGGGTCAAGCGTTTGTTCAGGTATTATCCAATTGATATTGGAACGTTTCCTGACTCCAAAGCTCTTTGTCCTTTTCTGACCTTGACTATATTGTAAACCATTGGTCAAAGAAAGTCAAGGTCAAAATCAAATATTCACAAATTGTTCAAAAATAGACCTATTATTCTTCATTAGAAAAAATCGCTCCGCAAAAAGGATATTCCTTCCACAGAGCGATTTGCGCCTTGTTTATTCAATTTAGAATATGTTATTGCAAAATACTCGCCTTGCCCTCCCGATAAGCATCAGCTACATCCATTGTATAAATGCTGTTTTATCCGTGCAGTTGTAGCCTGCCCGTTTATAGAAATTCAGTGTGCTTTCGGTTTTCGAGCTCGTGAGCAGCATCATCTTATAGCAATTCGCCTTGATTGCCAAATCTTTTGCATGATTCAGACAGGCGGTTGCGTAACCCTTTCCTCTGTAATCGGCGTGGGTAACAACATTTTCGATAAATGCATACGGACGGATATTCCGTGTCAGATTCGGGATAATCACGCACACACAGGATGAAACGAGCTTGCCGTCAACTTCGCAAACGATGATATGATGATTCCCGTCACGACATATTACAGACCAAGTGTTTTGTAAATGCTCGCTGTTTTCGGGCACACCAAGCTCATGCAGATGGGTATATAATTCGAGCAGATCGCTTAATTCGTTTTCTTTGATTTCTCTGACTTTCATTTCTTCACCAACTCTTTATCAATAAACTCCATATACGGCTTACGGTTATAGATGCTGTCGGGGTTGTTTCGATACCATACAAATTCTTCTTTCAATCCCTGATCCAGAGGAATGGTATCGGGCATCAACTCGGTTTGCTTGCTGACGTCAAGCACGTATTCATAATCATAAAAGCAGAAATAATCTCTCTGCGGGATCTCTTCGCCCACGCTGACAAATTCAGGGGTTTTGCCGACTGCCTGATAGCATAGCTCGACCCATTCCTTAACGGTCACAATGTCCTTGTTGCCGACATTGAACACGTGATTTTCGGGGTGCTTTTCTATCAGGATTTCGATAAATCGGCAGAGATCGACAACATGGAAAAACTGCAATTTCATGTCACCGTTCCGCGGCAGATAAAACAGTCTGTCCCGCATCGCGCAGTCAAACGGGAATGCCTCTCGATAGAGATTGTCATAGACACCGTAAAAATACGGCGGACGGAGGATATAAGCATTTGGAACGTGCGCTTGCAAATACCGCTCCGCATTCAGCTTATTCATCCCGTAATCACCCCAAACGGAGTTGGCGCCACAGGATTGTTCCTCGGTAAAGGGTTGGGGATTCGTCTCGGGGTAGACGGCACTGGTGCTGACAAAAAGATAATCACCAAAGTTTATTCCTGAATCAAGGAGCGCTTGGATGTGTTCCTGTGTATAAGCCGTGATATCAAGAACAAGGTCAAAGAATGATCCTTTCAGTTCATCGCCCGGCTGAAGCCTGTCACATTGGATATGAGTGACGCCGTCTACCTGTTTTCTGTTGCCGCGATTGAGTACAACAACGTCATTTCCTTTGGCTACAAAGTATTCAGCAGCATACCTGCTGACAAAGGTCGTGCCGCCGGTAATCAAAACCTTCACTATGATACCTCCGTAAGCTCAGATCAGCTTAATCTTACTACAAAACAGCGGATATATCAACCTCAAAAGTCGTGCGCCATAACAACGCACAAAGCGGCTGCACCGTGTGGTACAGCCGCGATTTGGCAAATATATTGCTTTGGCGAATCATCCCGTAAGCCGGATTCTCAAACAGAACGCTTCACCTCAGCGCAGAGTGTAACCGAAACGATCGGATTACAGCTCAGCAAAATACTTAATGGTGCGAACCATCTGAGAAGTGTAGGAGTTCTCGTTATCATACCAAGAAACTACCTGAACCTCATACAGACCGTCGCCGATGGGGGAAACCATGGTCTGGGTAGCGTCGAACAGAGAACCGAAGCGCATACCGATAACGTCGCTCGATACGATCGGATCCTCGTTGTAACCGAAGCTGTCGCAAGCGGCAGCCTTCATAGCGGCGTTGATGCCCTCTACGGTTACGTCGTCACCCTTGACAACAGCGGTCAGGATGGTGGTGGAGCCTGTCGGAACAGGAACACGCTGAGCAGCGCCGATGAGCTTGCCGTTCAGCTCGGGGATAACCAGGCCGATCGCCTTAGCAGCGCCGGTGGAGTTGGGAACGATGTTCGCAGCGCCTGCGCGAGCTCTTCTCATATCGCCCTTACGATGAGGACCGTCGAGGATCATCTGATCGCCGGTGTAAGCGTGAACAGTGCACATGATACCGGTCTGGATGGGAGCATACTTGTTCAGGGTGTTAGCCATGGGAGCTAAGCAGTTGGTGGTGCAGGAAGCAGCAGAGATGATCTGATCGTCAGCGGTCAGAGTGTCTTCGTTAACGCTGAATACGATGGTCTTGAGGTCTTTGCCTGCGGGAGCAGAGATAACGACCTTCTTAGCGCCTGCGTTGATGTGAGCCATGGACTTCTCCTTGGAGCAATAGAAACCGGTGCACTCGAGAACTACGTCTACGCCGATCTCGCCCCAGGGCAGCTTGTTAGCGTCAGCCTCAGCATAAATGGTGATCTCCTTACCGTCAACGATAATGGAGTTCTCGCCTGCCTCTACCGTGTGCAGACCTTCACCGATCACGCCGCAATAGCCCTTCTGAGCAGTGTCATACTTCAAGAGGTTTGCGAGCATAGCAGGGTTGGTCAGGTCGTTGATGGCAACTACCTCATAACCCTCAGCACCGAACATCTGACGGAAAGCCAGACGACCGATACGACCGAAGCCGTTAATAGCAACTTTTACTGACATATTAATTCCTCCTAAGAATTATTTTAAATGTAATTGTTACATCATTGTTATTTTACTACAAACAGGACATGAAATCAAGGTGTATTTTTGAAAAATATACTAAAACAGGATAAAAAACATCCAAAGAGACGGGTTGATCTGTTTCGACGATACAAATCGATGCACGATAAGCTTAGGAAATCCACCGAAATGACAGACAGCAGATAAACACAAACAGCTTTGTCAATCACAGCTTGACAGAACCTCTGGCTGTATTATACACTATAATCAGATCATCATGAAAGAGAGAAGCACTATGAAAAAGGCGGTCATCGGTATTCTGGCACATGTCGACTCGGGCAAGACAACGCTGTCCGAGGCAATGATGTATGTGTCGGGCAATATCAGAAGACTCGGCAGAGTCGACCACAAGGATTCCTTTCTCGATAACTTCCGTCTGGAGCGTGAGCGCGGTATCACGATCTTCTCCAAGCAGGCGATATTACGATATGAAAACGCGGAGTTCACCCTGCTCGACACGCCGGGACACGTCGATTTCTCTGCAGAGACCGAACGCACGTTGCAGGTGCTTGACTACGCGATATTGGTCATCAGCGGCACCGACGGCGTACAGAGCCACACCGTGACCCTGTGGAAGCTGCTCCGCAAATACCGTGTCCCCTGCTTTATCTTCGTCAACAAGATGGATATGCAGGGCGCTTCAAAAGAGAGAATCCTCATTGAGCTGAAGAACAAGCTCAGTGACAACTGCGTGGATTTCGGCGCGGAATCTGCCGAGGAGCTGTATGAGAATATCGCGCTGTGCGATGATATCCTGCTGGAAGAATACGATAGGAGCGGCAATATCGGCGATACCGCCATCATCGGTGAGATCACAAAAAGGCACCTCTTCCCCTGCTTGTTCGGCTCGGCGCTCAAGCTTGACGGCGTAGATGATTTTCTGAATCTGCTGAACCGCTACACCGCGATCCGAGAATACGGAACAGAATTTGCCGCCAAGGTATATAAGATCACCGACGATCAACAGGCAGGCAGGATCACCCACATGAAGATCACCGGCGGAGAGCTGAAGGTCAGGAGCGTTATCTCCGGCAAAAAGAATCAAAACGGAGAAAAGGTGAACCAGATCCGCATTTATAACGGAGAGAAATACGCGACTGTCGATACCGCCGTGAGCGGTACCGTGTGCGCGGTGACGGGGATCAGCTTTGCCATCCCCGGCGACGGACTCGGCGCGGAGAGTGACAGCGGACTGCCGGTGCTGGAGCCTGTCCTCACCTACTCCGTCCTCCTCCCCGACGGGATCGACGCGCAGACGGCGCTTGCCAAGCTCCGCCTGCTCGAAGCCGAGGATCCGCAATTGAATATCCTGTGGAACGAACGTCACAAGGAGATACAGCTCCGCTTGATGGGCGACATCCAGCTCGAGATCCTGCAAAGCATCATCGAGGAACGCTTCGGCTTTCAAGTACAGTTCAGTCAGGGCAGTATCATCTACAAGGAAACGATCGCGGATACGGTCGAGGGCGTCGGACACTTTGAGCCCCTGCGTCATTACGCGGAGGTACATCTGCTCCTGCAGCCTGCCGAACGTGACAGCGGACTGGTATTCCGCAGTGAATGTCCCGAGGATAAGCTCGACAAAAACTGGCAGCGACTGATCCTCACCCATCTGTATGAAAAGACCCATATCGGCGTACTGACAGGCTCCCCCATCACCGACATGGAGATCATCATCAAATCCGGCAAGGCACATCCCAAACACACCGAGGGAGGCGATTTTCGTCAAGCGACCTATCGCGCCGTGCGTCAGGGACTGCGTTCGGCGAAAAGTGTTTTGCTCGAGCCGGTCTACAGCTTTACCCTTACCGTACCGACGGACAATATCGGCAGGGCGATGACAGATATCACTCGGATGCACGGCAGCTTTGACACGCCCGAGACCGACGCTGAGACCGCGACGATCACAGGTACCGCCCCCGTATCCACCATGCGCGACTACGCCAAGGAGGTCATGCAGTACACCCACGGCAACGGCAATCTGAGTACCGCGCTGAAGGGCTATGAGCCGTGTCACAATGCGGATGAAGTGATCGACGCGATCGGCTATGACGCGGACAGCGATGTAGAGAACACTGCCGACTCGGTGTTCTGCTCTCACGGTGCAGGGCATAGTGTCAAATGGGACGAAGCACCCTCGCACATGCACCTGCCGAGCGTACTCAATGAAAAGAAGGGCGCCGATACGGATGCCGTGCCGACAAAGGATCTGTCGCGCTATCAACATCAAAAGGATATTTTTGCCTCCGACAAAGAGCTGATGCAGATCTTTGAGCAGACATACGGTCCCGTGCACAGGAAGCAGTACAGCGAACCGAAACGTTACAAGTCCGTCGATTATCAACAGCAGAAGAAGAAAAAGAATCTGCCCTCCGATTCTAACGGCGTGGAATATGTGCTGGTGGACGGCTACAATGTCATCCACGCGTGGGACAACCTGCGCGCTATGGTCAATGAGCATATGGACGTTGCGCGCAATCTGCTGATCAACACGCTGTGCAACTATCAGGGCTATAAAAAGTGCGAGCTGATCCTCGTCTTTGACGCGTACAAGATCAAGGGACATGTGCGCGAGGTGGAGAAGTTCCATAACATCACCATCGTCTACACCAAAGAAGCGGAAACTGCCGACATGTACATTGAGCGCGCCTCCTACAAGCTGGCAAAGAACAATCGCGTGCGGGTCGTCACCTCCGACGGCATGGAACAGCTGATCATCCTCGGCAACGGCGCGATACGGGAATCGGCGCGAGAATTCCGCGAGGAGATCGACACGGCGGAGAACGAGATCAGGGCGATCATCGATCGTGATACACCCCGATAATAATTGTCTTCTTTCCATTGAAAACCGGTATTAAAACAACCGTGAATTTGAAGTGAAACACCCTTCAAATTCACGGTTGTTGTTGTTTTGGATTATTTTACGCCGATCGCAGTTTTGTAATCCTTCTTCATCGCTTCGGCATTAGAAGAGATGATCAGGGAAACATAGTTGCCGTCGACGTCCACCGAGCACTTCTCAACGATCGCGTACTGCTCGGGGTTATAGTTCTTGGTTTCATTCTTCTTGGATTCCAGACGGTTATTCAGCGAGGTTTCGATACGCTTCGCCGCGTCGGCATCCTTCGCCTTGATCAGGATGATCTCCTCCTGATTGACGCCGGAACGGTTAACGCCGCCTGCGGATTCTTCCACATCCTCCGCCTTGACGCCGTAACGGCTCAGATCATCGGCGCTCTTGAATTCCACCATTTCGGTAATGTTATAATCCGCCTTGAGCTTCTCAAAGATCTCGCTGAGCGGTTTTGCCGCCTGACCGCAGGCGCAGAGTGTTGCAGCCAACACAGTGATGACCGCGATCACACAGATGATTCTTTTCATTTTGACCTCCGTTTTTAGTTGTTGCTCGCATGATAACACGATCAAGCATCTATACAATTCCTCATTCGTCCGACATGCGTATCGGACGACAGCTCTCTTTCCAAAAGGGAGCCTGAGAGATCGCCGCGACCGCAAAACAGGGTTTACAGCCCGACAATGATGATATTACGCGTTTTTCTTCAAATAATCCACCCACATCTGGCAGGAAGTGTCGTTGAAGTGCAGGCCCATGTTGTCGGGATCACTGCACAGCTCCTTCGGCAGATTGCCCTTTTCATCCGCGAGTGCGGAATAGACGTCCAAATAACGATAGCCCTTCTCGTCACAGAAAGCCTTGAGCTTGCCGTTGAATTCCTTGACAAGCGTATTGTTGAAGGACTCCATCTGAGCAGATTCGATCATCGGAGTGACCGATTGCAGATAGATATGCGCGTCGGGGGACTTGGCGAGGATCTTAGACACGATCTGCTTACAGCTGTTCATCGCACCGTCGGTGCCGTATAAGCCGATATCGTTCATGCCCAGCATGATGAATACATTCTTCTTGCCGGTGATCTCAACACAATCCTCTACAAGATGGGTAGCGCCCTCATAGAATGGGTGAACCGCATCAGGGGCGTCGATCGCCCACAGCGCGTTGGTGTAACCGAGGCTGCCGGCGCAGTAGAACGACGCCTTGCCCAGTGCCTCTGGATGCTCCTCACAGTAATAATCGAGCTTTAAGGTGACGCTGTCGCCGACAAACACGGCGTTATCAAACCATTCCGCGCTCTTGGGAGAGGTCGTGTCATAGCCCGATTCGGTCTCAGCCGCGGTCTCGATCTGCGCTTCGGTAGGTGTGGTCTTCTCCGTAGGCTTACAGCCGCTGAGCAGCATCAGTACACACAAAAGCAGTGAAAATACAATTGCAAACAGCTTTTTCATTGGGAAAAATCATCTCCACATATATCTAAAAATCGAAAAATTGACAAACTTCTACATGATGTGGAAAAAGTATAGCACAGGATTTTCGCAATATATTTCTAATACAGAATAATAGATGACCTGTATCCCTCTAAATTTCAAGCCGTTTTTCGTGAATTATTTGTTCACCCTGCTGTATATTATTTTCCGCTAACATATGGTTTATGAAATTCAGCACACGCTTTTTGTCCGCGCTCCACTGCGGTGCGATCAGCCTTTTCTTATCGCCGTCACCCGTCAAACGATAGATGACGACGTTTTTCGGCAAAATTCGGATACAGCGGCACAACAGCTGCGCGTACTCCTCGAGCGACATGACACGGAACCGTCCGCGGCGGTAATCATCAGCGAGATTGGTTCCCTCGAGCACATGCAGGAGCTGGAGCTTGACACCGTCGGTCACTTGCCCGACATACCTGACGGTTTCGAGCATCCTCTCCTCCGTTTCACTGGGCAGGCCGAGGATGACATGGGTGACGACCTCGATCCCGGCGTCATGCAGCTCTTTGACAGCCCGATCGTAGACAGACAGCGGATAGCCGCGCCGGATGTAGGCGGCGGTACTCTCATGGATCGTCTGCAAGCCCAGCTCAACGGTAACGGGCTTTTTCTCATTGAGCTCACGGAGCAGGTCGATCACGTCGGGCGGCAGACAGTCGGGACGCGTACCGATCGAAAGCCCCACGATATCATCGGGCGCGATCGCCGCCTCATAAAGCTCCCGTAGTCTTTCGACAGGCGCATAGGTGTTGGTGAACGGCTGAAAATAAGCGATGTACAGATTGTCACGCGTCTTGGCGCGCACCCTGCGCTTGGCTTCTTCGAGCTGTTGTATAACAGGCAATGCCGCGGACGACGCGAATTCTCCGGAGCCGCCGGCGCTGCAAAAGATACAGCCGCGAGAGCCGATCGTTCCGTCACGGTTGGGACAGGTCATGCCGCCGCTGATAGCGAGACGATAGATCTTTTTTCCGTATTTCTGCTTATAATATTCGTTTAGAGAACAATAATGAGGCATGCGGCTTTGCGGACGGGTTCCTCTCTCTTGCAATGACGAACCGTTCATGTCTGATGAAAGAAGTCGAGCATCCGCTGTTTGTAATCGGGCGCTTCATCAAAGACACAATGTCCCCACTCGTTGCTATACATATAAAGCTCTGCGTTGAGCGCCTGTGCGATATACTGCGACTGTGACGGTGGGAGCACCCTATCGCCATGTGAGCCGATCACAAGAACGGGACATTGGATCTTACTCAGCTCCCCTGTGATATCAAAGTCATCGAGCGCCTGCGTCTGGATGATAAAGCGCCTGATATCTTCCTTTGTCATACCGTCATTCATATGGAGGAGCATATCCTTGTACTTACCGATAGTGTACTCCGAATACAGCGAGTCGATCAGCTCGGCGGTCAAGGCGGTCAGATCGCCGCTTTGTGCAAGCGCGACCCATCGTTCGGTGCCTTTCTTTCCCTGATCGTCCATGCAGACGGCAGTAGAGCCGAGCGTCATCTTATGCACCAGCTCGGGATGGTCGATCGCGATGCACATCGCCATCATCCCGCCCTGAGACGCGCCGAAAAAATCCGCGTCGGCGATCCCCAGCTTTTGCATAACAGCGGCGGTATCCTCCGCCATTTGCCGCACGGTATAGCTGTCGGGCATATTGCGGCGGCGGTCAAAGCAATAGACGGTATATTCCTCACCGAAAGCCCTGTAAGCCGCGCTGACCGCCATTGCGGACAGCATCAGACTGCGTGTCGAAACGCCGGGCAGAATGACAAAAGACCTCTCACCGCTTCCGAAGGAGAAGTATTCCATTTCGATATCGTTGACTTGAACGAAATCTGCTTTCATCAGATCACCTGTTTTTCTTAGGATAAACTCAGTATAACACACACAAATTGAAATCTCAACCGACACAAAGCGAGATTTTTTCGTATTCAGAGTAACGGTATCCATAACCGATATTACAATCCTGACACGTCCGTTGATTTTTTCATCGAGATGCGGTATAATAGCACAAACAAAATGAAAGAAGGAACGAACATGAAAAGAATCATGACGATCATCGTTGCCGCCGTACTGACATTGGCGATGCTCACCGCATGCGGCGCGAAGAATGTTGATCTCAAGAAGGTAATGGATGACATCAACAGCAAATATGATTTGAGCACATTGACCGCGGTGGAAAGCGCGGATAATCTCAAGCGCTACTACGCCATTTCGCCCGAGGATGTCAAGCAGTTCGCAGCGGAATTCACCAAAGCGGCCACTGAGGGCTACACCGAGGTCGTCCTTGTGGAAGCGGTCGACGCTAACGCGGCGGATCGTGTCAAGGCTCAGCTCGAAAGCCGCCTGCGTTCTCAGCTCAGCGACGCGAAAAGCTATAACGCCGAGCAGGTCAGCATGATCGAGGCTTGTTCCGTCAAGGATAACGGCAACTTCGTCTGGCTGGTGATCAGCGACAAACAGGCAGACATCAACGCCGATATCGAGAAAGCACTGAAATAATCGCAACAAAAAACGGTCATCCGAAAGGGCGACCGTTTTTTTACTTTTAACGTTTTCGCAGCAGCTCTCAGCCAATCATCGTTCACGACGGAGTCCCCATAACTTTCCGAGTTATGGGGAGAGGAGGAGCCGCCACATAAGGCGAAAGCGTACCAACCGGATACGCTTACCGAGTACGGCGAGCGTCGACGAGGGAGAGCCTTGCGTGTGGGGCTGTTCGCCGAATCAAGATTTGGAAGGTTCCTCAAAAAGGAAAGAGCTGACAGTTGCCTGTCAGCTCGTCTTATCTGTATCAAATTACTTGTTTACAGCGTCCTTGAAAGCCTTGCCGGCCTTGAATGCGGGAACCTTGGAAGCAGGGATCTCAATTTTAGCGTTAGTTCTGGGATCAACACCTGTACGAGCGTTTCTCTCTCTTCTCTCAAAGGTACCAAAGCCAACGATCTGGATCTTGTCACCGGCAGCGATGGTCTCAACGATGGTGTCGAAGGTAGCGGCTACAGCAGCCTCAGCGTCCTTCTTGGAAATAGCAGCCTTTTCAGCTACAACTGCGATGAGTTCTGACTTTTTCATTTTAGTTTCCTCCAAAATTTTATTTGCGGATATTCCGCTTGATGTTTATTTAATTTCTTCCCAGAGGGAATCGATTAACGGATCGGGGGCGTTTTTCATGTCGATGCCTCGCTCTTTTGCGAGCGCCTCCACCGCACGAAAACGCTTGGCGAATTTGTCAGTCGAGCGAGTGAGCGCCTGCTCCGCGTCCACACCGGCAAACCGCGCAATGTTGACGACAGAGAAAAGCAGATCTCCCAGCTCTTCTTCGATCTTCGCCTTGTCGCCGCTGTCAATCGCCGCGAACAGCTCACGCTGTTCCTCCGGCACCTTGGCGGCGGCTTCTTCGGCAGAGCGGAAGTCCATACCCGACTTAGCGGAGCGCTTCTGCACCTTCTGGGCACGCATGAGCGCCGGAAGGGATCGCGCTACGTCGTCTACGGAATCAGCTGTACTCTTCTGCGACTTGGTCTGCATCTTGATGGCATCCCAGTTTTTGAGCACCTCTTGAGGGGTATCGGCTTCGACATTACCGAATACATGGGGATGGCGGATAATCAGCTTCTGACACACATCGTTGCAAACGTCGTTGAAATCGAACCGTCCTGCTTCCTCCTCCATCAAAGAATGGAAGATCACCTGCATCAACACATCACCGAGCTCCTCCCTGAGCAGGGGTGAATCGCCCTTGTCGATCGCCTCGACTGCCTCATAGGTCTCTTCGATGAAGTTCTGCCGGATGCTCTCGTGCGTCTGCACCCTGTCCCAGGGGCATCCGTCGGGAGCGCGCAGGATCCGCATGATGCGGATCAGATCAGAAATATCATATGTTTCTTTGTACTGAAAATCCATACTCTCTCCAAAAAGCGGCAGAAAACCGCTTATATCCTATATATTACCTTAACAAGTGCAGTTTTTCAAGAATTGTTACAATATTGTTGCCTTTTGGCAGCATATATATTTCTTCCTTATCAAAGGTCTTGATCAGCATCAGCGCGACGATGTAAACGATCACCGCTGCTACGATCGCGATCATCAGCGCGATCACATAGCTGACAAAGCGATTGAGCAGCATATACACGCCGTACGCTGTCGCAGCGCAAAGCGCCGCGCAGATAAAGGGCTTTAGGATCGTGTTGATAAAGTCGGGTCTGACCTTGGAGTGCTTGATCAGCAGGTACATACCGGCGACAAAGACAAAGGTGAACGCGACCAGTGAGCCGATAGCGGCGCCGGTGACATTCAGCTCCGCCATACTGACGAAGAGGTAGTTGGTCGAGATCTTGAGCACCATCGCGATGGAGCAGAGGATCAGCGGCAGTTTGACCTTGCCCAAACTCTGCAGCATGCTCATCACCGGCGTGGACGCGGCGACAACGATGCATGAGAAGCCCATCAGCCGCAGGATAGACGCGGAGACCTCTGCCTCAAATCCACCGCCGTAGAGCAGCGTGATGATCGGATTCGCCAGTGCGAACAGCGAGAGTCCGGCAGGCAGGGTGAAGATCATAGTCAGCTTGATGACGGTCTCCATACTCTGCTTGAGCTCCTTTTTATCGCCCGAGGTATAGGCGGCGGTAACGTTGGGGAGCGCCGAGGTACCGAACACCTGTGTGACCGTGGTGACCAGCTGCATCAGCGGCAGGGCGTTCGCAAAGCAGCCCCACAGGGAGGTATGCAGCTTGATATCCGTGCCCTGTACCATATTGTACAGCTCCGCCGAATACTTGGGATCGAACTGCGAGATCAACCCGTCGAGGTTCACGCGGCAGGTGTTGTACAAAACGTTCTGGATCACGACCGCGTCGATGGTCGTGGAGATATTCATAATAAACGCCGAGAGGATGATCGGAATGGCGGTGTTGCGCAGGATACGGAAGGTCTCGCCCTGGGTACGCGCGTCGACCGAATCGTGGTACATCTCGTCGGTAACGATGAACTTGTGCTTAGCGTAATAGACGCGCAGGAACAAAAACGCGAACAGGGAGCCCAGCGCGATACCGGCGATCGCCGCCGCTACGGAATACGCGAGCAGACGCTGCATCGCCATTTCGGCAGAGGGATACATCTTGCCGAACACCGTTCCCTTTGCGCCGAATTCGTCCATGCCGAACTTCATCACGAGGAAGCCCAGTGACAGACCGCTGATGACCTTGACCAGCATTTCGATGACCTCGCTGCACGCGGTGGGGAACATGTTGCGCTGTCCCTCAAAGTAGCCGCGGTAGATCGCGACCAGACAGCCGATAAAGATCGACGGCGCCAGCGTCATCATCGCGTAGATGGAATCGGGCGATTTGATCAGCTGTACGTAGATAAAGCTGATACCGATCATCAGCGCGAAGCAAATCGCGCCCATCGCGACAAAGAACTTTCTGGATGTTTTATAGATGACCTCCACATCCCGATACCGCTTTTGCGTGATGCTCTCCGCGATCAGTCGCGATACCGCGATCGGAAATCCCGCCGTCGCCAGTGCGAAAAGCGGCGTGTAAACCTCATAGGCATTGCTCAGCAGTCCGATACCGACGCTGCTCATCGAGAAGCCTGCCGCGTCATCATAAACGGCAAACATACGATAGAGAAAGATCTTGTACAGCATGCCGAGCACCTTGACCACGACCATGCTGACGGTCATGATCATCGCGCCCTTTAAAAAGGTTTTTGACGTATTCTTGCTGAAACTGTCGTTGTTGTTCATAACATCGCTCCGTTTTTTATGCCTTTCCCTTGAGGGGGAGGTGTCGCCGCAGACCGAAGCGGTGACGGATGAGGTGGGAACACTTCCTGCCCATCCGGTAAAATGCAATACCGGAGAAGTTTTTCCTTATCCTTTCTTTCCCTTGAGGAAAAGCGCGCGTCATTCGCTCCTTTTGGGAGCCTGACTTATCAAAGAGGTATTTTATCACAGTGGATGTGAGAATTCAACCGTTTTACCTATGATTTGTTGTATTCACCATAAAATGAGCGCACACGGGCTTTGCGCTGTATCATCTCGTCAAAACGGCTGATATATTCATACGGGTATTTAAAGTTAAATATGCGCTCGATGTAGTCGGAATCAACGTCGCGGAGCTTGCTGACCGCTCCGGCTCCGCAGGCGAGGATCGAATGTGTCTCCTCCATGATATAAACATTATAGGGGCTGAAATACCCCGGCTTCGCCCAGCCTGTGTTCTCAAGGTTAGAGAGCATCTTGCTCTGGCGGTAGAGGTAATACGGCTCCCAGCCGCCCTCGGTCAGACGCGCTGCCGCGTCAGAGAGCATCCGCGCGGTATATTCCTGTTCCTTGACCGCGTCTGTCGAATTCAGTCGGGCTGATCGCTTGACGGCGAGGGTATGGACCGTAACGCTCTCGGGATCTAAGCTTTGCACGATATCGAGCGTACGCGCAAAGCTATCGGGAGTATCGGATGTAAGCCCTGCGATCAGATCCATGTTGATGTTGCCAAAGCCCAACTCACGTGCCAAACGAAACGCGTCGATCGTCTGCTGAGCTGTGTGTTTGCGCCCTATGCGCTCCAGTACACTGTCGTTGAAGGTCTGGGGGTTGATGGAGATCCGGGTAACGGAGTGCTTCTTCAATGTGAGCAGCTTTTCTCGTGTCACGGTGTCGGGGCGACCGGCTTCTACGGTAAACTCAGCGCAATCGGACAGATCGATATCCGCTTCGATCTCGTTGAGCAACAGATCGAGCTCCTCAGCGCTCAGGGTCGTGGGCGTACCGCCGCCGATATAGACGGATTCACACCGCAAGCCCAACTCCTCAGCGAGCTGAGCCGTATAACGTATTTCGGACAGCAAGAGAGGCAGGTATTCGCCGATCAGCTTCTTTGCCTTTTCAACCGTCTGGCTGACGAAGGAACAGTAATTGCACCGCGTCGGACAAAAGGGGATGCTTACATAGAGTGAGATCGATCGGCGGTCGGAGCGCGAGAGGATGGCCTGCTGGTTCCTGCGCACCTGCTGTGCCAGCGCGATCTTCTCATCGCTGACATAGAGCGTATCGCGAAAGCGGCGTGCCGCTGATGCCTCTCCCTCGCTGTCACACAAGCGAGAATACAGCTTGATCGGACGCACACCGGTGAGGATGCCCCACGGCAGCTCGCGGTCATATGCCTGACTGAGAAGCCGGTAGAGCAGCTGCCCCATTGTCAGTTCATCATCATCGCTCAACGGTGATGACAAAGCCTTGCGGAAGGTATCGGTACACAGCTCAACACGCACCGCTTCATGCACCGAGGTCAGCACATAAGGTGCGGATAATTCCGTATATTCGTGCAACACCGCGACCTCCTCGGTAAAGAGGAAGGCGCGGCATAGGTTTTCCATTTCATAATGGTATTTGTGATTGTCGATATATAGATTCATAATTGGTGAATGGTGAATGGTGAACGGTGAATGGTGGTTGGCGGGACACCCGCACCCGTTTTGTATCGAAATACGCAACGCAGTACTCCTATTCAAACAGATATCATAATGTGAACTGTTTCACACAACCGTTATCCGTTCACCGATTTATCTCATAAAGGGATTGTGTTTTCTTTCTTTCTCGAGGGTCGTGAACATATCGTGCCCGGGATAGACGTTGTAATCGCCCTCCAGATTCTTCAGTCGTTCAACGGACGCCATCATATCCCGCATCGACGAGGTCGGGAAGTCGGTACGTCCGACGCTGGAACAAAACAGCGTATCGCCCGAAAAAATGCAGTCGTCCGTCAGATAACAACCGCTGCCCATCGTGTGCCCCGGGGTCAACATGAACCGCAACTGCGTTTCACCCAACATGATGGTATCGCCGTCCTCCAGCACTTTATCGACCGTAAAGGGCGCGATCGTGATACCGTGCGGCTTTGATAGATTGTAACTAGGCTCCTCGATCACGGGAAGCTCGACGCGGGACGCGCAGACGGTCGGGTGATACTTTTCGCACAGCTCCGCCACACCCATGATATGATCGTAATGACCATGGGTCAGCAGGATGTAGGCTAAATCGCCGCCGTGTTCCTCAATTTGTTCGAGCAGCTCATCGGAATGGTCGGCGGGATCGATCACCGCCAGCTTTCCTGTCGCTTCATCTTCGAGCAGATATACATTTGTGCCGATCATACCGATCACAAAACAAGTGATATTCATCATTTTTTCAAATCTCCACTTTCGATAATAATGGTGACGGGTCCGTCGTTGAGCAATTCGACCTTCATATCCGCGCCGAAAATGCCCTTTTGTACGTCGGTTACGCCCGCCTCTTTTATTCGTTTGCAGAAATATTCATACAATTCATTTGCCGGATCAGGCTTAGCCGCGCCGAAGAAATCCGGTCTTCTGCCGTGGGAGCAGTTCGCGCACAAGGTGAACTGCGACACCACCAACGCGGCGCCGTTCGTAGTCAGCAGGCTGAGATTCATCTTGTCGTCGCTGTCGCTGAAAATGCGCAGGTTCGCGATCTTGTCGGCGAGCACCTGTGCGTCGCGCTCGGTATCGCCCTGAGCAACGCCGAGCAGGATCAGCAAGCCGTTCTCGATGGCGGAAACTCTCTCCCCGTCAACGGTCACGCTCGCGCGTGTGACGCGCTGGATCACTGCTTTCAAATGTATCAGACCTTTCTTTATCAGTCTCCCTATGGTAAAGGTGAGGTGTATCCCAAATCTCGATTTGAGGCATAACACCCATACACGGGAGAGATGGGTCAAAACTCGTTTTGACTCGGAGGGATTGTATCGATCGGCATTTATCATGGCAACCCTATTATTCAGTCGGTCGATTCGCTCCTTTTGTGCAATCCCTCACCCTCCTGCTGAGGGAGCTCCCTTTACCAAAGGGAGCCTTATATCCTTGTGATGGAAACAATGCCGTTGATCTGCGCCAGATGCGCCATGACCGCGCGCAGATGATCCATATTGTTGATCTCGATCGTAACGGTCACCATCGCCTGGTTATCCTTTAGCTCGCGTGAGTTGAGCATATGGATGAAGATCCGCATATTGGACAGCTCGCGTGTCACATCGGCAAGGAAGCCGGTGCGATCGTTGCAGACGATCTCCAAAGTGCTCTGGAAACTATCGTGGATCTCATCATCCCAGTGGGCGCTGACCCAACGCTCAGGCTCCTCGCACACAGTGATATCATCGGGCACATTGGTGCAGCTGCGCTTATGGATACTCACACCGAAGCCGCGTGTGATATAACCGATGATGTCGTCACCCGGCAGGGGATTACAGCAGCGCGAGAACTTGATCAGACAATCGTCGAGACCCTCCACGGTAACGCCCGAGCCGACATGCTTCCTGCGCTTGGAGCTGCGCTCCTCGGTGATGGGCTTGACGGGTTCATCGGATTTCTTATATTTATTGGTATAGATCTCCTTGACGCGCGGCATGATCTTCCAGAGCTGGATGCCGCCGTAGCCGATGGACGCGTAAAAGTCGTCGATCGAATTACAGTGATGGCGCTGAATGATCGGCTGCATGCACTCTTCCAGATCCTCATCGGCGAACTGCATGCCTGCCTTCTTGCACTCGTGCTCGAACATCGCCTTACCCTCGGTGATATTCTCCTCACGGCGCTCTTTCTTGAACCACTGGCGGATCTTGGTGCGTGCGGAATTGGTCTTGACGATCTTGAGCCAGTCACGCTTGGGGCCCGTTCCCTCTTTCTGGGTCAGGATCTCGACGATATCGCCGTTCTGCACCTTGTAGTCGATCGGTACGATACGTCCGTTGACCTTGGCGCCCACCATGCGGTTGCCGACGCCCGAATGGATCGCGTACGCCATATCAATGACCGTAGCGCCGGCAGGCAGATTGATGATATCGCCCTTCGGTGTAAAGACATAGACCTCGTTGGTAGAGAGATCGTATTTGATGGATTTGACGATATCCTCGGCGTCCTCGGCGTCGTTCTGCACCTCGATCATCTTGCGGATCCACGCGAGGTTCTCGGCTAAGTTCTCCTGCTTGCTGCCGCGCAGCTTGAGCTTATATTTCCAGTGCGCCGCGATACCGTATTCAGCGGTATGGTGCATCTCGTAGGTGCGGATCTGCACCTCGAAGGGAATACCGTTCTGCCCGAACACCGTCGTATGAAGGCTCTGGTACATATTCGCCTTGGGGGTGGAGATATAGTCCTTGAAGCGGTTGGGCAAGGGTGTGAAGATATCGTGCACCAGACCGAGGACATTGTAGCAGTCACCGATGGTGTTGACGATCACGCGTACCGCGAACACATCGAAGATCTGGTCAACGTCACGCCCCTGCATATAGGTTTTGCGGTAGATGGAAACGACCGACTTGACACGTCCCTCGATGGTAACGTGTGAGATAGAGAAGCCGATCTTATCGAGGATCTGCCGTTTGATCTCGTCGATAAACGCATTGCGCTCATTCTCGGTCAATTGCAATCGCGTTTCGATCTCGTGATAAGCGACGGGGTCGAGATAGCGCATGGAAAGATCCTCGAGCTCATCCTTGATCGCCTTCATACCTAAGCGGTGAGCGATCGGCGCATAGACCTCCATACACTCGAGCGCCTTATCGCGGCGCTTTTGATCCTTGACGCACTCGATGGTGCGCATATTGTGCAGACGATCGGCGAGCTTGACGATGATCACGCGGATATCGTTGCTCATCGCGATCAGCATCTTGCGGACATTCTCCGCCTGACGTTCCTCACGGTCGGTAAACTTGATCTTGCTGATCTTGGTCAGACCGTCGACGAGGTTCATGACTTCCTCACCGAACGCGTCGCCGATCTGAGTGAGGGTGACGTCGGTATCCTCAACGGTATCATGCAGCAGTCCTGCAATGATCGAATCGGTATCCATCCCCATCTCGGCAAGAATACAGGCAACGGAGGTGGGGTGCAGAATGTACGGAACACCCGATACACGACGCTGATCGCCGTGGGCGAGATTCGCGAACTCATACGCCTTCTTGATTTTCTTTTTGTTATACCTGACGTTGCTTTTGTCGAGCAGCGACAGCAATTCATCAAAGTCCTGATAATGGACTACATCATTCATCCAAGCTCACCTCCCTGAGTTTCGTGATGATAACGGATGTGGCCAGATCGACCTTTGCGCCGACCTCACACATCTTGACGGTAAAGTCATACATGCCCTCATCGATCTCAATCAGCCGCAGCTCATTCATACATTCCAGAATGACGCGCAGCTTTCCGTAGCCGATATCGGAGCTGATCCGATGCAAAAGACTGTCAAAGGAATAGCGATATCCGCCGTTCGCCCGGAGGAATCGATAGACAACGGCGAACTGTGAACGGTCGGGCAGGAGCGATCTTGCCTCATCCGCTGAAATGCGCTCGCCGCGGCAGAAGCGCTCAAAGCACTCCTTGGAGCGGAGCATCTCATCCTCCTTTCTGTCCGCAAATCGCATATCACGGATGAAGATCGAGAGATTCTCGTTATTATTATATGTATTGATATCCAGCGTAACCGCCAGATCGACCACATCGCCGGTAGAGTACGGGAATTCCGCGAGAGTCGTGGAGAACCGCAGGGCGTATACCGTGCTGTCACCTCGCGACAGCGTCAGGCGCAGATGCTTGCCGCCGCCGATCTCGCGGATATCGCGCAGGGTCATGTTGTACAGCCCGAACAGCGGCGTGGGATTGCCTGCGCCGAACGGTTCGAGCAGGCTCAGCCCCCGAACAAGCTCCACATTCAGCTGTGCGGGATTGAGCTTGCAGTCCAGCTCCAGCACCGGCTGAGGGACAGGATGGGTCAAGGTATAGCGGTTGATCCGCTGAATGAAGTTATCGATTTGATTGCGTTTAATCCCAAAGCCGACCGCCATCGGATGACCGCCGCATTGGGTGAGGATATCGGAGCAGGAAAACACCGCGTCGATCAGTGAGAAGCCGCTCACCGATCTGCCGGACGCGCGGCACACATCGCCCTCCATCGAGATCACCACGGCAGGCTTGGCGTACACCTCTTTGATGCGTGAGGCAACGATACCGATCACGCCTTTGTGCCAGCCCTCACCGTAAACGACAATGACAGGGTTGTTCACCGGAGAGGGATCCTGTCGGATCATCTCGTCGATCTCGCCGAGAATATCGCGCTCGATCTGCTGGCGCTCCGTGTTGTCGGAGCTCAGCTCCGCGGCAATATCAGCCGCGTATTCTTCATCATCCGTCAACAACATCGTGACGGATTTTTTGGATAGTCCGAGCCGTCCGCCGGCATTGATGCGCGGCACCAATGTAAAGCTCAGGTTACCCGCGGAGATACTCTTGCCGCTCAGCCCGGCGTCTTCGACCAGCGCGGCGATGCCTAAGCGGTCACCGTTGTTGATATGGCGCAGACCGTTCTTGACCAGCACACGGTTCTCACCGCGCAGGGTGACGATATCGCCCACGGTGCCGATCGCGGCTAGGTCGGAATAATTCTCCAACAGCCCCTCCACATCGGCGTATTCGCCCTCGATCGCCTGCACCAGCTTAAAGGTGACACCGACGCCTGATAATTCTTTAAAAGAACTATTGCAATCGGAACGGTGCAGATCGATCACTGCGACAGCGTCGGGCAGGGTCTCGGGGATCGCGTGATGATCGGTGATGACAGTATCGATCCCGAGCGTTTTGGCGTATGCTACCTCGTCAACAGCGGCAACGCCGTTATCGACCGTGATGATCAGCTTGACGCCGCGCTCGTACAGTCGATCGATCGCCTCGCGGTGCATACCGTAGCCCTCAGTCTCACGCGAGGGGATGTAATACATCGCGTCCGCGCCGATATCGGAGAGGTAGGAGTACAGCAGCGCGGTCGAGGTAACGCCGTCGGCGTCAAAATCGCCGTACACACAGATGCGCTCACCGTCCTCGATCGCCCCTTGGATCCGCTCGACCGCCTTGTCCATATCCTTGATCTCGAACGGGGACGAGACGAGTGTTTCATTCGACAGAAAATCGATGATCTCCTCCTCCCCGGTGATGCCGCGGATATCAAGCAGCATGGCGATCAGCATGGGCAGGTCATAGCGCTGAGAAATGGCGACCGCGTTATCTTTATTCAGTTTTCGGGTCACCCACTTTTTCATCAATTACTCCTAATCGTATTGAAAAGAGAGATCACTCTCTCGCTGTATGCAACAGTTGTTTAGCGTGATTGAGCGCGCTGTCGGTGATCTGTTCCCCACCGACGATCCGCGCGAGCTCCTTGATCCTGCCGTCCTCGTTCAGGGAATCGACCTGTGTAAAGGTGCGGTCATCATGCACACTCTTGCTGATAAACAGGTGGTTGTCGGCAAAGGCGGCGATCTGCGCCTGGTGGGTCACGCACAGCACCTGGCTGTCTGCGGAAAGCTGATGGAGCTTCTTACCGACACGATCGGCGGCAGAACCGGAAATACCGGTGTCGATCTCGTCAAAGATCAAGGTCTGCACAAAGTCCGCACGCGAGAGCACGGTCTTGATTGCAAGCATCATACGCGACAGCTCGCCGCCCGAGGCGATCTTGCTGACAGGCTTCGGCTCCTCACCGGGGTTGACCGAGATCAAAAACTCGATCTTGTCGATGCCGCGTGTATTCATCTCGACCTCTTCGTGTTGGATCTCCAGCCGAACATCGGGCATCAACAGGAACGCCATCTCACGCTCGACGCTCTCGCGGAAGGTCTCACAGACCTTGCTGCGGATGTTGGATAATTCTTTTGCGGAATCATACGCACGGCTATATAGTTCATCCCTGCGCTTCTCGAGCTGTTCACGATTGAACGCGTAGTCGCTCAGGGCGTTTAATTCTTTTTTAGCATCATCAAGATAAGCCAGCAGTTCTTCTTCGCTGTCGCCGTACTTGTGGCGCAGACGGTACAAGAGGTCGAGCCGTTCCTCGATCTCTTCCAGACGATGCGGATCGGCGTCGATATCATCCATCGCGCCCTCCAACTCACGGGAGATCTCCTGCAGCTCATACAACGCGGATGACAACCGATCGGCGGCGCCCTCTAAGGTACTCAGATACCGTGATGCGTTCATCACGCTGGTCGCAGCGTCATCCGTCATGCGGAGCACACCGTCCACCTCGTCATCGCCGTCCAGCGCGATACGCGCGCGCATCAGCTCCTTTGCGATCTTCTCACGATTTTGCAGAGCGTTGCGCTCCTCGCTGAGCGCGTCATACTCGCCGACGGTGATGTCCGCGTCCTCCAGCTCCGTGATCTGGAACGACAGCAGATCCATCCGTCTGAGGCGTTCACTCTCGTCGGTATCGGCGGAGCCGAGCTCCTCTTCGACCGCTTTCAGCTCACGATAGAGCCCACGATAAGCGGCAAGCCGCTCGCCGATATCCGCGAGCGCGTCGATATAGACGATGTGCAAAGCAGGATTCATCAGCTCGAGGTTGTCGTTCTGACCGTGGATGTTGATCAGATACTCGCCCAGCTCCTTCAATGCGGCAACCGTTGCCGGTCGGGAGTTGATGCGGCAGGTGTTCTTTCCCGATGCAGACAGCTCACGCGAGAGGATCAGCGATCCGTCCTCGGCGGAATAGCCCATTGCGGCGAGCTTTTTATGTACCAGATCGGACAGCTCCTCAAAGGTCGCGCTGACATAAGCGGCTTCGGCGCCCGTGCGAATCATACCGCGTGAAGAGCGCTTGCCGAGCACGGCGTTGATCGCGTCGATCACGATGCTCTTACCGGCGCCGGTCTCACCTGTGAGCACATTCAGACCATTTGTAAAATCAATATTACTTTTTTCAATAACCGCTATATTCTCGATATAAAGGTTAGTAAGCATATGTTGGTTCCTTTGTTTATATTCTTCGTTGATTAACGGGAGGAGCAAGCCCTCCCCTATCATCCTGAAACAGCTAAAAGTTGATATCTGATTACGATTAGATTTGCGTCAGACGAGGACAAAAACGCAGGCTGGCTGGCGCCTGTCAAGTTTGAGGACGAAGCATGATGCAAATATATGAAGCAATATTGATAAAGTTTTAGCTTTTACAGGCTGCTACTTGGATTCAGGAAAGAAAGGATTTGAATTCCTCGCAACAGGCGACAGATTGCTCCGCGTCCTTGCAGACGACGAGGATGGTATCCTCGCCTGCCAGTGTACCAAGCACCGTTTCAAAGGACATCATATCCAATGCGGCACACGCTGCCTGCGCCATACCGCTGAAGGTCTTGATCACAACGATGTTCATCGCGGTTTCCACCGAGATTACAGAAGATGAGAAGATGGTTCCGAAATTATTCTTCGCACCCTTTTCGGAGCTGGGAGACGCCTGATAACGGTACTTGCCGTCGGGCAAAAGGGTCTTGGTCAGGCGAAGCTGCTTGATATCACGGGATACGGTGGACTGTGTCACATCGTAGCCCTCCTTGCGCAGATAATCGATCAGTTCCTCCTGCGTGGTAATCGGATACTTGTTGATCAGCTCCAGAATTTTGTTGTGTCTTGTTATCTTCATTTCCATTAGAACTCCTTTAATTTTTCATTGAGAAGCGTATAAAAATTCTTCTCCTTAAGTATAATCAGCTGTAACGTTTTCGACGATTTTCTCACCGTGATGATATCATCAGAGGAGATGGGGATGTGATTCTGACCGTCCACCGTCATATAGCATTTGAGGGTAGACTCGGGATGGACACGCGCGGAGAGAACCGCGTCCTCGGTAAAGACCACCTGGCGTGACGCCAAAGCATGCGGACAGATGGGTGTGAGCAGGATACAGTTCATATCCGGCTCGATGACGGGACCGCCGGCAGAGAATGAATACGCCGTCGAACCCGTGGGAGTGGAAAACATCATACCGTCGGCACGATAGGAGATGATCCTCTCGCCGTCGAGCTCCACCGAGATATCGACCATATTCGCAAGCGTATCGCGATGGATGACCGCTTCATTCACCGCGGTCAGACAGCGCTGTTCGCCGTCCTTGTCCACGGTGATCTCGAGCAGCATCCGCTTCTGGACGCGATATTCACCGGTCACGAGCTTTCTCAGCTCATCCATCTCGTCGGGTTCGATGTTAGCGACAAAGCCGAGCCTGCCGAGATTGATTCCTAAGAGAGGCTTTTCATATAAGGCGGCAAATTTTGCGTTGTGGATGATGGTGCCGTCACCGCCGACCGTCACCGCAATATCACAGGCGCGGATGATCTCCTCGGCAGAGGACATCACCTTCGTCCCGGCTACGGGACAATCCTCGCAGGACAGGAACTCGACGTCATATGGTGCAAGCTGTTTGACGACACGCTGTGCCGCGTCCATGGCAAGCGCCTTATCTTTATTGACTATCAGGGACAGTTTCATAGGTTTTCCCCCAGGTGTTTTGATGTCGGTCAAACGGATGATACGCCTGAACAGCGTCCGGCGAACGACGATCCGATTTCAGCGATCGAGCGCCTCGTGCGACGCCGTGACCACCTCGACGACAGTTGCGGAGAGAAGATTCACAGGCGTATCAGATCGCTTGATATAAAGCAGATATTCGATGTTCCCCTGCGGTCCCTTGATGGGTGAATAGTCCAGTCCGCAGACGGAAAAACCGTTTTGCAAGCAAAAGTCAATGATCCCCTGCACGACGCTTTGGTGCACCTTTTGATCGCGCACAACGCCGTTTTTTCCGACGTTCTCACGCCCTGCTTCAAACTGCGGCTTGATCAGGCAGACCGCCTGAGCGTCATCGGCGCATACGCCGCGTGCCGCAGGGAGGATCAGCTCGAGAGAGATAAAGGCGACGTCAACGGAGAAGAAGTCCACAGGCTCGGGTACCTGCTCTGAGGTAACATAGCGCATATTGGTGCGCTCAAGATTGACGACGCGCTCATCGTTGCGCAGCTTCCACGCCAGCTGACCGTAGCCGACGTCAACGGCATAGACCTTTTCGGCGCCATTCTGGAGCATACAATCGGTGAAGCCTCCTGTCGAAGCGCCGATATCCATCGTCACCTTGCCCTCGAGCGAGATCGGAAAGACCTCCATCGCCTTCTCGAGCTTATAGCCGCCGCGCGATACATAGCGCATGCGGTTGTCGCGCACCTCAACGGCGGCGTTCTCTTCATAATTGGAGCCTGCCTTATCCGCCTTTTGGTTATTGACGTAGACACAGCCCGACATGATGACCGCCTTTGCCTTTTCACGGCTTTCAAAAAAGCCTTTTTCCACTAACAGAACATCCAGCCGTTTCTTCATCCGCTCACCTCTTCACTTTGCTGTACGGATCGTGCCATCGACTGAGCGTCAAAGCCGAGGGCTCGGAGCGAATTTTTCACAGACGCGTGCTGTACATATGTATCATCAACAGCATGCACCCGATAGCTGCCGCTGTAGTTCTGCCGATCGAGCATATCGCGGAAACGATCGGCGACCGAGCCGCTGCGCATTCCCTCTTCGAAGAAATATATTTTCGAAAAACCGGAAGCCAGCTTGATTGCCCGTTCATCAATGGGCTTGATGCGGCAGAGCTTCATGATGCATAGCTCTCCGCCCTGCTCCTTGACGATCTGTCGAGCCGCGACCGCCTCGTTGAACAATCTCCCGTAGGTGATAAGCAGGGTATCGGCGTCACGATCTCCGTAGATCTCATAATCGATGTTCTCTCTGCCGTAGCCGTCGGGCTTTTTGCCCTCTCCGCCGCGCGGATATCGCACCGCGACAAGTCCTTTATCCTCAAACAGCGCCGCTGTCAGCGCATTTTGCAGGCCGTCGAAATAACACGGCGAATAGATCGTGGTATTGGGGATCGCGTTGAGCATCGACACATCAAACAAGCCCTGATGGGTCTCGCCGTCCTCACCGACCACACCGGCGCGGTCGATACCGAGCACCAGATGGGCGTTCTGCATGGATACATCGTGGATCAGCTGATCGTAGCTGCGCTGTAAGAAGGTCGAATAGACCGCGAACACCGGCAGCATTCCGTTGACCGCCAATCCTGCGGCGAAGGTGACCGCGTGTTCCTCGGCGATGCCGACGTCAAAGAAGCGATCACGATATTGCTTTGAGAAATCCACCAGTCCCGTACCCGTGCGCATCGCGGCAGTCACTGCGCAGACGCGTTCATCCGCCTGCGCAAGCTCACAGAGCTTTTCACCGAAAACGGCGGAAAAGTTCTTGTTAGAGCTGATCGGCTCACCGGTGTCGATGTTGAAGGAGCCCACGCCGTGGTAGGACGCGGAATCATCCTCCGCGTATTTATAGCCCTTTCCCTTTTTGGTCACCACATGGAGCAGGGCAGGGTCCTTGGATTGCTTGACCGTATACAGCGCCTTTGTCAGCTCTTCCATGTTATGTCCGTCAACGGGGCCGTAGTAGGACAGCCCCAGCTTATCAAAGATGGTATGACGATACATCACATGCTTGACCTTGGATTTGGAACGCTTGAGCACACTGCCGATCGGTCTGCCTAAAAGCGGGATCTTCGACAGCGCACGCTCGGTACCGCGCTTTAAGCACCGATACCACGGCTGCAGCCGTATCGAGGAAAGATACCGTGCCATCGCGCCGACGTTGCGGCTGATAGACATGCGGTTATCGTTGAGTATCACGATAAAATTCTTTTTGTGCTGACCCGCGTTGTTCAGTCCTTCATAGGCTAAACCGCCCGTCAGCGAGCCGTCGCCGATCACGGCGATGGTATAGGAGGGATCTCCCGTCAAGAGCTTTGCCTTCGCGATGCCGAGCGCCGCGGAGATCGAGGTGGAGGCGTGACCGGCGTTGAACGCGTCGTATTCACTCTCACAACGCTTAGGGAAGCCCGACAGTCCGCCCTCACGGCGGATCGTATCGATCTGATCGTAGCGTCCCGTCAACATCTTGTGGGTATAGCTCTGGTGACCGACGTCGAACACAACGCTGTCTGAGGGACAATCAAAGACCCGATGCAGCGCCACCGTCAGCTCCACCACTCCGAGGTTGGAGGACAGATGACCACCGTTGACCGACACTATGTCGATGAGCTTTTCGCGGATCTCGTCGCACAGCTGATCGAGCTGCTCCGCGGAAAGCGCCTTGACGTCGGCGGGAGATTCAATTTTTGACAAAATCTCGTATGACATAATGAACCTGATTACTTATACAAAATGTATGTACGGTACTCGAAAAACCATATCCGATGTACCGAAATCAATTAATCGTAATAACAAATCGCACCATAGGGAACGTGCATTTCCGGAACGGTACGCATTGCCGTACCCGAAAACCGGCTGTTCCTTTACGTGGGGGATCTGTTATTTTTTTCTGTTCGCCAATGCGACGGCAAAATCAGCCAGATCCTTGGTGTCGCCGTCAAATACACTCAGCGCGTCGATCGCTTCTTCAGTGAGCCAAGCGACCGACTCGCGGCAGCGCTCAATCCCGAGCAATGACATAAAGGTGTTCTTCTCATTATCGACGTCACTGCCGATCGGCTTGCCGAGCTCCTCAGCGGTCGAGGTCACGTCGAGGATGTCATCCACGATCTGGAACGCCAGACCGATGGCATGAGCGTATCTCTCGGCGGCGGCGATCTTCTCTTCCTCCGCGCCCGCGACGACACAGCCCATCATGCAGGCGGCCTCGATCAGATTGGCGGTCTTTTTCTCCTCCATGAGTCGGACGAGTTCAATCCCGACGGTTTGATGCTCCATCGACAGATCGATCACCTGACCGCCCACCATGCCGAGCAAGCCCGATTTTTCCGCTAAAATACGCGCGGCACGGGCGGCTCTTGCTCCGCCGACAGCGGCTACCGCCTCGTCGCTGAGCATGGTGGTATACGCCATGCTCTGCAGCGCGTCGCCTGCCAACAGAGCGATATCCTCGCCGAATACTTTATGATTCGCAGGCTGTCCGCGACGAAAATCATCATTGTCCATGCAGGGCAGATCATCGTGGATCAGCGAATAGGTATGTACCATCTCCACCGCGCACGCGAACGGCATCGCGGCATCGACCGATCCGCCGCATAACTCGGCGAACGCCAGCGTCAGCGAGGGGCGCACACGCTTACCCTTGAGGTTCAGCGAATAGCGCACCGCGTCGATCAGCTGTTGCTCCGCTGCCTTTTCCTGCGGAATGTACCGCTCGATGGCGGCTTCTATGTCTTTGATATAATCTCTCATGCTTCTTCCTCAAAAATCTTGTCACCGCTGTCCTTGAGCTGTGCGATGCGTTCGTTGATATCGATGATCTGCATCTTCGCTTCATCGAGCTTACGGCGGCAAAAGAGCACCAGACGGCACGCCTTCTCATATAAAGCGATGTTATCTTCGATCTTGTTCTTCGGATTCTCAAGCTGTGCTACAACCTCACGCAGTGCGGCGTACGCTTCTTCAAAATCCATTTTGTCATTCAGTTCGGTCATGGGTTTCCCTCTTTCGGTAGGGATGACCGGTGGTCATCCGCGGACGAGCAATGCTCGTCCCTACAATTATTATTCAATTAATATTCAATCCTCCTCAGCGAGGCGGATGATTTTTTCCAGTCGGTGATTCACGCCGCTGCGCGAGATCGGCGGATCGAACTTTGCGCCCAGATCGCGGAGCGTCAGCTCGGGATAATCGTATCTCAGCTGTGCCACGATCTTCAACTCCTCGGGCAACAGGTTGTATCTGCCATCCTTTTTGAGCTTGTTGATCGCTTTGATCTGTCGCGCGGATGCCGAAGCGGTCTTTTGCAGATTCGCGATCTCGGAATTGGCGCGGCGGTTGGCGGAGTTGCGCACCTGCTTGAGCGCTTTTGTGCCCATCACGTTCATCGACGCGACGACCGCGCCCATATAGGTCAGCAGATCGGTGATCTGCTCACTGTCCTTGATGTAGCCGATGTAATTGCCGCCGCGAGTCAGCATCTTGGGGCTGACATCGCAATCCTGGATCTCATCGACCAGGCGGCAAATATCCATGCACAGGTTGTGGTGACTGACCGCAAACTCCAGATGATACGCCTTCTCGGGATCGGTCACGGATCCGCAGGCAAGGAATGCACCGCGAATAAAGGCGCGCTGCTCCTCCTCGTCATCGATGTTGGCGCGATTGACACGGAGATTCACGTCGCGATCCTCGTGTCCGTAATATTCAAAGATCTTGCGGCATTTTTCGGGAGAGGTCACGGTGACGGTAAACGCGCGATTGCGGCCGGTCTCTCCTTTTAAGGGGGCGATCACCTCGCACTTTGCCTTGAACAATCGGCTGATCAAAAAGACAAAATGCGAGAATACATCCTCGTTTTCAGTTTTAAATATGATGGTACGGGAAGTGAACTCTTTGCCGAGCAGGAGCATCGCGTACAACTCGCTGTACTGGAGCGGCGTACGGGTGGAGAGCTTCTGGCAAATCTCCCGTTTTGTATCGGATGAAAAAGACATAACAATATTTGAGTGAGGAGTGAGGAGTGAAGAGTTAGGAGTTATAGGCGAGCTTCACCACACCATTTTATAGAGTATTATTCAAGCGTCATCTAATCAAAAACGCGTCAGCGTTTCCCGAAATTCCTAATTCCTATCTCCTAATTCCTAATTGTTTTCAGGCTTTCCAGATATCTCTGTGGTGGATCGCGGACTTTTGTCCGTTTTCGAGCAGGTGGGTGTTCAGCATACGGGCGACGGTGACGGAACGGTGTTTGCCGCCGGTACAGCCCACACCGATCACCAGCTCGCTTTTGCCCTCGTTGCGGTACAGACTGATCAGATAATCGATAAACGCGTACAGGTGATCGAGGAACTCTCCCGTAACGTCAAAGCCGCAGATATAATTGCGCACCTGTTCGTCAAGACCGGTCAGGGGCTTTAATTCTTTGATATAAAAGGGATTGGGCAGGCACCGAACGTCCAGCACCATATCCGCCTCGGGCGGGATCCCGTATTTGTAGCCGAAGGATACACAGGTGACGAGCAGGGTATCATGAGCGCCTGCAGAGAACAGGGTCGTCACTCGCTCCTTGAGCTCATTCGGATTCATAAAGGTCGTATCGACCACATAGTCCGCCATCGCCTTAACGCCGTTCATCAACTCGCTTTCAAGCTCGACAGCTTCTTCGATCGAACCGGAGGCGATCTCGCCGATCAGCGGATGCTTACGGCGTGTCCCCTTGAAACGAACAAGCAATGTATTGGGCTTTGCGTCAAGGAACAGAATCTTGAACTGCTTGCCCTCCAGTCGGAGCTTGGACAGCACATCGGGGATATCGGCGAACATCTCACCGGATCTCGCGTCCGCTACCACAGCAACCTTTTTCATACGATTATCGGTGGAGTTATCGCACAGATCGTAGAAGGTATCCAGCAACAACGGCGGAAGATTATCCACGCAGTAATATCCGCTGTCTTCCATAGCGTGCAGGGCGTTGGTCTTACCGGCGCCGGAGAGTCCGGTCAAGATGACAAATTCCATATACACTGCTCCTTTCTTCAAAGAGTTAGTTGATCTCTTTCGTACGATTGATCAAGCTATGGTGACTCATAGTTTGATCAGGGAGAGTTTACTCTCTGCCTGTTCGGATGATCTCGCGTTCGAGGAAGTAGCCCGTCTCGGCTTTGACGGTATCCTGCACGAGCTTGACAAGGCCCATCACATCGTCACAGGTCGCGCCGCCGATGTTGATGATAAAGCCGGCATGCTTTTCGCTGACCTGAGCGCCGCCGACGGTCTTGCCCTTGAGTCCGCACTGTTCGATCAGCGTGCCGGCAAAAGCGCCCTCGGGTCGCTTGAACACCGAGCCTGCCGAAGGAAACTCGAGCGGCTGCTTGGTTTTGCGGCGATCCATCACGTCATCCATCTTCTCTTTGATGGCGTCTTGGTCGCCCTTTTCTAATTTATATTTCGAGAAAAGAATAATATCGCCGTTTGTCTTAAAGACGCTGGTGCGGTAGCCGAGCTGTAAATCCTGTGCAGGAACCTCACGGATCTCACCGTCAGGGGTCAAAGCCGTCACGCTCAGCGCGACGTCCTTCATCTCGCCGCCGTAAGCGCCTGCGTTCATGTACATGGCGCCGCCGACAGAACCGGGGATACCGTAGGCGAATTCCAGACCGGTGAGGCTGTTCTCGAGCGCGACACAGCACAGACGGCTGAGCTTCGCGCCCGCGCCGGAGGTGATGATATCGCCGTCCACGGTGATCTTTTTGAAATCACCGTCCAGCGTGATCACCGCGCCCTCGATACCGTTGTCAGACACCAACAGGTTCGAACCGTTGCCGAGGATCATCACCGGGATGTCGGAGGCTTTGCAGGCATTGACCGCAGTTTGCAGTTCATCGATCGACTTGACCGTGATCATAATATCCGCCGCACCGCCGATCTTGAAGGTGGTGTGAGCCGCCATAGGCTCATTGCATACGTATGTAATACTTCTGCTGTTTAATTCATCAAGTAAATTCATCTATATTTCTCCGCTTCGTTCAGATAGGAGTGAGGAGTTTACGGCGGACTTTGCCCACACCCATTTTGTATAAAACGGAAGCGCTTCATTTCCGTTAATTCCTCATTCCTCATTAACTACCCACAGTAGCTCTCAGCCAATCTGTGTGATCAATAACGAATCCCCCGAAAAGCTCCTTCTTATGGGGAATGTCCTCGCAGTAGCTCTCAGCCAATCAGCGTTCGCCTACAGCTCCGCTTCTTGGGAGAGCCTTGCATGGGTGCTGTTAACCAATCAATGTTCGCCTGCGGCTCCATTTCTTGGACAGCACCTCACCAATTCGTATCGATCTTCTTCTTCCCGATATCCTCGGGGCTGATATCCATGCCGAGGTTCTGCAAGAGCTCCTGAGCGCCGTTATAGCCCATCTTCTTCTGGCGATGGTTCATTGCGGCGACCTCGATGATGACCGCGAGGTTACGACCGGGCTTGACGGGAATAGTGACGACCGGGATCTCGATACCGAGGATCTCCATATACTCGTCATCCATACCCATACGGTCATAAACCTTTTTGCTGTTCCACAGCTCAAGGTTGATGACCAGATCGATCTTCTCGCTGACCTTGACCGCGCCGATACCAAAGATGCGACGCGCGTTGATGATACCGATACCGCGCAGTTCAATGAAGTGGCGGATGTTCTCGGGAGAAGAGCCGATCAGCGATTTTTTGGACACGCGCTTGATCTCAACCGCATCGTCGGCGATCAGACGATGTCCGCGCTTGATCAGCTCGATCGCGGTCTCGGATTTACCGACGCCGCTGTCGCCGATCAGCAAGATACCTTCGCCGTACACCTCGACCAGAACGCCGTGACGGGTAATGCGCTGCGCGAGCTCCACATTCAGGAACGAGACAATCGCCGCGTCAACCTCAGAGGTAGAATCGGCTGTGGTGAGGATCGGCACCATATACTTGCGCGCCAGCTCCATCATCGACTCGAGCGGTTCGATATCACGCGCGATGACCATCGCGGGCGGCTTTTGGCTGATGATCGGTTCGAGCTGCTCGATCTGGGTCTGCATACTCTCCGATTCGAGGAACGACATTTCCGTCCGTCCGAAGGCAATCAGATAGCGGCTGTCATAGTATTTGAGGTGACCGACCAGCTCCAGACCGGGACGGTCAACGTCGGTAACAGTGATGTGGATCTCCTCGGGATCCACAGGCATGTAGTAGCTGGTCAGACCGATCTCATCGATCAGTCGCTTGAGTGTGACGAAGTACGGACTGCTGTTCATAATGAGCCTTCTTTCTCGACATAATATCGTATGATAAACGAGGATAAACCTTGTCAGTTAATCAATCACGTAGATATCATAATTATACTCCTCCACCCTATAATTATAATCCTTTGAAAGAAATATGCAATTTTCCATGCAAAATTTGCATACATTTTTTTGGTGCATTTTCACATAATAAACAAGGTGATTTTTATGCTCACATTACTGATAAGAACAATCCTGATCTACATCATCGTCACAGTCGCCGTGCGCCTGATGGGAAAGCGTCAGGTCAGCGATATGCAGACCTCGGAGCTGGTGATCACGCTGATTATCTCCGAGGTCGCTTCTCTTCCGCTCGAAAACGCCGAACGCCCCTTGCTCAATTCTCTCGTGCCCATCATGGTGATCGTAGCGATCGAGCTGCTGGTCTCGCTGCTGATGATGAAGAGCAAGCGATTTCGATCCTTGATCTGCGGTCATCCGATCATCATCATCAAGGATGGACAGATGATCGACACCCAGCTGAGAAAACTGCGGATCAGCCGCGAGGACGTCTATTCACTCCTGCGTGAAAAGAACATCGCCGATGAGAGCACCGTGCGATGGGGGATCATCGAGCCGAACGGCACACTCAGCGTGCTGACGGATGACGCACTCGCCGACAACGGGTTCCAAAGCGAGGATCTGCAGGAGCAGGAAGAAGAATCGGAACAGGAGGAAAACAAATGAAAAGAGGATGGATTGCGCTCGCGATGCTCGCACTGGCAATGCTGCTCGGCGGCATCGAATATATCTATGTCACCTCCAACGCCGACGCGTATATCAAGATGCTTGACAGCGGGGCTGAGAAGATGATGCACAACGAGGTGCTCGACGCCGAGACAGAGGCGGCGAAGCTCGACAATCGGTTTCGCAAGCAAAGCGGCATGTTCAATATCTTTATGTTTCACAGCGAGATCGGACACATCTCCTCGGATCTCGCCATGCTCAGAGAGTTCGCGAGAACCGCCGATACGGAGGACTTTTTGGCGACATCCGCCTGTGCCAGACGAAAGATACTGGACATCAAAAACGCTAAGCTGTTAAAGTGGGAGAACATTCTGTGAAGAACCGATCATCAAAAAAGGCACCGTCCGAAGACGGTGCCTTTTTTGATTAGATTGAGATTGCCACAGGAACAAAACACAAGTGTTTGCCCTTCGCAATGATTAATTGATGTTGATTAAGCCTCGGCTTTTTCTGCCTTGGGAGCCTCTGCATTGGCGCCCTTCTTGCCACGCTTGTTCCAAATTACCCAGAGGGGACCTGCGATGCACAGCGAAGAATAACAAC